>JBATKF010000386.1:0-10666 GCA_049669185.1 Sedimenticolaceae bacterium | reverse complement strand
ACGGGCACCTTGTCGGACAGCGCTATGACGAAATCCATCGCCGGTGCATCCGGGCCCGCATAGTCGTTCCAGTCATTGACCCGCAATCCTTCGCGGGCGTAGTTGTTGTGCTCCAGCTGGTACAGCGTCGGTTCATCGATGCCCGTCTTCGGCGCGTTGCCAGCACTGTAGGCACGAAATCGGCCTTTTCCCATACGGTTCAGGATGGCTTCGCCGAAGATGCTCAGCGACGAGTTGCTTTCGCACAAGAACAGCACGTTCAGGATTTTGTTGTTCATAGTGTTGCCGATGGTGGCCGCCGACGGCCGAGATCGTAATAAATTCCGGGGTGGTTGACCGTTGCAGTTGCGCGACGAAATGGTGACTGGCTGCGCCTGACAGGCAAGCGACGGTTAATACCGATCATAACGGACGCGTGGTTGCGAGCTGTCAGGAATCTGTACGTTGGAGGCCGGGAATAGGCGCTCCCGGCCAGAAAGGGAAATTCACCGCGCCCAAAACTACGCCAAGTCCACCCAGGCGTAAAAACAGGCGCCCGGTCAATGCTCGCCGAGATTCGTGCCCGCAGGTTTAACCAACAAACAGCTACAGGGGCTCGATTGAGAAACCGCATTGGCGATGCTGTGATCCGGGGGCGAGCCAGCTTCGAAATGTCTTGGCGCCACCACCACCAAGTCGACATTCAGAGACTTGCAGCGTCTAACGATCTCTTCAGCAGGACTACCGCTGCCTTGCTCCAACTTGATGTTCCCTATACCCGCCGATGCAGCCTTGGCCTTTGCTTTCTCTAGAATCTGTGCTGCTAGTTCGTCGACGACTCTACGGTGAGAGCCTTGGGTCTTGATAACTTCAAGAGCCTCTGCGATCCAAAGGGGTAAACGTCCCAGACTCGGCCATCTCTGGTCTTGCGGACCCAATTCCGAAGCTTCCAGTCCAGCCAAGCCTCTTAGAGTACGGGGAAACGAATCCAAATTCGCTACGCACATCAAGACCAGTTCCGCCGAATTGTCCCTACACACTTTCATCGACACGTCCAGCGCATCGAGAGACTCTTCAGAGCCGTCTATAGCCACAAGAACTCTGCCAAATTCCATGGCCTGCCCTTTCTTGCTCTTCTTGTGTCGAAACTCACCTCTGACGCCCCCTTCTGTAAGCGTAGGCACATGCTGCTTCACTTTGGCGTGTTCAAGCAGTTCCTCGTACTTCTCTTTGACGGCGTGTTCGACCTCTTCCTCGTCAAGGCCACGGACCTGATCTTCAATGTTATGAGCAATACGTTCCTCGACCAGTTCTTTGTCGGCGTCCGGGTCAAGGGAGAAACTGCTGCGTTGATCATCATCTTTCGATTTTGATGCCATTAGGTCGCCTCCCGATCATTGCTCGTGCGGTTTGTCTGTCATCCGGGATAGTGTCGCCCACTTTTCAAAACTCCCGGCTACAAAGAGAATATTTCGCATGGATTAAGTTTTGATGACGCAGGATCTATGCATCGGCTTACTCCTCGACTACCGCGCCGAAATCGAAGCGACAAAGTGGCTGACGAAGCTCGAGTCCTGAGCGTCCCTCATCGTCTGGCGGCAGGTAATCGAAATTGTCAATGAAGACCTCATCAGGAAAATCGAGTTCGTCCTCGTACCTCTGATCAGCGTCGTCGATGTCTGCAAAATCCTCGATGTCCTCTGGTTCGCTGATCGGATACATTTCGCGATCGTCAAGCTCGTTCTTGTCGCCAATCTCACCGCGATTTTCATTAGACATGTGTCTTCTCCAATGTCCCGATGCCGTCATCGGCCCTTCCAATCGAGAAACGCAAAAAGGCTACTTGCACGAACCTACAGAACTATTTCGGTTTTGTGATGAAACTGCTACCGATGGCAGATGCGCTTAAAGTAGGTGCCGGAACTTGCGCAGCCAATAGCCAAAGCGCGGGTAATTCAGGTCGTTGGCCTTGCAGAATGCCTGCTGGCTTTGACCCGATACCTGCCAGGCATCAATCTGTGCTCTCCAGTACCGCTCGCGCGTGTCCGGTGATTCGCTGTCGTTCATCACGGACTTCAATTTTGGATGATAGGAGCCAGTGTTCGTCACATGCGCGGGAATGAAAAGACGCTGATTCGAGGGCGCTTACGGTGCGGCCAACAAACGCAGCCCCGAACGTCCGTTGAGTGTTGGTTGCGGACTCAAGCCCGAGTAATTCGCTCAGACTTTCGCGTAGGCGCGGTTTATTCGTTCGGCTTACTGGCGCTTTCGGCCATGAACGGACATAATCCCGGACGCGAATTCAGCACCATGATGCTCCACGCGCCGGGGGTCGGCGTGCTGGCGCTCCCGCCCATAAACCGACGTCACAGTGCACAAGTGCATCCGCAGTATCCAGCCGGTGCAGGGTTCCCCAGTGTGAATAAGAAAGCGGCAATTCGGCCCTCACTCAACTATCGACAGGCCGCTCGGCACTGACTTCGGCACATCAATTCTCAGATCGACCGAATCCGGGTCCGTAAGGGCGCGGAGAAACGCCAGGATCTCCGCCACTTGCCTATCTTTAAGAGCTTTTGGTGGTAATTCGTTAGCGTCAGCGATAGATGCTACCAACGCTCCGCTATTCATCACCTCGCAGTCTTCTTCGTCGAGGTCATCTCGCGATGGTAGGACAGGTTGTTGTTCACAATCGTAGGCATATAGGGAAGCAACTGGGTCAAGATGATGACGGACTACTTCTTCCAGGGTATTATAGGCTCCTGAGTGACCGAAAGGTGCTGTCAGCTCAACGTTGCGCAGCGGCGGGGTGCGAAACTTGAAGTTATCCGAAGGGTCTCCAGAAATCGGGCCGCGACCCCAATCTTCAGGCCCTGATCCATGACCTTTACCCGGCCCAACCTGCGGCATCGCAATCGCGTGGAACGCCATGTCACTGAAGATGTTGCCGGAATGACAGTTGTCACACCCTGCCTTGCCGAAAAACAAACGCATGCCGCGCTTCGCTTCAAGGCTCAGCGCGCTGCGTTCGCCGCGTTCGTATCGGTCAAACGGGGTATTGTCTGCCCGCCAAGAACTGATCTCGAAAGCGGCGATAGCGTTGGCTGCGTGAGAGAAACGAATATCAGAATCTTCATCAATCTCTTCAGGGAACGCAGCCTTGAAAAGCTCGACGTATTCCGGGATCGAGCGTAAACGCGCCGCCAGTCGCTCCCAAATCTCCGTGAAGTCAGCGGCTTCCGCGGGTCCCGCAATTTCATTGAGTTGTCCGAACACGTCGACATCACCAGGCGCGCCAGCCATCTCGGCCGGAGACGTCACTGGGAACATGGCCTGTGCCGCGACGATATTCTCCAGATCATGCGGCAACTGGTCACCAGCCGGCGAGAGGAATCCGCTTGGGAAATCGAGATCTTCTTCAATTCGGCCATCCCAAAACATCCGGGTTACGTCGACGCTGCCGAGCGCAAAGATCGGCGGCGCGTTACGAGGAACGCGTTCGATGATCGCTTCGGGACCGGTCCCCGTATCACGCATGACACCCAGTCCTCGACCACCTTCGCCAACCGGTAGAGATAAACCATCACCGGTGTCGGCAAGGGGGTGATGACAAGTCGCGCAAGAGATGTTTCGGTTGCCACTGAGTTCCTTGTCAAAAAACAGCAGCTGCCCAAGCGACACCTTCTCAGAATTTTCCGATCCGCCATCTATGAAATCAACTGCGGTGGAAGCGCAGGGAAAAACAAATGCGAAGGCGACCGCGAGACCAAGAAGCACGGAGTCCAATTTTCTAGGGTTCATGGCAGCGTCCTCTACTGAAATGAAAATCAGATGAGCTTTGGTTTCAAACCTGAGGGCAAATGTAGATGCACCAATTGCTTCGTGTTTGTGGAAATTGAAAGAAAATAATGTGAAAAATTCGCAAGAACTCTGACACGCAGTAGCAATTTCGACACGTTTTAAGAATTCGTTAAAGCGACCTAGCTCTTGGACCAGACAGCGGCCGTTAGCGTGCGTGACCTTCAGCTAAGGATTGTGGTGCTTGTCGTCCCAGTAGGATTCACCTTGAAGAATGCGGGCAGCCTCTATCAGAGATTCCTTAAGGTCAGCTCCGTGTTGTAAGCGGACTAGAGCGCCGCACCTGCCGAATGCTTGAATCCACCCGCAGCCGTCCACCCGATCCTGATCGAGACATCCCGACCACCGCAGGCACCGCACCTTAGCCGCGCCCGCAGTGCGTCGATTGTAAGGGTCGGCTGAAGCGCCTCTAGATCAATCTGCGCACCGTGCCCGCAAACGCAATACGCGTGGATGGCGAAGCGTTCGGGTGGGAAATCGGCGAGGTGGCAGGACATGTAGGCATGATCCTACGGCTACAGGCGCAGCAGCCGAGCCACTAACCTGCCAGATTAACGCCAACGTCGATGCACGGATGGACCGAGTCATCGCCAGAAGGAAGTCAGACGCCCAACATCTCGGCCATTTGGTCGCGGCGCCTTTCTTTGTGGCGTTCTATCGCTGACGAAGGGTGGGACGGAGGATGGGATGGATTTCTATCTTATTGTTTTATAGAGCGTATTGGCGGTGGGCTCAGTCTAGCCGCAACCCGCCTCAGTGAAAACTTCCCTGATAACGCGAAATCTACAGCGAATTCCATGCCTCAATATCTCCACAGCATGTAAAGAAACGTCCGTATTTCATTGTTTTAATATAATTTAATGCTAGCCAGATGTTCTATACCGGGATCAGGAACAGGGAATTAACAGCGAACGTCCCCCTCTTCTTCACCGTTTCAGCCACCCGCGTTTTTGGACACGCTTCCCTGCTGCCTCGCCCCGTACCATCGCTTCGCCAACCTGGATCAGGCCGATCTGACATGGAATGCTCGAAGACTCATACGCGCCCATCTTTCACGTACATCGCCGTCCCGTTGTTCCGCATTTCCACCTCGAACAACTCACTCGCTCTGATCAGATCACTGAGCTTCTTGTACCCATAGTTGACCGGGGAGAAAGAGCTGTTGTTCGAAATGTAATGCCCAACGCGACTTAAGTGTGCCCACCCGTCATCTCCAGCAGACTGCTCCACAGCGGTTCTCAGCAGTTTGACCAACGCGGTATCTCCCCGCAGTTCGTTGCGCGTCCTCTTCGTAACACGCTCTGCGTTTCCACTCTCTTCTGACGATTCCGATTCGAGGTTCTCGTTGTAGATGAACTGCGAGCATGCCTGCACAAATGGCTGCGGTGTCTTCTTCCCCCCAAATCCATAGACGGGAAAACCGCTTTCTAGCATACGCATCACCAGTGGCGTGAAATCGCTGTCGCTCGTCATCAGCGCGAAGGCATCGACCGTCTTGCTGTATAACAGATCCATCGCGTCGATGATCATTGCCGAATCTGTCGCGTTCTTTCCTGTGGTATACGCAAACTGCTGAATGGGTCGAACCGCATTCGGCTGGAGTTTTTCCCGCCATCCTGCCAGATTCCTGCTGTTCCAATCGCCGTGGGCATGACGGACGTTGACCGTCCCGTACTTCGCCAATTCTTGTAGCACACCCTCGATCGATGTATGACTAACATTGTCGCAATCGATCAGCAGGGCAATCCTTGTCTTGCTCTTCATTCATCCTCTCTGGAATAACCAAGGTTGAAACGAACAGACTTCAAACCTCCGCTCAATCACCACCTCTGCCTTCCGCCGCGACCGACCACATTACGCCGCATAGCGGGTACCGGCTGCTGCCAGCCGCTTGACGAACGGTGATTCCTGATGACAAGTCATGATCAAACGGTCCATTGCCCTTGTCATCGCCACATAGGCAAGTCGCACCTCTTCGCTCTCGTCCCCTCTTTCGTAGGGAAGGTAACCGAGCCCAGGGATCGCTACGATCGGATACTCCAGGCCTTTGCTCGAATGCCAGGTCACCACCTTCACGCTGTTCGGATCCACCTTCGGCCCCCTGCGACTCCCCTTCCCTGTCAACACGGAAACTGGGATGCCGGTTGTCCGCAAGCGCTGGGCAACCTTTTCGCCCATGAATCCGGTCCGGTAAACGACCGCCATATCACTCCAGCTGACCCCCTCGGCATGCAAGCGCTGAAACTCTTTCGCTATGTGGTCTGCCTCCCGCGCAAAACTGGGCAGGCGCATCAACTCGGGTACTGGTCCGTGCCGTTCGGCGCTCTCCGGGAGGATCAGTGGAACGCCGTCTTCGTCGGCATCTTCCGGCGTTAGCACGTCCTTCGCGAACTCGTAGGCCACCTTGAGTACTTCGGCCGTGTTCCGGTAATTCAGCCTCAAGATCGTGGTCCGGCCCTGTGCCTGCACGCCGATGCTCTTGAAACTGAATCTCCGCCGACATCCGCCGTAGATCGACTGGGCATCGTCATACAAGAGCAATAAGGAATTCGTCTCCGGGTCGACCATCTGGACCACCAATTCCAACCATTCGGGTTGAAAATCATGGCCCTCGTCGATGAGTACGGCACCATACTGACCGCGCGGCACCTGCCCTTTGTCGATCGCGTCGATTAATCTTGCAACCAACTGCTCCGCATACTCACCACTATTCCGGGAATCGGGAAGCGGCACGTGATAATGCGTCAGCTGATCGCGGCACCAGGCGTGGAAGTTGCGGACATTCACCTGTTTGGAGGCCCCTTTTTCCGCCACCATGTCAGCCAGTCGAGCAGCCAAAGTCTTGTTGTAGCAAAGCGCCAGAATCGGCTTGTGCAGTGCCTGTGCCAGATGCAGGCAACGGTAGCCCAGGATCATCGTCTTGCCCGATCCCGCAACACCATGAATCACTCGATGTCCTTCGCCAAGGCTACGCGCAAGCTGCTCTTGTTGCAGGTCCATGATGCGGATGATATCGGGGATATGGTCGTCAAATATTTCCGGCTGCTCTGGAGCCTCGATACGGATTTCCGGGAAAAGATGCCAGCGCACACGATCGATCTGCGGCAATGTCAGAACGCCGCCAAAGTTCCAGGGGAACATACCCCAAAGGTGCGATTGAAAGGCCTCCTCATCAACCTCTTCATACATTTCGTCTTTGCAGATGACACGATGCGGTAAAAGCACTTCGCCAAGGTCAGTCGACTCGAACTGGCGCCTCGTGATGTTGGCCAACACGACCCCGTAGCTCCAGGGAAAGAGTAGCTTCCCACGGTTTCGCTCTTGGTGGTCCGCAACGAGTGCAGGATCCTTCTGCAGAAGATTGACCACCTCATGGGCGTACTGGCGCGCCTGCTCCAAGGGGCTTGGGACCGTCTTGGCACCTGTTGCCGTAATGATGGTCACGGCCGTCCTATTGATCGATTGAATCGTTTCCAGACGCCAGTCCTTGACCTCGAGTATCAGGACGCCTCGGCGCGGATGAAACACGATGAAGTCGGGATGGAGGTTTTTTGGCCCGACAGCCACCTCGTACCACAGCAGATAGTCATCCTCGAGCTTGGATTCCAGTCGCTCGGCAAAACGACGTTCTCCGCTCGTCATTCGCGGCTTGCAGCTGTTCAGTGCGGGTATGAGGGTCGCCACCTTTCTCCGCCTCCATGGCCTCATCTATAAACTGGTGGAGCTAAACCTTCGAATTTGTTGCCAATATAGGCTAACCCGCGGTACCCATTAGCATTTCCACCTGGATCAACAATATGTATCGGCCGGGGCCGTGCGCTGCTTAACCGAGGAATGTCGAGTGCACTTACCTCCCCATGTGCTCGGGGCACTGAATCGCCAATTCCCCAAATGATGGGCAACATTGTGAATTCCCGTACGCATGAGGACGACTATTGAACATCATCGCCGTCGACTGGGGTAAAGACGCTCGGAAGCGCTCGGCCTACCTGGCGGCGGGTTCCACCCGGACGGTTTCACGGCTACCGTTTGACGGCAGTCTGGCGCAACTCTTGGCGTATGCGGCTGATCTTGAGCCACCCACGCTCGTTGGATGCGTGAGGCCAAGGAGCGCGCGGCACGGAAACCGATCACGACCAAGCGTCAACGACGCACGAAACCCGAGTCCAAGAAAGCCACCACAGGATGCCAGACACGATGAGCTTATCGGTGACTCGGCTATACACCCATTGGAGCGCGGACGAAGCCTACCTGGTCATCCAGTTTCTCGATCAACTGCGCGAACAGCTGATTGAGACTTACGGCGATGAGATCATCGAGATGCTCAAAGCGGCAGAATGCGCTCACAATCGCGACAGTCGTCAAATCGAATTCCCGTTTGACGACGAGCTGCCATTTTGACCCGTCGACCCTGACGCATTGAGCCAGTAAGGTGAATGCCCCTGTCAGTATTGCCTCACCCGCGCAACGGCAAACCCCGCGGCAAATAGCCGCGCTTCGACCTCGGCGTTAACAGTCGTCGAACCCATTTAGGGCTTCGTTCATTCTCTCCTCGGTATCGACCTCAATACCGAACAAGGAGCGCAGCACCGCCTGGCGGATGAGAAAATGCTGCTCCTTGGGGACACTCAATCGATACCGTTCCTGTTCTGTCTCCGGCCAGACGTAATACCCCAAAATGGCGCGAATGATCGCCCGGCGCAAGCATGAACCCTCTGGGATAGAATGTCCGATGCGGTGGATGGATCAGCTGGGCGTCTAGGATAGTTCCATGTTATCGGCGGCGATCCAGTCGCCGAACCGGGGCATGTCCGGTCTGTGTTGACAACGGACTATTGCAGTGCAGCAGTCGATCCCCGTCGCGGATCGCCAGAGCTTGGTCTGGTATCAAGCGTACACGGGACATTCCCGCGCACGATACCGGTGCCTCATAGCCTTTCAGGTCAGATTCGAATGATTTGTCCGGAGACTACACGTGACCGACACTCTCCGATGAAGAACCCGATAGCCTGCGTTGTTGGGATGCGGCGATGCACTCGTGAAGCCACCGCGGCATCACAGCTAATCCCTATCGGCCGAGGACATGGGATGGAGAGAGGTGATCTTGAATGTCACCGCGTACCCAAGCCATTAGCGGAACACACTCATCAGCATTAAGAGGAAGTCGCCAACGGCCTGGATACACGACTGACAAACGATGCTTTCGGCATCCGGGCTCTCATCTTTAAGAGACGCCAAGCCGAGCCATGAACCGTGGTTGCGACCGAACAGAAACGGTCATGAATGCGGAGACCGGGATTTGCAATACCTGATGGGGCGCCTCCCTCTGGAAACTCTGTACTTCACTTCACCAACTCCCGCAACAGTGAGTCCCACTCCTCTTTCAGGCTCGTTTTTTCCGGGAACGCCGACCCGGCTCTCCGATGCCAATAGCGCGGATTCCAGTCATCACCTTCCTTACGGTGCGAATACGCGTGTACACGTGCGGCCATCACATCGTCTAGCTGTTGCACGATCTCATGGGCCCTATCCCACTCACCCTTCGCGTCGTACCACAAAGCCCGCATGCAGGGTTCCAACCCACTAGGACATTTGTCCTGATCCAGGCTAGCCATGAACGTTACCTTTGGCTTCTCGCCGTCGCCACCGCTCAGCCCAAAGATCAAAGACGTAGTGCAGGTACACGTTGGCAAGCAACGGTGATATTACCGCTCCTTGAGGTGTACCTTCCTCACTGACGGTCCACTCTCCGTCTTCCAGGACACCCGCCTTGAGCCATTTGCGCACGAGGCGGATGTTGCTCTCGTCACCGACCCGATGCTCCAGAAATCGAATCAGCCAGTCTTGGCTGACCGAATCGAAAAAGCTCCGGATGTCGGTGTCTAGAATCCAGTTCACCGGCGTGTTGCATATCCCTACCGCCAGGGCATCCAGCGCCTGATGTTGGTTACGCTTGGGCCGAAAGCCATACGAGAATCCGAGGAAGTCTTCCTCGTATATCGCATTCAGCACCGCGACCACCGCACGCTGGACTATTTTATCTTCCAGCGCAGCGATCCCCAACGGACGTCGTTTTCCGCCTGACTTCGGTATATACCGTCGTCTGACGGGCAGTGCCCGGTACGCTCCGCGTTGAACCCGTGCGTGTAAGTCCTGGAGATTTTCCTCCAGTTCCACCTCGTAGTCCCCCCACCTCAGATCGTCGACTCCGGGTGCAGCGTTGCGTTTCAGCCCATAGAAAGCCTCCCGTAGCTGATCGACCGTGACGTGGTGCAAGAGCGCGGTGAACTTCTCCTTTTTCCGTTGCCTTGCGGCTTTCCGTACACGTTCCAACCCCTGTGACACGCCTCCCCGGTGCTGAGCCCGGCACGTGCGCGGTTGACCCGTGTTCCCCTTGGTCCCCGCCCTTTGCTCCACCCACTCCGCCGCCGGTTGTCCGGCCTTGTTCGCAGGCTTCTTCGCTCGTATGGCGGAGTCTGACTTCTCGAGTCCGTTCATCATCGGCTACGGCTCCTCGCCTTCCCGATGCGGGCCAGCTCGGTACGACAGCTGGTCAGACTCGAGATCTCCCGGTTCCCGTACAAGGAGCGTGCGTACATGCCAGGTTCTACGACCACGCCGGGTCGGCTGAGTACTCGCGGTTGCGCACTCAGACGTCTTGCCTTCCGCTACACAGACAGCGTCGGCACCCGAGACTAGTTTTCTGTCGCGGCTCAATGGCTGGCCTGCACGCACCCCTACTGACACTTCGCCGATACCCTCACGAGTACCTGCGCACGGCTCGGGGCCGATGTGGTTCGCTATTCCTTCATCGCAGAGGACTTCCACCTCC
>JBATKF010000385.1:0-6004 GCA_049669185.1 Sedimenticolaceae bacterium | reverse complement strand
GGTCCAGGCAGCGGGCCCCGTGGATCTCGGTCTGCAGCCAGTTGAACAGCGTCTCACGAACCCGGTCCGGCGTCGGACGCAGTCCCCAGCCCGCCGAGAAGCCCAAGCGGCGGCCGCGGTGGCGGCCGCCAATGATGCGGACCTGGTTGGCCGTCGCGGGCAAGCGTCAGCCGCTTCCGCCGACTATCACGGCGATGCCGCCGGGCGCGTTGATGCGTCGGGCAAAGGCATCGCGCACCTGCGCGACGTCGACTGCAGCGAGCTTCCCGGGGAGCGTGTCGAGCCAGTCCAGCGGGTAATCGTAAAAGCCCATCATCGCCAGATATTCGACGATCTTGGCGTTACTGGCGATACGCAGCGGGAAGCCGCCGATCAGGTTCTGTTTCGCGGCCTCGAGTTCCTCCTCGCTCGGTCCCTGTTCGACAAACCGCAGCAGCGTATCGCGCATCACTTGGAGTGCTTCGTCCGCCTGCTCGTTCTTGGTCTGGGCGACCATCAGAAAGGGACCCTCGACACGCATCGGGCTGAAGTAGCTGTACACGCTGTACGAGAGCCCGCGCTTGTTGCGCACCTCTTCACCCAGGGTCGAGACCAGCGAGCCGCCGCCGAGCACATGATTGCCGACATACAGGGCGAAATAGTCGGGGTCATGGCGGGCCATGCCGCTCTGGCCGACGTAGATGTGGGTCTGCGTGGAGGGAAAAGATTCGCGCAGCTCGCTGCCGCTGACCGCCGGTGGCGCCGGCAGTTCCGGGGCGTGTTCGCCGACCGGGAGACGGCTGGTGACCCGCTCCGCAATGTCCTCGGCGGTCTGACGGTCCACCGCGCCAACGATGGCGACGACCGCATTCGCGGCGGCATAGTAACGGCGATGGAAGCGTTCCAGGTCGTCGCGGCTAATCGCTGCCAGGGACTCCTCTGTCCCGCTCGGCGGGTGCGCGTAGGGGTGATCGCCGTACAGGGTCTGGAAGAAGCGCTGTTGCGCGACGGTCGAGGGCGACTGCAGACTGCGCCGTACCGCAATCTGCATCTGCTGGCGGACGCGCTCGAGCGCATCGGCATCGAAACGCGGTTCCGCGAGGACGGCTGCGGCGCTGTCCAGCGCGACCTCCAGGACCTCGGGTTCCGTCAGACTGCGTAGATTCACCCACGCCATGTCGCGCAGCGACCCGCTGCCCAGTTGGATGGCCCGCTCCTCCAGACGCAGGGCCAGCGCATCGGCATCCCATTCGCCAGCGCCCTCGGTGAGCATGGCACTGGTGAATCCCGCCAATCCGGGCAGATCGCCGTCGCGCGCGCTGCCGGCATCGAGGACGACCCGCACGTCCACCATCGGCAGATCCGGGGCGTTGACGAACATGACCTTCGTCCCGTGGCTGGTCTGCCAGGACTCGACCGTCGGACCCGCATGCGCCGCGGCGGCCAATGCCAACAGCGCTGCTGTTATCAGGTGTTTAACCCCCATGACGGCCTCCCTCGGCGGCCACCGCGGGACGCGGCGGTTGCTGCTCCATCGGCAGCGGCGTCAACGTCGCGACCGTGAGATTCTCATCGACCAGGTAGCGCTGTGCCACGGTGCGTACCTGCTCAGGCGTCACCGCCTTGAGCGCCTCGAGCTCGCCCTCCAGCAAGCGCCAGTCCAGACCGATGGTCTCCAGCATGCCTATCTCCATCGCCTGGGCAAACAGTGAGTCTGCCTGGAACACCTTGCTGGCGATCGCCTTGGTGACGACTCGCTCGAGTTCGGCCTCGTCGATCAGCTCGGTGCGCATACGCGCCACTGCCTCCCGCAACGCCGCTTCGACCTCGGCGACGGTGCGTCCGTCGCGCGGCGTGCCATCGAGCAGCAACATGCCGGGCAGGCGGCTATAGGTGTCATAATCCGCCCCCGCGGACGCCGCGATGCCCTTGCCACGTACCAGTTCGCGGGAAAGGCGCGCGCTATCGCCACCGTCGAGTACGCTGGACAACACAAACAGCGCATGCGGCTCCCAGGGTTCTTTGGCATGCCCTACCACAGGTGTCTTGTAGCCCATCAGCAGATAGGGTTGGCGCGCCGGCACCTTGACCTCCACCCGCGTCTCGCCCCGTTGCGGGGGCTCGGCCGGTGCCTTCTGCTCGCCCAGATCACTGGCGGGTAGCGGGCCAAAATGCCGCTTTGCCATCTCGAACACGGCCTCCGGCTGCACGTCGCCGACCACCACCAGGATGGCGTTATTGGGTGCATACCAGCGGCGGTACCAATCCGCGAGGTCCTCGAGCGTCATTTGGTCGAGGTCGTTCATCCAGCCGATTATCGGGGTCTGATACGGCGAAGCCCGCCACGCCACTGCGTTGAATTGCTCGTATACCTTGCCGCTGGGCTTGTCTTCGGTCCGCAGGCGCCTCTCCTCCTTGACCACCTCAATCTCTTTCGCGAACTCCGCCTCATCGAGCAGCAGGTTGCGCATGCGGTCCGCTTCGAGTTCGAGGGCCTTGCCAAGGTGCTCAACCGCAAGGGTCTCGAAGTAAGCGGTGTAGTCTCGTCCGGTAAAGGCGTTCTCGGTGCCACCGAGCGCCGAGATGGTCTTTGAGAACTCGCCGGGGCCGACGTCCCTGGTGCCCTTGAACATCATATGTTCCAGCGCGTGCGAAATGCCGGTGATCCCATCCGGCTCATAGCTGGCGCCGACGCGATACCAGACCTGCGAAACCACGACCGGGGCGCGGTGGTCTGGTTTGACGATAACCTTCATCCCGTTGTCGAGCTGAAATTCGCTTATCTTCGCAGCGGCGGGCAACGCGACCAGCAACAAGGCCGCCAGGCAAGTCCGAACGCACAAAATCTTCAAGTTAACTTCTCCCGGGTGTGGTCGCGTCGCGTCGGGTGGTACGATGCGGCACGTCTAACGAACGTTGCAATGGATGGCGTGCGATTCTTGCAACAAGACCCGGCGCCATCAACCATGTTCCAGATCTGGATCCAGGCCCAGTTGACCGGCGTGCTACGTAAACAGTTCCCTGAGTAGCGATACCAACATGTTCGGATTTCGCAAGAAACATTCCCAGGATGCCCCGGCACGGGAAGATCAAGAGCAAAAACGGGGCCTGTTCAAGCGACTGCGGGCCGGCCTTGCGCGAACCCGCGCCGGCCTCAGCGATGCGCTGGGCGACCTGCTCACTGGGCGGCGCCAGATCGACGACGAGCTCCTGGACGAGATCGAGACCCTTCTGCTGACTGCCGACGTCGGCGTGAACGCCACCCGGCGGATTATCGACGATCTGACCGCACGGGTGCGCCGCAAGGAGCTCGCCGACCCGGAGGCCCTTGGCGCCGCATTGCGGGAACGGCTGACAGAGATCCTGCGCGGCACCGAAGCACCCTTCGCGGAGCCCACCGCCGGCCGGCCGCTGGTGGTCCTGATGGTGGGTATCAACGGTGCCGGCAAGACCACCACCATCGGGAAACTGGCGCGCCGCTTCAAGGAGGAAGGAAACAGCGTCATGCTCGCCGCCGGTGATACCTTTCGTGCGGCGGCGGTAGAACAGTTGCAGGCCTGGGGACACCGCAACGACATACCCGTGGTCGCACAGGCGAGCGGTGCCGACGCGGCCTCGGTGATCTATGACGCGCTGGAGGCGGCGACCGCGCGCGCCGTGGATGTGCTGATTGCGGACACCGCCGGTCGTCTGCATACCAAGAGCAACCTGATGGAAGAGCTGAGCAAGATCAGCCGTGTGATGCAAAAGATCGATCCGCAGGCCCCGCACGAGGTGATGCTGGTAGTCGATGCCGGCACCGGCCAGAACGCACTCAACCAGGCGCTGGAGTTTCACCAGGCGGTCGGTCTGACCGGAATTATCCTGACCAAGCTGGATGGCACCGCCAAGGGCGGCATCATCTTCGCGATCGCCGACCGCCTGGGTATACCGATCCGCTTCATCGGCGTCGGTGAAGCCATCGAGGATCTGCGCCCCTTCGATGCCGATGAGTTCGTCAAGGCGCTGTTCGGTTAGGATCGCCGCGTTGTACGACGGCGCGCCTGATGCCGTCCGGCCGGGCTGCGGGCCGCGGCCGGCAATTTTGTGATCCGCTTCGACAATGTTGCCAAGCGTTACGCCAACGGCCATGAGGGACTGTCGGGCGTCAGCCTGCACCTCGAGCCCGGCGAGATGGCCTTCGTCACCGGCCATTCCGGTGCCGGCAAGAGCACGCTGCTGCGACTGATCGGGCTGCTCGAGCGGGCGACGCGCGGCCAGGTTTGGGTCAACGGGCGCAACCTGAACAAGCTGAGGCCACGCGATATCCCCTACCACCGGCGCGAGGTTGGTATGATCTTTCAGGATCACCGCCTGCTTAACGATCGCACAGTGTTCGACAATACCGCCCTGCCGCTGGTCGTCGCCGGTATGGCGCATGCCGAGGTCACGCGCCGGGTGCGCGCCGCTTTGGACAAGGTCGGGCTGCTGAAGAAGGAGAAGGTGTTCCCGATCACCCTGTCAGGCGGCGAACAGCAGCGGGTTGGCATAGCGCGTGCGCTGGTCAGCAAACCCCCGGTGCTGCTGGCCGATGAACCGACCGGCAATCTCGACCCCGAGTTGTCGCGCGAGATCATTGAGCTGTTTCTGCAGTTCAACCAGGTCGGCGTGACATTGCTGATCGCGACCCATGACGTCGACCTGGTGAATCGGCTCGGGCGGCGGATTATCAATCTGCGCCAGGGGCGGGTGGCGAGTGACACCTGAGAGAGTACGGATGATGCGGCAGGGCGGGCCACCCAAATTCAAGCGTAACCACAACCCCGTTACTTGGCTATTGCGTCATGCGCAGATGTCGCTCTCATCGCTCGGCCGTTTGAGCCGCAGCCCGCTGAGCACCCTGATGACCGCGGCAGTGATCGGCATCGCGCTGGCTTTGCCCAGTGGCCTGCACCTGCTCGTCGACAACGTGCGCCAGCTTAGCGGCAGCTGGGACGGCTCAGCCAGCCTGTCTTTGTTCCTCAGCGAAGCGGTCAGCGGCGAACAGGCGGAGGCCGTGAGGCGCCAGATCGACCTGCGTGACGATGTAGCCGAGACGCGTCTCATCGATCGTAATCAGGCACTGGCGGAGTTCCGTCGCCTGTCCGGCTTCGGCGAGGCCATCGACCTGCTCGACGATAATCCGCTTCCCGCCGTGGTAATGGTGCGACCACACGACAGCGTCGAGGGTGTGGAGAGCATCGCCCGAATGGCCGCTGAGCTGCAGGCCTATCGTGAGATCGACATGGCCCAGGTGGACCTGCAATGGGTCAAGCGCCTGAGTGCGATCACGGGGACGATAGAGCGCGGTGTCGCCATCCTCGCAACGCTTCTCGCTGGCGCGGTGCTGCTGATCGTCGGCAACACCATTCGCCTCGACATCCAGGGTCGCCACAGCGAGATCGAGATCGTCAAGCTGGTCGGCGGCACCGATGCCTTCATCCGCCGCCCGTTTCTGTACGAGGGTCTGTGGTACGGCCTGCTCGGCGCCGCGATTGCATTGCTGCTGGTGTTGCTCTCGCTGAACCTCCTCGACGGCCCGGTGCAGCGCCTGGCGGGGCTCTACGCGTCGGATTTTTCGCTGGCGGTGCTCGACCCATTGAGCCTGCTCGGAACGCTGTTCGGCGGCCCTTTGCTTGGCCTGGCCGGCGCATGGCTGGCGGTCGGCCGCCACCTGGCCGAGATTCGGCCGGAGTAGACAATCGACATTACAGAGGCGTCGGCTGCGATCCCACGGTCGGCGTGCGGCGGAAGGTTGGACTTGCGGTGCGAATAGAGTGACTATTCGACGGAGTCTCCGAGGATCCAAGCTCGCGTTGAATCGATCATGAAGACGGTCTGTCTGCTAGCCCAGAAAGGGGGAACCGGGAAGACGACTCTGTGTCTGCATCTCGCGGTGCTGGCGGCTGAGCTGGGACGCCGCGCCGAGATCGTCGACATCGACCCGCAGGCCAGTGCGAGTGCCTGGCGGCGGCGGCGGCAGGCCGACGTCCCGCCGGTATCGCGC
>JBATKF010000384.1:0-15025 GCA_049669185.1 Sedimenticolaceae bacterium | reverse complement strand
GGTCCCGAAGCGCTGATTGATCTGCGCGTCCCGGCCGGTCCAGAAGCGGCCGCGGAACTTCGGATAGAGTTCTTCGACCTGCGAGCGCTCGAGTTCGTCCGACTCGGCGCCGATCGCCTCGCGCATGGCGGCCTGCATCGCCGAGCGGTATTCGGTTTCATCGAAGCGTTGCGTGAAGGCCTTTGGGTTGTATTGTGAATAGAATGTCGACACCACGGCCCCTGTGCTCGAGGACCTGTCCGGCATGTAGAAAAAATTGCGGTAGATCTCGCCGAGCGACCCATTGAGTGGGATCTGGCCGTCGAGATGTCGCTTGAGCCGATCCTCGCAATCCTCGCCGAAATCGAACAGCGGCGTCTCTACTTTCCAGCCGTCGAATGCGAACAGATTCTTCTCCGTCTCCTCGATGAATGCCTCAGGGTCCGGCACCGGGGTCGCGCCCTTGTTGATACATTCCAGCGACAGGCCTTCGGCCTTGCTGATGGTTCGCGCGATCCTGAGATCCTCGTCATCTTCACGTCCGTACACGAAGAGTGTGGGTTTCGCACCATACTTAATCAGCATGGCAAGCATCAGGCGCGAGTCGAAGCCCCCGGAAAACGACAGCCGGATAAGATCACCGTAGTTCCGGGCTATGGGCTCGAATACCTGCTCGAGTCGGGCGCAGTGATAGTCCGCGATGGCATCGAGGGTCTGCGGTACATCCGGGACCTCGTTCGCGATGGGGCTGGGCCTACGGAGTATCTTTATCTCGTCGACAGCAACGGAAAGTATGGTGTCGGTCGGGAGCGCGGCGACTTCCTCTACGAGCGTCCGGCTGCCGAAAACGGCACCGTTGCATACATATTCGTAACAGGCCTGGATGTCAAACACGTGGGGGGCGCAGAGTTCCAGCATGGCCAGAAACGAGTTGGTCCAAATGTTGCCTTCCTTGTTCGAATAGAGTTTGCAGGCACCCAGGCCGTCACAGAACACGTGAAGCCGGCCGTCCTTATGGATCAGGATTGTGTGCGTGCCCACCAGGCCCTTCCATTCGAAAGAGTCCGGTCGGAAGTCGGAAAGAAGGCTAGGGAGAGCCGCGGGAACGGCGTCTTTTTTGTAGATCAGCGAGCCGAACACCGCGATGAAATCGCCATTGGGTGCCTCGAAGTACGCAGGTCCGGCATCCGATTGGTCGACAAACATCAGGATGCGTGCATCGACGGCCGTTATCTCCCGGGGTCGACGGAACTGTGGTTCGACCGATGCGCAGAACGCATCGAGCGGCTCCCGTGGCGGGTGATTTTTGACGAGAATAAAAAAACTCATGCCACATCGGCGACCGGGAAATGAAACACCGGCATTATAGGGACATATTAAGACGACGATGGCGAGAGAGAGCCGACCGGACAGGACTGCCTCCTTATCGGTTTGCCGACGCCCTCGATTTCGAGACGGAGAGCCGACCTCGTGACTAGGTCTATGATCAGCATTCGTGTGAAAGCGTTGAAACCACAGCATGGAAGATCGCCAGTCCTTGCGGGCTCGGCAGACGGCGAAGCCGCGGTTTTACTCGGGCGGACTGGGAGCAACACCGTCAGCATCAAGAGCGCGAGCCGTGTCGTCCTGCGCAACCTGGAGATTGACGGGCGTGGTGCCTTCGTCGATAGGGTTATACGCGGCAATCGCATTGAGCGGGTTGGGACCGGGATGTACTTCGGCGGTTCCGATGGCTCCGATCCCTTCATTAGGTGCCGTGCTCGAAGATAGTTACGTGGTCAACACGATTGGCTACAATTTTCAAATTAAACACAGAAGCCACGTCCGGCAGCTTGCTGGAATACCGACGGAACCCCATCTTACGGTGATAAGGCGCAACCGCTTTGTCAAAGCCGAAGGAGCTTCGCTGAAGGTTGCGGCGCGGCCGAATGTCCTGATCGGTGATCTTCCGTTGCAGGGGCCGGGGAAAGGTGATGATTGTGCCATCTATCGCAACCTGTTCTTTCACAATCCTGGCGAGGCGCTGTTTCAGGGGGAGGGCGGTTTCGCTCTATATCGCTATCTCTTCTTCAACAGCCATAGCCCAGGCTTTCCGGCGATTGCCATTCAGCCGCATAGCGATATCCCGCGCCGGGTCGGTGTTTTCCACAATACCGTCGTGACGCCGGGTAGAGGCATCAGGGTCCTTACTGGCCCGGGCCAAGACCCAGCGCAGCAACGCGTAGTCGCCAATGCCGTATTCGCTAACACCCCAATCCAGGGTGGGCACTTGGGGCGCAATTGGGTAAAGCGTTTCGTGGCGGCCGCCGAGTCTTTGGAGAATCCAGTGCCTGATCTGCGGTCGATGTCGCTCAAGCC
Organism: Sedimenticolaceae bacterium; assembly: GCA_049669185.1. GTDB lineage: Bacteria > Pseudomonadota > Gammaproteobacteria > Chromatiales > Chromatiaceae > Thiosocius. Next base: position 12,688 of record JBATKF010000384.1, on the reverse strand, counting down.
CCTTCCTGGCGTATTGCTGAGAAACCCTTCTGGCATTGCACGTTTTGCGGCCTACCCTGATTTCGATCGTGATTATGAGGGGCGGGTGCCCACCCATTTGACCGTCGGCGCCTACGCACTCCCGATAGGTCAGTAGGCAAGACCTGCCCGTGAAGCGACGCCACTCATCGAGGACGGCTCTAAGAGAAATCATCGCAGAGCGCGGAAAAGGAGCCCGTTGATGGTCGACGGTCCTCGCACCAATTTGCTTGGAAAGTGGTTCCTGTTCGTGTCTATCCTGATCGTATACGGTTCATTGTTCCCATTTGAGTTTGGGTCGCCATCTCAAGCGTGGTGGAGCCGGCTGCTGAAAGGCTCTGTTTTCGAGGGCCGATCCCCTGGCGACATCCTGGGGAACATCGCCTTGTTCATGCCCGTAGGGTTTCTGGGCGGCCTTCTGTTTGCGGGCGCTAGAAATCGTGTCGTGAGCTTCGTTGGACTTCTCGGCGGCGGTATGCTGCTTGCCAGCATCTCTCAGGTTCTGCAGCTATTCGTTCCGTCACGTGACCCGTCCATGGCGGACGTTATCTGGAACGCCATTGGGCTGCTCGTGGGGTTTGGCGTGGCCTCGCTTCTTTCCGCAAGCGGGACATTGGTGCGACTCTCTGTTGGATTACGCTCCCTTCCCACTATGCTGGTTGGGTGCTGGCTAGCGGCCGAGTTGATACCCCTGGTGCCTTCTTTGGATTTGCAGCAGTTCAAAGATAGCCTCAAGCCCCTGTTTATGGCTCCCGGGTTCTCAGCTGGGACGGCGTTGCTTGCGAGTGCGTCTGTATTGTTGCTTGCGGAAGCGATCGGCGAGTTGGTTGGTTTGCGAAGAGCGCCCCTTTGGCTGGCTGTGTTTCTTTTGCTCGTGGCCTCTCTGAAGGTCCTCGTAGTAACGGTGTCCTTGGATGTTTCCACGGTCGTTGGTTGGACTGGCGGAGCGTTGCTTTGGATTGCCTTGGCCACTGGCAGGGTCAGAGACCGACAGGGCGCCCTGGTTCTGGTGACACTGATTGCACTGATGGTGGCCGCCTTCGAGCCTTTCCGGCTTGCATCGCCGCCAAACCGGATGAATCTGCTACCTTTCGGGAGTTTCCTGGATGGTCACATGCTTGCCAACGCTAGAGTTCTTCTCGGGAAGTTTTTTCTTTTCGCTGGTTTGATGTGGATTGCCCGCAGTCGCGTTCAGAGTCTGTTGCCGGTCACCATTGGTCTGGTCGGTCTCGTCCTCACCCTCGAGCTGCTGCAGATCTTGGTGGATGGGCGCGTCGCCTCAATTGATGAGCCGCTACTCGTATTGTTTGCCGGTATCACGGTCGCTCAATGGGAGAGACTGACGGGCGAAGTGATTAGTAACGATCCGGCCCGACATCCGGCAGTCTCGCCGAAAGCTAGCGCACAGCGACCGAAGTCAGTTGAGATGATTCGGCCAAGAAAACTGCCGCGAGCCCGCTACCTCCGCAGCACGATTTTGATGGCGCTAATTTTGGGCGGGTTAATATTCTTGGTTCTACGCCTCCCGGGGTTGCCATATAACGTGCGCGAGCTTTTGCGTGGTAATGGGGATTTCTTTTTTGCCTCGGTCTTCGGGCTGGCGATGCTCTGGATTGGCATAGGAGGCTACTGGGTTGGCCAAGTTGCGGCACTTCGCGATTTCCCGATCGTGGTCTTTCCCGCAGCAAGCATGCTGGCGGGTATTGTCAGTCTCGCGCTTCTGAGTGCATCAGTCACTAGCGAAAGCGTGGCCGACATTGCCGGCTCGACCAATCTTTATTGGTTTGTCACTATCAAAGAAATCTGGGGAACTGAAGGCAAAGAGTTGTTCGTGCTGGTGGGGTCAGACGTGGTGAGTTTTCTGGAGCGAGTCGTGCGCTACGCCGCGCTTTACGGCCCACTTGCCGCTCTACTTGGGTTCTTGGTCGCGCTGCGCCTTAGATCCGTTCGAAATTGTCTGGATGGGCGTTGGTTGATCGGCGGTATCATCGGGGTTGCTGTCTGGCTACTGTCTTGCAAGCTCGTGGCTTTCGATTGGTCCTCGACCGACAACCTTAACGAGCTTATCGCTCCCCCAGGCCCGTTTGGTTTAGGTGGAGGGGGCTTTCTGTATCTGTTGGTGGTTCTGGTCGCCATGAACGCGCTGCTGTTCCTGGTAGTTGGCAAGAAATGGCGCAGCTTGATTCTTACCGTTGGCTTAAGCCTTGTCGCGTTGCCGATAAGCTGGTTCTTGTTGCAGCAGGGGCTTCATCCGGCCGTTGAGAAATACGGGGTGACTTTCTCAGGGGCCCAGTTTCTGCTCGGTCCCGATCGTCGATCCGCGTTGACGGACTACGACCTGTTTTGGCGTTGGGCAGTGGTCTATTCTTCTGCGGTTGTCACGATTGCCATGGGGTTGCGCCTCGGGCAAGGGTTTTTCAGCGGCAAGGCGCCGGCCGTATCGCCAGCGAACTGATATCGGGCCGAGTATTTCTACGTGCGCGTGTTTTGCCGGCTTGGCGCCTGTCTCGTTGCTCGCTACTATGGCGTCTCGACTTCCAGCCCCGACGGGAGAACTCGGCATTGGCCGGTGCCGAACGCGCAATTCCGGCCGGAAGCGCTCAGGCAAAAGGACCTGGGGGTAAGGACGCGCTTGCTCGGGTCGACTCTGGAGAGCGTGCGTCCAACGGGGCAGGGCGCGGATGTAGCTCTCAAACACTCAGGTTTCTGGACACAGGGGCGGTATGGTTTTCGTGTATCGCCGATGCCACGCCGCCCCTTTGTTTTGCCGAACATGCTGGAGCGCGTGATGGATAAGAAGACCGTTCTGAACCAGACCCACCGCGACATGGGCGCGCGCATGGTGTCGTTCGGCGGCTGGGACATGCCGGTCCACTATGGCTCCCAGATCGAGGAGCACCACGCCGTGCGCCGCGATGCCGGGATGTTCGATGTCTGCCACATGACCGTGGTGGATCTGCGCGGTGCGCGAGTGCGTTCCTTCCTGCAGCGCCTGCTGGCGAATGACGTGGGCAAGCTGAAGACGCCAGGTAAGGCGCTTTATTCTTGCATGTTGCGCGATGATGGCGGCGTGATCGACGATCTTATTGTCTATTTCCTGGCCGAGGACTGGTTCCGCATGGTCGTCAACGCGGCCACGACCGACAAAGACGTCGCTTGGATGCGGCAACAGGCGGCGGCCTTTGAGGTCGCGGTCGAGCCGCGCTTTGACCTCGGAATGGTGGCGATCCAGGGACCGAACGCCCGGGCCAAAGTCGAGGCGCTGTTGCCCCCGGAGCTGCGCGAAGCCGCAATGGCCCTCAAGCCTTTCAGCGCGGCCCACGCCGGCGACTGGTTCGTCGGGCGAACCGGCTACACGGGTGAGGATGGTTTTGAGGTGATCCTGCCCGAGCGGGATACGCCGAATTTCTGGCGCGCACTGGCCGGCGCGGGCGTGCGCCCCTGCGGCCTGGGTGCGCGTGACACGCTGCGTCTCGAGGCGGGGATGAACCTCTACGGCACGGATATGGACGAGGCGCAGACGCCGCTCACCTCCGGATTGGCCTGGACGGTGGCCTTCGAGCCGGCCGAACGGGATTTCATTGGTCGTTCTGCGCTTGAAAAACAACAGGCAGCAGGTAGCCTTCCCGCATTCACCGGACTGGTATTAATTGGTAAGGGAGTGCTGCGCAGCCACCAGCGTCTGTTCGACGGCGAGCGCGAGGTCGGGGAGACCACATCGGGTGGATTCTCCCCTTCGCTGGATCGCGCGATCGCGATGGCGCGCATGGCGGCCGACAGCGGTGACGAGTTGACTGTCGATATCCGCGGGAGACGCCTGCCGGTGCGCCAGGTGACAATGCCGTTTTTCCGCAACGGCAAGGCATGCATCGATTTGTGAACGGATGCCGACCGCCATGCGATTTAGTAGTCATCGCAGACGCCGCCGGCGATCGTCAGTGACTTCGAAGGCCCAAGAGGAGATAGCATGAGCAACGACGTCCCCACTGAGCTGAAATATACCAAGTCCCACGAGTGGGTTCGTGTGGAGGATGACGGTATCGTAACCGTAGGGATTACCGACCACGCGCAGGAGCTATTGGGCGACCTGGTGTTCGTCGAGTTGCCGGAGGTCGGCGCCGAGTTTGGGGCAGGCGCCGAGTGTGCCGTCGTCGAGTCGGTAAAGGCCGCGTCTGACGTCTACAGTCCTCTCACCGGCGAGGTGATCGAGGCCAACGAGACACTCGCCGACGCGCCGGAGACCATCAACCAGGACGCCTACGAGGCGGGATGGATCTACCGCCTGCGCATGTCTGCACCAGCGGAGCTGAATGCGTTGCTGGATGCCGACAGCTACGCCGAATACGTCGAATCCGAAGACCACTAAGCGCCGCGTCAGCGCGGCTGGCAACGCAATCGGCCGAAGCCAACACGAGAACCGTCATGCCGTTTATCCCACATACCGAAGAGGACGTCCGCCGCATGCTCGAGGTCATTGGTGTGGCGAGCATCGACGACCTGTTCGACGAGATCCCGGACGACCTGAAGGCGGGCGTCCTGCAGCACGTCCCCGAGGGCATGTCGGAGATGGAGGTGAGCGCGCTGATGCATGCAAAGGCGCGCGAAGACGGTCAGCCGCTGTGCTTCATCGGGGCGGGTGCCTACGATCACCATATCCCGGCCGCCGTGTGGCAGATTGCGACACGCGGCGAGTTTTACAGCGCATATACGCCGTACCAGGCCGAAGCCAGCCAGGGCACCTTGCAGCTGCTATACGAATTCCAGTCGATGATGACGGCCCTGTTGAACATGGACGTCTCCAACGCCTCGCTCTACGATGGGGCATCCGGCCTGGCCGAGGCCGTGCTGATGGCTGTGCGCGCCAACCGAAAGTCCAAGTCACGGCGCATTCTGCTGCCGCGGACGCTGCATCCGGCCTATCGCAAGACCGTTCAGACCATCGTTCGCAACCAGGGGATCGAGCTGGTCGAGGTGCCGCTCGACCAGGCCACGGGTCGAACAGACATGGCTGCCCTGCAGGCCCACCAGGGAGAGGACTTTGCTGCCCTGGTGGTGCCCCAGCCAAACTTCTTCGGGGTACTCGAAGAGGTTGACGCATTGACGGATTTCGCCCATGCCAACGGTATGTTGGCGATTGCTGTCGTCAACCCGCTGGCGATGGCAATACTCAAGCCGCCGGGCGAGTGGGGCAGTAGCGGCCAGGCGATGGGCGCCGATATCGCCTGTGGTGAGGGCCAGCCCCTGGGGGCACCCTTGTCCTCCGGCGGCCCCTACTTCGGTTTTCTGTGCACCAAGCAGGCCCTGGTCCGTCAGATGCCCGGCCGAATCATCGGCAAGACCGTCGACCTGGAAGGAAATGCCGGATTCGCACTGACCCTGCAGGCGCGCGAACAACACATCCGGCGCTCCAAGGCGACCTCGAACATCTGCACCAATCAGGGACTGCTCGTCACCGCCGCGACCATCCACATGGCGTTGATGGGGGGCGAGGGCCTGGCCCGTGTCGCTGCGACCTGTCATGCGAATACCGTGCGCCTGATTGAGCGACTGACCGCCATCGACGGCGTCGAGCGCGTGTTCGACAGCCCGATGTTTCATGAGGGCGCCATCCGACTGGCAGCGCCGGCAGCCGACGTGCTGCGCTCGCTGGCGGCCCACAACGTGCTTGGTGGCTACGACCTTGCCGAAGCCTATCCCGAGCTGGGCGACGCGCTGCTCGTCTGCGCCACGGAGTTACGTACCGAGTCTGAGATCGAATACTACGCGATCAAGCTGGCGCGAATCATGGTTGCGCGCACCCAGGCAAAGTGTCCGGTCGAACCGAAATTCAATTGATCCCCCGACAATCAACGTTGGCGGCATGCGCTCGCTGACGACCGCTCTATAAGGAGAATACAGATGGCACAGGTAACCTTGCACGGCTCGCCGATGAACACCAACGGCGATTTGCCGACCGTCGGCAGTGCTGCGCCCGATTTTCGCCTGGTAGACGGCGAGCTGAACGACGTCGGTCTGGCCGATTTTGCCGGGAAGAAGAAGCTCCTGAGCATCGTCCCCAGCCTGGATACCCCGACCTGCGCTACCTCGACCAAGGTCTTCAACGAGCGCCTCGGTGGGCGTGACGATGTGGTCGTGCTGGTCGTATCTGCCGATCTGCCTTTTGCGCAGGGACGTTTTTGTCAGGCGGAGAGCACGGCCGATGTAAAGACCCTGTCGATGATGCGGTCGCGCAAGTTCGCCAAGGACTACGGCATGTTGATCGAAGACGGCCCGCTCGCCGGCATCACCGCGCGTGCCGCACTGGTGCTCGATGCGGACAACAAGGTCGTATACAGCCAGCTGGTTGGCGAGATCGGCGATGAGCCCGACTATGACGCGGCAATTGCGGCTCTGGGTTGATCCGTCGCCAATCCAGGTCTGTACAGACCGAAGCAAGAGCGAAGCAAACAACATTTCTGATCTGACGCTATGCTGATCCACGAACTCTCCCAACCGGGCCGGCGCGCTTTTGCCCAGGCGCCGAAGACCAAGCCGCAACCAACGGATATCCCCGCCTCGCTGCTTCGCGCGCAGCCGCCGGCCCTGCCCGAGGTGTCGGAACTTCAGGTGGTGCGGCATTACACCCGGCTGTCGCAGAAAAACTTCTCCATCGATACCCAGTTTTATCCGCTGGGTTCTTGCACCATGAAATACAACCCGCGTGCCTGTAATTCGCTGGCCATGCTGCCGGGCATTCTGGCGCGTCATCCGTATGCACCCGATTCACACAGCCAGGGTTTCCTCTCCTGTATGTACGAGTTGCAGGAGATGTTGAAGGACGTCACCGGTATGCGATCGGTGTCGCTGGTGCCAGCCGCCGGTGCACAGGGGGAATTCACCGGTGTCGCGATGATCCGCGCCTACCATGAATCGCGCGGTGACATCGCACGTAACGAAATCGTGGTGCCCGATGCCGCGCACGGCACCAATCCGGCCACCGCGGTAATGTGCGGCTACAAGGTGCGCGAGATCCCGACGCTGGCCGATGGCGATGTGGACATCGAGGCCCTACGTGGCGTGCTCGGCCCACACACCGCCGGGATAATGTTGACCAATCCCTCCACCGTGGGCGTCTTCGAGCGGCGCATCACGGAGATCGCAAGGCTGGTGCACGAGGCCGGTGGCCTGTTGTATTACGATGGCGCCAACCTGAACGCCATCCTCGGCAAGGTGCGTCCCGGTGATATGGGCTTTGACGTCATTCATATGAATCTGCACAAAACATTCTCCACGCCACATGGCGGGGGCGGTCCGGGCGCCGGGCCGGTCGGCGTCAGCGAGCGCCTGGTGCCCTTCCTACCGATACCCATGGTCGGATTCGACGGCCATGATTACCACTGGTTGACCGAAAAGGAATGTCCGCAGACGATCGGCAAGTTGTCGGCCTTCGCCGGCAACGCCGGGGTATTGATCCGCGCCTATATCTACGCGCGGCTGCTGGGCCGCGAAGGCATGGTGCGGGTTTCCGAGTATGCGACGCTGAATGCGAACTATTTGGCCAAGCGGCTGAGTGACGCCGGTTTCGAGCTTGCCTACCCGGCGCGTCGCGCCACGCACGAATTCATTGTGACAATGAAGCAGCAGGCGAAGGAGTTCGGGGTAAGCGCCATGGATTTCGCCAAGCGGCTGCTCGACTACGGCTATCATGCGCCAACCACCTACTTTCCATTGCTGGTCCCGGAATGTTTCCTGATCGAGCCGACCGAGACCGAGGCGCTGGATGCGCTGGACGGCTTCGTCGATGCGATGATCAAGATCCAGGCCGAGGCGCAAACCAACCCGGAAGTGATCAAGACGGCCCCGCAGACCCTGCCGGTGCGCCGTCTCGATGATGTGCGGGCGGCACGCGAGCTGGATCTGCGCTGGCAGGGACCGGCGGCCTAGCCTGGGCCGCGATTGTCAGCGTTGCGCATCCTGCAAAATGCATCACCGGATGTGATAGTCCGGCGGCACTGGTGTTGAGCCATGGCAAGGTTCAATCAAAACCCAGGTGTCGGCCGCATCATTCGCGCCTTTGGGCATTCGATGCAGGGGTTCCGCGACTGCTACCGATATGAGGCCGCCTTCCGCGAGGAGGTGCTGGTCGCCCTGTTGCTTGTGCCGCTCGGGATCTGGCTGGGGGAGAGCGGCGCGGAAAGGGCGCTGCTGGTGGGTAGCTGGCTGCTGGTCTTGATGATGGAACTGCTGAACTCGGCGGTCGAGGCAGTCGTTGATCGGGTGGGAGAAGAGCACAACGAGTTGTCCGGACGCGCCAAGGATATCGCCTCGGCTGCGGTGTTGCTGGCGATCGGTGTGGCAATCCTGACCTGGGCGCTGATACTGTTGCCACGTCTGATGGCGACATGAAAAGACCCCGCGGCCTAGCGCGGGTTGCGATCTATCCGAGGATGGCGGTCAGTTATAGAGGTACTTCGGATTGCCGACATCTACCTGACCCAGGGCCTGTTCCTTGCCAATACGGCCCTGCTCCTCGGCTTGTCTTGCGAGCTTCACCGCGCTTCCGTAGTCGCCCTCGGCGGCCGCTTGCTCGGCCTTCTTGATGATCTTACCGGTATCGCGCCATTCGCCACCGACCGCGGCGGCGGCCTTCTGTGCCGCCTTTGCGGCGGCAATGGCGGCGTCGGCCGTCGCTTTGTCATTGGCTGTCGCCGTGCCTACGGCCAGCAGGCCGCCGAGCAGCACGGCCAGGGCGATTCTCTTGGTCAGCATGGGTCATTCCTCCTCAGTTTTTGTGCTTACGCTCTACGAACAGGCCGATTCGATGAGCCTTGGCCTGCCGTGCAAAGCGGCGTTAAGTTACCATCTCGCTGTGAATTGTCCATCCTTCACAGGTCGCGCTGGCATCGTGCGCGCGACCCCGGCGACCTGCAGCAAAGGTCGCCTACCCACAGAAAGTTCAAGGATTGCGTTGATGTCAGCTCTGATCTGCGGCTCCATGGCCTTTGACACCATCATGGTGTTTCAGGACCAGTTCAAGAACCATATTCTCCCCGAGCAGGTGCACATCCTGAATGTGTCCTTTCTGGTGCCCGAGATGCGGCGCAATTTTGGCGGTTGCGCGGGCAACATTGCGTTCAATCTCCAGATGATCGGTGGTGATGGTCTTCCGATGGGCACGGTGGGCAACGATTTTGCCCCGTATGCGGACTGGCTGGACGGGCACCGCATAAGCCGAGCAGCGCTGCGGGAGATCCCCGACAGCTATACCGCGCAGGCCTATATCACCACCGATCAGGACGACAATCAGATCACCGCCTTCCACCCCGGGGCGATGAACTTCGCACACGCCAACAAGGTCGGTGATGTAGGAGGTGTCAAGCTCGGCATGGTCTCGCCAGACGGTCGTCAGGGTATGATCGAGCACGCCGAGCAGTTCGCCGAAGCGGGCATCCCGTTCGTCTTCGACCCTGGTCAGGGGATGCCGCTGTTCGACGGGAATGATCTCAACCGCTTTGTCGCACAGGCCTCGTGGCTTGCGTTCAACGACTATGAGGCAAAACTGATGCAGGAACGCACCGGCAAATCGCCCGAACAGCTCGCACGCGAGGTCCAGGCGGTCATCGTGACCCGCGGCGGCCAGGGCTCGAGCATCTTCACCAAGGGCAATGTCATCGATATCCCGGCGGCCCCCGCGCGCCATCTGGCGGATCCGACCGGTTGCGGTGACGCCTATCGCGGCGGGCTGTTGTATGGGCTGCAGCAGGGATTGGATTGGGAGATCACCGGGCGCATCGCCGCGCTGCTCGGCGCGATCAAGATCGAACATGCCGGCACCCAGAATCATGGCCTCAGCCGTGCCGATTTCGACGCCCGTTTCCAAGAGACCTTCGGTTTTTCGCTTTGAACGGGGTCACCAGCCAGCGCCGTCCCGGGCCACGACTTCAGGACGCGGCATCATGGACGTGAGCTGCACGCCCACCCTGGATGGCATGCTTAGCTACGAGGCCGCCGTCCAGCAGTTGGTCACCGCGGCGGTGCCGATCGAGGATGAGCTGCCTGTCGACCTGCATGCAGCCTTGGGGCAGGTGCTGGCACAGCCGGTGATCAGCGCCATCGATGTGCCGGGCTGGGACTACAGCGCGATGGATGGCTATGCCGTGCGGACGCAGGACTGCGCGATCGCCGGCGCGGAGCTGCCGATTTCGCAACGCGTTCCTGCCGGGGTCTCGCCGTTGCCGTTGGCGCCAGGTACTGCGGCGCGGATCTTCACCGGTGCGCCGATACCGGCCGGGGCCGACGCGGTCGTGATCCAGGAGGCCTGTGAGGCCCAAGAGGCCACCGTGCGCATCAATACGGCGGTGCAGGCGGGCAGCAACATCCGACGTCGCGGAGAGGACATCCGTGCCGGCGCCGAGGTGGTGGCCGCGGGCACCCGGCTGCTGCCGCAACACCTGGGCCTGGCCGCATCAGTCGGGGTTGCCGAACTAAGTGTGAGGCGCAGTCCGCGGGTGGCCCTGTTTGCCAGCGGCGACGAGTTGGTGATGCCGGGCGAATCCCTGGCGCCGGGCAAGATCTACAATTCCAACATGTTCACCGCCAGCGCGTTGCTGCGGCTGCTGGGTTGCGAGGTGATTGACCTCGGCATCGTCGAAGACACACTGGCGGCGACCAAGGCCGCGCTGCTCGACGGCGCGCGACAGGCCGACCTGGTGCTGGCCTCTGGCGGTGTTTCCGTCGGCGAAGAAGATCACGTCAAGCCCGCGGTGGAGGCCCTAGGCTCGCTGGACATGTGGCGAATCGCGATCCGACCTGGCAAGCCATTGGCCTTCGGGCATGTCGAAGGTACGCCGTTCATCGGGTCACCCGGCAATCCGGTGTCTTTGTTCGTTACCTTCGTGTTGCTGGTGCGGCCTTTCATCCTGCGCCTGCAGGGCAGGGCGGACTGGCGCCCGCAGACGCGGCACGCGATCGCCGCTTTCGACTGGCCGCGACCGGATAAACGGCGCGAATTCCAGCGTGCGCGGGTCGAGTTCGACGACCAGGGGCTGGCGCATCTGCAGGTTCATCCGAGTCGTTCGTCGGGCGTATTGAGTTCGGTAACCTGGGCCAACGCGCTGGCCGTGATTGCCGAGGGCCGCGTCATCCATCGCGGTGATGATGTGGCGTTTATTCCCTTCAACGAGCTGCTGACATGATCAAGGTACTTTATTTCGCCAGCCTCAAGGAACGTCTGGGCCGTGCCGACGAGACACTGCAGGAGGTTCCGCCGACCATCGCCGCGCTGCGCGAGCTGCTGGTAAGTCGGGGCGGCGTGTGGTCGGAGGTGTTCGCCGAGGATCGGCCGGTCTTGGCCGCGGTAAACCAGGAAATGGCAACCGCTGAGCGGGCGTTGCAGCCGCATGACGAGGTGGGTTTCTTTCCCCCGGTGACGGGTGGATGAAAGATTCGGAGGGTTGCGAATGGAGATAGAGATCAGGGTTCAGGAGACGCCGCTGGATGTCGCAGAGGAACTGACGCCGTCGTATACCGGTAATGCTGCCGTCGGCGGGGTGGTCAGCTTCGTCGGCCTAATGCGTGATTTCAACGAAGGCGACCAGGTGTCGGAGATGACACTCGAGCATTATCCGGGGATGACGGAGAAGGCGCTCCACGCCATCGTCGACGAGGCGGCCGCGCGCTGGGAGCTGCTGCGTGCCCGGGTGGTCCATCGCGTCGGCCAGATCCGGCCACAGGATCCCATTGTTCTCGTCGCGGTCGCCAGTGCGCACCGCGGCGAGGCGTTTCGCGCCTGCGAGTTCATTATTGACTATCTCAAGACCAAGGCCCCGTTCTGGAAGCGGGAGCAGACGGCCGACGGGCGGACGCGCTGGGTCGAGGCCCGCGCCAGTGATGACGCCGCGGCCGACAGCTGGCAAGCGACTGGACCTTTGCCAACGAAGCGGCGGGCGACGCCGTGACGACCATGGAGGCCGTTCTAACATCGTTATTTTTAAAGGGAGCGGCAGGAGGCTAATGGCCTGGATCACGCGCAGGCGGGTCTGCCGTGCTTGCGGCGGGACCGATCTCAACCGCAATCACCGCCAGTTCTGGATGCGCCTGTTCAAGGGCAGCAAGCTCCTGCGCTGCCGTCAGTGTCGCTCAACCATCCTGCTCTTGCCGGACCCGGCCGTCGACGGCGACCCTTCGACCGAGGACACCTGAACCGGAGAGCGCTTGCGGCGTTGGCCAGCGCACGGCCGTCACCAGGCGCTCACCCAGGCCATCCAATGCCTCGCCGGTCTCGCCGACGACGGCGATACTGCCCCAGGGCGTTGGCAGGATTTGACCGTTGAAGCGTTCGGATTTCACCTCCACCACCTCTGTCGTCATCTCGCCGGGCATGAAGAACACCGTGATGGCGCCCATCTTGCCCGGCACGACCAGGTGCACCCCGTTTCGCTTGCGCATCAGACACTCCGCGGCAAAGTTCACTGGCCCGATATCGCCAGCCACTTCTGCGCCGAAGCGCTCGAACACGCGCTCCACCCTGCCGGCCGCTGCCGGTCCTGCCTCGCGGAGGTGGTGGGCCTCGTCATCGATGTGATGCAACACCGACTGGGCCAGGGCGATGTTGCCGCGCTCCAAAGTGATGTTCCAGAGCGAAATCATACTGATGCCGATGGCCATCAAAACCCCGGCGGCGGCGCTGTAC
>JBATKF010000383.1:0-2822 GCA_049669185.1 Sedimenticolaceae bacterium | reverse complement strand
GTAACTGAACTTCTGCCCACCGACGCTGACCTCGTACATCAGGCCACCCTTGGTGATCGTGAATGTGGCCATGCCCTTATAGTATCCACCTACTGTAGTCGCATCTTTTTTACCGCCACTCGCGCCGGCTGAACTGCCAGCGGTTGTGGCTGAGGCGCCGGCTGCCGCGGTCAAAGCAACAGCGCTGGCGTCGGCGCTGAACTCGAAGTTGCCGTTGGTGAATTCATCGAGGGCGCGCTTGTCTTCAAAGAAAATAACCTGACTGAAGCCCGAGGCGCCGAGTTGGAAGCCGATAGTCGCCTGGGTCATTGAGGTATCGCCAATGTGCTTGCCTTGCTCGTAGACGCGACCCTCACCGTATGCGCCACCGACGACGAAGCCGGCCTTGCCGATGGTCGGGAACAGCGCGTAGCCATAGGCGCTGTTGAACATATTTGAGGCGCCAGCGTTCTCGAACAGTTTTTTGGTGTCGGAGTAGTCGTCGGCCAGTACAGCGGTAGCCGGCAGGAGCAAGCTAAGGGTGAAAAATAGGGTGCGGAGGTTTATTTTCATAGTCTGTCTGCCTAGATAGTTTTGAGTCTGTTCCGCTGAGTCTATCGTGAAGAGGAATCTAAGTTCCACTTCACGATGCCGCTCAAAAAGAAAGGCCTTTCTGCCCATACAGCTGCCGGCACGTTGCGTGCACGTGCAGCATTTTTTGCAAACATGATCCGAGTTTAATCAAGGCCTGAATAGCAACATGTTAAAAAACAGTCGCTTGTATCTTCAAGCGCGAATCTTGCCGCGCTTGCGAATCAGGTCCAAAAGTGGAGAACGCGCCTAATGGCACAAAACCGAGCGCTGCAGATTCGGGCGGACTGGCCGCCCGGAGCGGCATCGCAACGAGTGCAACTTGACGCCCGGCAGGATCTCACCGGCGGCTTCCTCCACACCACCAGCCCGCCCAGTATGCGCGTGGACATCACCGCGCACTGCCTGAACGCACTGCTCATTATGGACCGCGCCGGGTTGCTTGAAGAATTCCGGTAGAGGGGCCGCTGCATTTTTTGGTGGCGAAGCGGCGAGACTGCTGTAGACCCACACAACGGTCTTCCCCCAGCGCGGCGGCCGGGGCATCAGATTGCTTCACGCCCGTCATGGTTGAACGGCAGCAGACTGCTGTCTCTAGCCGCCGCGAGTGCGGCACCGGCTCTCGCTCAGCTTAGTCAACGTCAGAAACGAACACCAATCGGTCGACAGCTTTCGAGAGCGACGGCGTCCCCTGCTGCCGCCCGATGCCCCGGTGCTGATTAGGGAATATCGTGGCGGGACCGGGGTGACAATGAAGATATGAGCGAGGGTCGCGGGTAAGCGGCCAATCGTCTATGACTTAGGAGATTGCACGACGATGGTACAGACGATCGCGGTGACCGCCGCATCCCTGGTGGCCCTTTTTGCGCTGGGATATTTCGTAACAAAGGACGTAGTAAAACCGATTAGCACTGATCTTTCCGTCATTGGCCAGGGCAAGCCGGTACTGGTCCTAGCGTCCGAGAACTTTTCACCGATCGGTGGCGAGGCGCTTGATCGCCTGCGGCAGGTTAGGGCCGAATACGAGTCACGGCTGCGCTTTGTGGTCGCTGATTTGGGGTCCCCGCAAGGACGCGCTTTCGCCAATCGCTATGGTTTGGCCGATGGCCAGGCGGTGTTCCTGAAGCCGGACGGGCAACCGCTCCACATCACCCGCGTACCGGGCGATGTACGAGAGTTGCGAACTCGTCTGGATTACAAACTGGCAGCGGTCGAGTCGTAAGCTTCCCCTTCAGATAGACAGCGCAAAATCAAAAAGCGCCCCTTAGCCGAGTGGGGCAAGCCTCCTTCTGTTCGGCGGCCTTGCAGTTTGTGCAATGCAGTATTCCGCTCCCAACAAACTGGCCCTGTCCCGGCGCGGCGACCAGGGCAGAGGATCGCTTGTTGGCGGGATTGAAGGTGTCGACTGCAGTCAGTCCCGAGACAACTTGCTATCTCGCAACTACTCACTCATTTCCACTTGGCAAGGTGCTTCTATTAATTTCCCGCCTAAGCTGCCACACCGCTACGACATCAATTGGAGTCATTCTTCCGCGCCAACGATAACGCGGGAGTGCGCCCAAATGGCGGTAGAGACCAGCCATGTCAGGCGGAAAATCTACCAGCGGATTAGCCTGCAAGTATCGCAACAGCGTGATTAGTTGATAATCGCGAATCTGGTATCGAACTAAACGACGGCCATATGTCAACCAGTCTTTAGGGCGTGCTGGCGAAAGCGGTCGAAACGCAAAACCAGCATCGGGCGCGAAGATCAGTTTACGGTCGGACCTCATCAGACCCTCTATAGAAATCTGGCCTTTGACAACGCAGGATAAGAACAAGTCCTCGCCAACCAAGCCTATCGGGATATGAATCTGCCTCCTCTTCAATTCCGAGACGAAGCTGCCTCTCAGCGCATACAAGCAGCCCGCCAGTCTTCCTAACGCCATCATGCGTTTCGACCACTCAGCATGAGTGCGCCCTGCCGCGGGAAGGGCGCCGACCGCATTCGCTTCCGACGAAATGCGCAAGGCGCGGGCAAGTGCCTCGAAGGAGTGTGGCAGCACCTGCATGTCACCATCAACGAAGAAATGTACGGCAGCCTTGTGCTGTATGGAATGTATGTAGTAGTTCCACGCATTGGCCTTATCAGCCAGCGGTAGCTGCACCGGAACGATGCTTTCATGGCTTGCTGCGTATTCTCGGACGAGCACCTCTGTTGCGTCGTTGCAGCCGTTTACCAAGACGAAAATACGGATCAATTTATCTACAAT
>JBATKF010000382.1:0-6026 GCA_049669185.1 Sedimenticolaceae bacterium | reverse complement strand
GCCCTCGATTGCGCTGCCCGACAAGCCCGATACGCAGGCTGCACGCACCTTCCTGACCGAGCTCAAGTCGTTCTGGCAGGACGATCGCCAGGCGGTGGAGCTGGCGTCCCTGCAGCTGAGCGAGAGTGCCAAATTCTGGCAGGACGTCGATGAGATGCTCAGCGACGTGGACGAGGCGGCCAAGGAGGAGGAGCAGCAGCTGCGGCTGCAGGCAGAGGCGGCGGCCGGGGTGGGCATCAGCCTGACCGCGGGATTTGTCAGCTGGGCGCTGCGCGCCGGTTCTCTGGCGGCCAGTTTCCTGGCGGCGATGCCGACCTGGCGGCACTTCGATCCGATGCCGATCCTGACTGAGGATGAGGAATCACGGGCCACCCTCAGCGACGACGATGACGACGACGTGGCAGGCGACACCGTCGTACAGGCCAATATGGATGAAGACGCCGTCGAAGAGCTGTTCGATCGCTAGCCAGCGATCGAGGGGGTCCCATCTAAACATCAGCCAAACACACCAACCCCCATCCACGCGCTTGCTTATCGAGGTGACGGATATCAGACTCTTCGAACCATGAGACTCACCCAGACACAGCGCCAAATCATCCTCGGTACCTTGCGCCGGCATTTCGGCCAGCACTGCGAGATCCGGTTGTTCGGATCGCGGGTTGATGACGCCGCACGAGGCGGGGATATCGACCTCTATGTCGAGGCCGAGATCACCGATCCCGCCGCGGTGATAGAGGCTAAAATTGAGGCCCTTGCCGACCTCCATCGCGATCTGGGTGAACAAAAGATTGACCTGATCGTCAAGCGTCCGGGTACCGAGATGCTCCCCGTGCATCGAGTCGCCAAATCCACCGGTATACGGCTTTGAACCAAGATCGATACCTCGCTGCGTTGGATGCCTGTCGCAAACATGCCAAGCGCTTGAGATGGGCGCTCGACAGCCTACGACCCCGATTCCCGCTCGCGCCGACCGACCTGGATTTTTTGAGCGATAAAGAACTCGCCATTATTGATCAGTTCATCCTGCGTTTCTCGAAACTGCAGGACGCGATGGGCGCGCGGCTGTTCACCGCATTGCTTGACCTGCTGCAAGAACCAGGCGAACTGGACGCGTTTATCGATCAACTCAACCGCCTTGAGAAGCTTGGTGCGATCAGTTCTGCATTGCTGTGGCGAAAGTTTCGAGAGATGCGGAATCAGTTCGCGCACGACTATCCGGATGAGCCCGAGATACAGGCGAGCCTTCTGAACAAGGGATTCGAGTTGGCTGAGGATTTGCTGGTCAGCCTGGCCGAAGTCGAAGCGTTTGCGGAACGCTATATCATCGAACGATAACGATCGGTAAACGTCGGCGTAGCCGGCCCTTCTTTGAGGCTCGCGTGTCAAACCCAGGGCGTCGGCCTCACGAAATCTGAATCAATCACTTGGTGTCATCCGCGCTATATCCTCGGATCGGCGTATCAATGGGTCGGAGGTAGAAGAGAGCAATAGCCGTTCGCATTCGCATATACCTCCGACCCCCATCGGTACTCGACCCCCATCGGTACTCCGACCCCACACCGGGACGCCACACCGGGACGCCCATCGGAGATATTCCTGATCTTCCCAAGAAATGCATTCTCCTCAATCACTTAGGTGCTCGGCCGCTAACGATCGGAAGGGTCTTTACGTGTTCGTCTGATACGCGCGATAGGGGGTTCGGTCTTGGGCCTTAAGTTGCTGAAAAAAAGAAAACAAAAACAGACAGGTGGATCGCTACGCCGTGTACCGATCGTCGAGCCGCTCGAGCCGCGCATCCTGCTGTCGGCAGATCTCCCGGGCCTGGACACACTCGCCAGCCATTCCGATGCGCACGATCAGGTGGATGTCGACCAGGTACTGGCCGATGCGAACACCGCCTTTATGTTGGCGACCGCCGATCCCGACCCGCAGGCGGCTTCCGAACCAGATCACGACGATGAGACGGCGGACGACGCAGTGAACGCGGTCGCACAAGCCGAACCGCTGCGACAAGAGCTGATCATCGTCGATCCCAGTGTCCCAGGCTACGAGATCCTGCTGGCCGATGTGCGGGCAGTGGGCGGCGAAGGCACCGAGCTGCGCATCGAGATGCTGGACCCGCAGCGCAGCGGCGTCGACCAGATCACCCGCCTGCTGTTCCAGTACGCGGACCTCGATGCCATCCACCTGATCAGTCATGGTGGAGACGGCACGCTTCAACTGGGCAGCGACACCCTCGACCAGGCCTCGTTGGATCACAAGGAAGACTTCATCTCAACCTGGGGGGCCGCGCTCAGCGCCGACGGCGATATCCTGATCTACGGCTGTAATCTCGCCGCCAGCGAGACCGGCGAGGCGCTGGTCAACGCGCTGGCCGAACTTACCGGCGCCGATGTCGCCGCTTCGGATGACCTGACCGGGCATGCGAACCTGGGCGGCGATTGGGAGCTGGAGTTTCTGGTCGGCGAGTTGGAAACACCGATATTCGCCGACGCTGTCGTACAGCGCGACTGGACCGGCACCCTCGATGCCGCAGAAGTGTCTGCCGAATATCTCAGCACCCCGTTGGCCTTTGAGGAGAACAGCGGCCAGTTCGACGAGCCTGTCGACTACGTGGCGCGTGGCGATAGCTACGCGGTCTTCCTGACCGACACCGACGCGGTCATCCGGCTCGACGGGGACGATGGTGGCCATGTGCTGCGCCTTGACGTCGTCAATGCCGACACAACGGCCAGCGTCAGCGGTGACAACCGCCTCGAAACGATCAGCAACTATCTTCATGGCGATGACCCGGACGGCTGGCGCACGGGGGTGGAGAACTTCGGTGCGGTGCGCTACGAGGGCGTCTATGACGGTATCGATCTCGTCTACTACGGCAACCAGCGCCAGCTGCAGTACGACTTCCACGTCGATCCGGGGGCGGATCACACCCAGATCCGCCTGAACTTCGAGGGCGCCTACGACCTCGCCATCGGCGAAACCGGCGAACTCGTGATCACGCTGAACGAGGCCGGCGATCACGTTACCTTCAAGGCGCCTTACTCTTACCAGACCGCGGGCGACGGCACGCTCGAAGAGGTCGCCAGCCATTACGTGATCCATACCGACGGCACGGTGGGTTTCGACGTCGGCGGCTATGACGCAAGCCGCGAACTGGTCATCGATCCGACGCTCAACTGGGCCAGTTACTACGGCAGCACGGGAGCTGAAGTCGCCAACGATGTGGCCGTCGACGCTAGCGGCAACGTCTATATCGTCGGCGACTCGACGACGGCGGGCAGCCTGCCGGCGCCTACTGCCGGTCCTCTTGCCCCGGGCGCTGGCGGTCTGAAGGACGCCTACGTCGCCAAATTCGATGCTACCGGAGGCCTGGTCTACGCCACCTACCTGGGCGGCACCGCAAACGAAACGGGCGAAGCCCTCACCGTGGACGGCTCGGGCAATGTGTACCTTGCCGGTGTTACCGCCTCGACAGACTTCCCGCTGGTCGGCGAATACCAGAACAGCCTCGCTGGTAGCGACGACGTCTACCTCGTCAAGCTCAACAGCACCGGCACGTCGATCGACTACTCGACCTATCTCGGCGGCAACAGCACCAACGACGAGTCCGTCGGCGGTATCGCGCTGGACCCGGATAATCCCGGCCGGGTGATCATCGGCGGGTCGACGCAATCCAACGATTTGCCGACCAAGCTTGCCTACGACGCAACCAGCGACAGCGACTTCGACGGCTACCTCGCCGCGTTCGACACCACCACCACCGGCAATGCCTCGCTGGTGTACTCCACCTACTTCGGCGGCGTGGGCGGCAACACCACGATCAACGACATCGCGGTAACCACGGGCGGCAAGATATCCTTCACCGGGCACTCCTCATCGTCGACCTCATTCCCGACCAGTGCCAATGCCTACGACAGCAGCCTGCCGGACAACAACGATGCCTACGTAGGCCAGCTCAGCACCGACGGCGCCGGCAGCTGGACACTGGAATATTCCAGTTTCCTCGGCAGCCCAGGCACTGGGCACGCGGAATACGGCGAGGCAATCACCGTCGATGCGGCCGGTAACATCTACATCGCCGGGAGGGTGGACAACGGCAGTTTCCCGACCAAGAACGCCTACGACCCAAACTACAATTTTAGTGCTGACGTCTTCGTCGCCAAATTCGACCCGGACGCGGTCACCGGCCCGGATTCGCTGGTCTACTCGACCTACTTTGGCGGCTCAGGCTACGACACGGTTACCGACATCGCGGTGGACGCCGACGGCAACCTCTTCCTTACCGGCAGCACCTCGTCCTTCAACCTACCTTTGGAGCGGGAGATCGACAACAGCCTCGACGGCTCTAAAGACGCCTACATCGCGGTGCTCGGCCCCGCTGGCAACACGCTGGAGTTCTCCACCTATTACGGCGGCGAAAACGACGACACCGGCGAGGGCATCGCCCTGGGGTCTGCCACCACGGTTTACGTTACCGGAGATACCAGTTCGAGCATCGGCGTTGCCAGCGGCAGCGGCGAGTACCAGACGTCCTTCGGGGGTACCGACGGCTTCTTGGCCCGCTTCGAAAATCTGCTTAACGAAGACCCTGTCGCGACGAATAACAGCTACACGGTCGCCGAAGGCGGCACGCTAAACGGCAACGTGATCAGCGACGACACCGGCGCCGGTATCGACAGCGACCCGGACACCGATCCGCTGACCGCCAGCGTCGTCGATGGCCCGTTGCACGGCACGCTGGTGCTGAATTCCGATGGCTCGTTCACCTACACGCCCTACGATGCCGCCGATGGCGACAACTTCGCCGACACCGACTCCTTTACCTACCAGGTCAACGACGGCAACGGTGGCACCGATACCGCGACCGTGACGATCACCGTCACACCGGATGCGACCAACGAGGCGCCGGTGCACAACGTGCCGGGCGCGCAGACCATCGGGCAGGACCTGACGCTGGTGTTCAACGATGCGAATACTAACCGCATCGTCGTGCGCGACGATGCCGGCGGCAATACGATAGACGTCACGCTGACCGCGACCAATGGCACAGCGACGCTGTCGGGCACGACGGGCCTCACGGTGAGCGGCAACGGCACGGCCAGCGTTATGCTGAGCGGCACGTTGACCGATATCAACGCCGCGCTCGATGGTCTCACGTTCACCCCGACCGCCAGTTACCTCGGTGCCGCCTCGCTGCGCATCCAGACCAGCGACAACGGCCACAGCGGTACCGGCGGGACCCTGACCGACGACGATACGATCAGCATCGATGTCATTGCGATCAATGATCCGCCGGTCAACTCGGTGCCGGCTGCCCAGACCGTCGACCAGGACGGCATGCTGCTGTTCTCGTCAGCGACAGCCACGGCGATCTCCATCAGTGACCCCGATGCGGGTGGCGTCGATGTCGAGGTCACGCTGACCGCGACCAACGGCACGCTGAACCTGTCGGGCACCAAGGGCCTGACATTCACGCCGCCGGCCGATGGTACAGACGACGCGAGCATCACCTTCACCGGCACGGTCGCCGATATCAACGCTGTACTCGAGGGAATGACCTTCGTTGCAACGCCGGGCTTCACCGGAGCGGCGAGCTTGCAGATCACGACCGACGATCTTGGCAACAGCGGCGCCGGTGGGGCACAGAGCGACACCGATACCGTCGCCATTACGGTGCAGCCACGCGACAGTGCCTTGTGGTTGACGACGGCCACCGACGAGACCAACAGCGGCGCGCCGGGTTTGAACAGCTGGACCGGCGGTGAGGTGCTCCAGTTCGGCGGTTCACTGAGCCTTGAACCCGGTACGACCAGCGGTACCTTCTCGGCCGTGTTCAACCTGGATGATCCTACGTTTGGCGACACCGACACGATCGTCAATGCGCTGCATCATGTCGGCACGAACATCGCCGTCGGGACGAATGCGATCCAGCTCTACGCCGGCGATATCCTGCTCAGCACGCAGGCGTCGGAGAACCTGACCGGGCTGAGTGTCAGTGAGAAGAGCGTCTTTGTGTTCCGCCCGGA
>JBATKF010000381.1:0-2824 GCA_049669185.1 Sedimenticolaceae bacterium | reverse complement strand
GTTCAAAGAGCTCCATGAACTGCTCGAACGCTGTCGTCTCGACGAAATCGCTCATCGGGAGGACGCGGCCGGGCGATTGGGCGAGGCCGGACTGCCAGGGCGGATCTGGTCGGCACTGGTCGACTACGGTTCGCGCGCGGGCGTGGCCCTGGCCGCGCGTCTGTGACGCCACTGCTACTCGGGTGCCTAGATACCGCAGCCGATCGGCGGTTGTGTCCCGCCCGTCATTGCCTGATTCTTGTACCCAACCTGCCTGTCGTCGCTGCGTTTAGCGCTCACTGAAGAGGATTGGGAATGATCGATAACGCCTTTCTGTTGTGGGTCGTTGGCGTTCTCGCTGGTAGCATATTGTTCTTCGGTGTGGTCGTAGCCCCTCTGGTCTTTCGCGTACTGCCGGCCGATGCGGCTGGCAGCTTCCTGCGCGCCTTCTTCCCCAACTATTACCTCTGGGGCTTGGTAGTAACGATCGTCGCCGCCGTCCTGGCGGCGTTCGTCGACCCGGTAAGTTTGGTCCTCTGCATACTGGTCGCCGTGTTGTTTGCTTACACGCGCCAGTCGCTGATGCCGAAGATCAACGAGGCTCGTGACGCCTCGCTGGCCGGAGACGCGAAGGCGTCGATGCGCTTCGAGCGCCTGCACCGACTCAGCGTGATAATCAATGCTATGCAACTGCTCGTGCTGCTTGCGATCGCTGGCATGCAGATCTGGTAGCCGGATCAGTGCGTGGCGCGTCGTTTCGGCCATGTCGAGGCGGCTCCGCGATGAGATGACAGACGTTGATCCACTCCAAGCCCTTGTCTAACTGGCTGCTATTGCTGGCGCTCACCGTGATGTGGGGCTCGGCGTTCGCCCTGACCAAGGCGGCCGTCGCGGCCATTGCTCCGCAGGACATCGTGCTCGTGCGAATGGCGATCGGGGCGATCGTCCTGCTGGTGGGGTGGCTGGCGGTTGGGCGGGCCAAGCTGCCGACCGGTCGACGACTATGGCTGTTCTTCTTCCTGATCGCGGTGATCGGCAACCTCATCCCGTTCAATCTGATCTCCTGGGGTCAGCAGTACATCGACAGCGGGCTTGCCGGGCTGTTGATGGCGGTGATGCCGCTGTTCACCCTCGCGATCGCGCATTACACGGTACCCGGAGAGCGGCTCACCCCGGCCAGGGCCGGCGGGTTCGTAATCGGACTGATCGGCGTTGGTCTGTTGCTCGTACCCGACATCGCACTGCTGGACTCAACGGCCGACCGGTTCGTTCCAGCGACGGTGGCCGTCCTGCTTGGCGCATTCTGCTACGCCGTCTCCGCGATCTTGTCGCGTCTGCGTCCGGCAAGCGATGTTGTCTCGAGCGCGACGGCAACGACTCTGATCGGCGCACTGGTGATGGCAATGGTGTTGCGTCCAGATCTGCCACTGGTCCAGCTGGCGACCATCCCAGGCACGGCCACCATCGCGGTGCTCCTGCTCGGTGTCTTTTCGACCGCAATCGCGGCATTGGTCTATTTCTACCTGATCGAACGTGCCGGTCCGGCGTTCGTATCGCAGCTGAACTACCTGATCCCGGTGTTGGCCGTCGCTCTTGGGGCGCTGCTGTATGGCGAAAGACCGACGTCGAGTGACTACCTAGCGACGGTGATCATCCTCGCCGGCATCGCGTTATCGCAACGCGACATGGAGAAGCCCGCGAGCCGGCGACGGCAGGCAGTGGCAGGCCTCGTCGCTCGTGAGGCCGGAGAAAGCTGACAGCCAAGGCTGCACGTTGGCAATGACTGATAAAACTGGCGCAAGACGACGTATCGAGAATCATTGAAATGGCCTGGGAGGACAGAACCCCGTTCGAGGCCATCGAAACGCAGTACGGTCTCGATGAGCGGCAGGTCATCGCGTTATTGCGGCGTGAACTCAAACCCGCCAGCTTCAGAACATGGCGGCGACGGATGTCCGGGCGCAGGACCAAGCACGCGAAGCTTCGCAGCCCGGACGTAACCAGGGGTTACTGTCCTTCACAGTACAAACATCGGTGATCGGGTGACCGGGTCTGCGTCAGGGCAGGCGCATTCAGCTCAACCCGGATCCAGCGAGAAACGCTGGCGCAGGAACCTGGCGATGCCGTCCTCGTCGTGATGTCCTATCACCGCTGTCGCCGCCGACTTGATCGCTGTATTGGCGTTGGCCGGCGCATAGCACTCATCGGCGGCCTGGAACATGCTCAGGTCGTTGTCACTGTCGCCGAAACAGATGATGCGTTCCAGGCCCAGCTGTTGTTTTAGCAAGCACACAGCCCCACCCTTGCTGGCGTCACTGTGGTGGACATCCAGCCAGTGCCAATCGGGGCCCTCCAGCGCGATGCCGGAGTAAGCGACGAGGTGTGCCTCATCCGAAACCCGGTCCAATACCGACTGGATCGCGCTCTGCGCACCGATCGAGTTGATATGGGTTACGACTGCATCCGCGGACAACTTCGAGATCGGCCGCATGCGGACACTGCCTTCCAGGCCGAGCACCCGAACGAGTTCCCTGTCGGCGTCTGATGCCACAGTCGGATGGTAGACCCGACAGTTTTGCGCATGGTCCAGGGTGAAGACGAAAGGTGTCAGGCCTGCGCCTTCGCAGGCACTGACGATACTGTCGAGTTCGGCCGGCGTCAGTGTCGTGCTACTGGAATAGCCCTGCTGCCGGGGATTCCAGATCATCACGCCGTTCTTGTAGATCTGTGGCAGGTGGAAACGATGGCCCTCAAGTATCGCCCTGGCTCCGTGCAAGGTCCGCCCGGTCGCCACGGTGTAGGCGATGTTTCGCTGCGACAGCAGTTTGAGCGTCTCGCTCGTATA
>JBATKF010000380.1:0-1571 GCA_049669185.1 Sedimenticolaceae bacterium | reverse complement strand
CGCTGGTGGTAGACAAGCCGGTCCGGTCCGGTCAACGCATCTACGCGGAGACCGGCGACCTGGTCCTGCTCGCGGGCGTGAGCTCCGGGGCCGAGGTGATGGCCGAGGGGCATATCCACGCCTACGGCGCCCTGCGCGGCCGCGCGATGGCCGGGGTCTCGGGCGACCTGAAGGCGCGGATCTTCTGCCGTAAGCTCTTTGCCGAGTTGGTTTCGATTGCGGGGTGCTACCGCGTCAGCGAGAACCTCGAGAGTCGCTACCTCGGGCGCGCGGTGCAGATCTCATTGGCCGACGAGGCATTGAAATTTGAGCTGCTCTGAGAAGGCAGACGCGGATACAACCTGACGGATGCGGACCTCGCGGTCCAAAGGAGTAGGCAGTTGGCGAGAATTATCGTGGTGACCTCCGGCAAGGGCGGCGTGGGCAAGACCACGACCGCGGCGGCCTTCGCGATGGGCCTGGCCGAGCGTGGGTTAAAGACAGTGGTGATCGATTTCGACGTGGGTCTGCGTAACCTCGATCTGATCATGGGTTGCGAGCGGCGCGTGGTCTACGATTTCGTCAACGTCGTCAATGGCGAGGCCAACGTCGGCCAGGCGCTGATCAAAGACAAGCGGAACCCGAATCTCTTCATCCTGCCGGCCTCGCAGACGCGCGACAAAGAGGCCCTGACCATCGAGGGCGTCGACACCGTGCTCAGAGAGCTTGGGCGCGAGTTCGAGTTCATCGTCTGTGACTCGCCGGCCGGTATCGAGAAAGGTGCAACGCTGGCGATGT
Source organism: Sedimenticolaceae bacterium (assembly GCA_049669185.1). Taxonomy (GTDB): domain Bacteria; phylum Pseudomonadota; class Gammaproteobacteria; order Chromatiales; family Chromatiaceae; genus Thiosocius. Next base: position 794 of record JBATKF010000380.1, on the reverse strand, counting down.
ACTTCGCCGACGACGCCATCGTGGTCACCAACCCCGAGGTCTCCTCGGTGCGCGACTCCGACCGCATGATCGGCATCCTGTCGAGCAAGTCGCGCCGTGCGGAGCAGGGCCTCGAGGGCATCCGCGAGTACCTGCTGGTGACGCGCTATTCGCCCGAGCGCGTGCAGCGCGGGGAGATGCTGGCGCTCGAGGATGTCCGGGAGATCCTGTCGCTGGAGTTGATCGGCGTGATCCCCGAGTCGCAGGCCGTGCTCAATGCCTCGAACGCCGGCGTGCCGGTGATCCTCGACCGCGAGAGCAGCGCCGGCCAGGCCTATAGCGATATGGTCTCGCGCTACCTCGGTGACGAACTGCCGCACCGCTTCCTGCAGGTGCAAAAGAAGGGCCTGCTCGGCCGCTTGTTCGGGGGCTAGCCATGGCGCTGCTCGACTATTTCAGACAACGCAAGAGCAACTCTGCGGCGATTGCCAAGGAGCGCCTGCAGATCCTGGTCGCGCACGACCGCCGCGGCGACGGGCCCTCCTATTTGCCGCAGCTGCAGCGGGATATCCTCAAGGTGATCCGCAAGTACGTCGCGATCGACAACGATGCCGTCACCGTCAATGTCGAACGCGACGGTGGTCAGGAGATCCTCGAGCTGAATATCATCCTGCCGGACTGACGTGGAGCCTATCAGCACGCTGGGTGCAATTGGCAAAGTGCATTGCAGGGCACGGAGCTTCGACCGGGCGCCCACGGCGGGATATCCTTCACTAAAGGGGACCTCTAACAATTCACGATCAGCCATCTTGGCG
>JBATKF010000379.1:0-4907 GCA_049669185.1 Sedimenticolaceae bacterium | reverse complement strand
CTGCTGGCGACCGGTTTCGCGCGCGGCGATCGGGTCGGCGTCTGGTCGACCAACAACGTCGAGTGGCTGCTGCTGCAGTTGGCCACTGCGCGTATCGGGGTGGTGCTGGTCAACATCAATCCTGCCTACCGGCCACGCGAACTCGCCTATGCCTTGCAGCGCTCCGAGGTGCAGGGGCTGTTTCTTATCCCGCGCTTCCGCAGCAGCGACTATGTGTCCATGCTGGTGGAACTGGTTCCGGAGCTGGCCAGTTGCGCGCCGGATCATCTGCACAATGCCGCGCTGCCGCAGCTGCGGCGGGTCGTGCTGTACGATCCGCAGGCAGCGCAGCAGACCGCGCGGCCGCATGCCGGCATCATGACCTGGCAGGAGCTGCTGGCCGCGGGCGCGAACGTCGGCACGCAGCAGCTGGACGAGGTCGGTGCAACGCTGGACCGCGACGACCCGATCAATATCCAGTACACCTCGGGGACCACCGGCTTTCCGAAGGCCGTCGTACTGACCCACCACAACATCCTCAACAACGCCTGGTTCTCCGCGCTTGCCATGCACTTCGGCCCCGCTGACCGGCTTGCCGTGCCGGTGCCCTTCTATCACTGCTTCGGTATGGTGCTGGCCAACCTGTTGTGCGTGTCGGTCGGTGCCTGCCTGGTGCTGCCCTGCGAGCACTTCGACGCACTGGCCGTGCTGCAGGCGATAGAGCAGGAACGCTGCACCGCAGTGCATGGCGTACCGACCATGTTCATCGCAGAACTCGAGCACCCCCGCTTCGGTGAGTCCGATCTGACGAGTCTGCGCACCGGTATCATGGCCGGGGCGCCCTGCCCGCCGCCGCTGATGCGTCGCGTGATCGGTGATCTGCACTGCCCCGAGATCCTGATCGGCTATGGCGAGACCGAGGCGTCGCCGCTGACCCATCTGACGCATCCGGAGGACAGTGTCGAGCGGCGTACCGAGACGGTCGGCACCAATCTGCCGCATCAGGAGGTGAAGGTCGTCGATCTTCAGAGTGGTGCGACGTTGCCGGTCGGCGCGGTGGGCGAGGTCTGTTTCCGCGGTTACCACATCATGCGGGGTTACTATGGTGACGCCGAGGCGACGGCCGAGGCGGTGGATGACGCCGGCTGGCTGCGCTCCGGCGATCTGGGTTCGATGGACGCTGCCGGCTATCTGCGTATCACCGGACGCCTGAAGGAAATGATCATTCGGGGTGGTGAGAACATCTATCCGGCCGAGATCGAAGAGTTTCTTTTCACCCACCCGGACATCGCCCAGGTGGCCCTGTTCGGCATACCGGATGAGCGCTATGGTGAGGAACTGGTGGCCTGGATCCAGCGCCATGCCGGCTCGACGCTCGACGAGGCGGCCGTGCGTGACTATTGCAAAGGCCAGATCGCGCATTTCAAGATTCCAAGGTTCATCCGCTTCGTCGACGAGTTTCCGATGACGGTGACGGGTAAGCTGCAGAAGTTCCGGATGCGCGAGGCGGAGGTCGAGATGCGGCGGTCCGAAGGCTAGTGATTATTTTTTGGAGAATGCCATGAATCAGCGTCATGAGAAGTTGGCCGATCAGGTACTGACGGCGTTCCGTTCAGACCTTGAGGAGACGGATCAGCAGCGCATCGGCGAGGCGAGGTTGCAAACGCTGCATCGGCTGATCTGCGAGGCCCTCTCGGACGAGTTGGAACTCGTTTCCGGTCGCGTCGAGGCGGTCGTGAAGGAACTGCGCGCCGAGATCGACAAGCCGGAGCTGGAGCTCTGAGCGGCGCGTCGATGTCCGTGAACAGCGTGTTGGTTACCGGCAGCAACCGAGGCCTGGGCCTGGAATGGGTCCGGCAGCTTGCAGCGGCCGGTCGGCGCGTTTATGCGACCTGTCGTTTTCCGGACCAGGCCGACGACCTGCAGCGGTTGAAATCGCAAGACCCCAACGTGTCCGTTCACCGTCTGGACGTCACAGAACCGGATCAGGTCCGGGAGATGGTTGTGCAGCTCGGCGATAGTCCGCTGGACGTGCTGATCAACAATGCGGGGGTCTATCGGGAACGCTGGGGCAAGGATCAGCTCGGCCGGATCGACTATGCAGACTGGCTCGATACCTTCGCGGTCAACACGCTCGGCGCGATACGGGTGAGCGAGGCCCTGGCCGGCAGCCTGGCGCGCAGCGAACGACGCCTTTTGGTCGCGATCAGCAGCCATATGGGGAGCATCGCGGATATCGGCGCGCCCAACGACTATGCCTACCGGTCCAGCAAGGCGGCCCTGAATGCGGCGATGAAGGGGCTCTCGTTGGATCTGGCGCGGCGCGGTATCGGCGTACTGATCCTCCACCCCGGCTGGGTGAGGACGCGCATGGGTGGGGACCAGGCGCCGCTTTCGCCCGCCGAGAGCGTGACCGGCATGCGACGGCTGATCGACCGGTTCAGGCAGGATCTTTCGGGGCATTTCTACCGCTATGACGGGACCGAGATCCCGTGGTAGCGCGGTGAGATAAGCGGGTTAGGTAGGCTCAGTGCCACAGGCCGGTTACATGCCAGCGCGGTGACCGCGTGATTGGCCGGTTGCGAAAATCGACGGGCAGATCCTCGAGGCTATGCTCAGTGGTGGGGACGGCCGGCGGCTCCGGTTCCAGCGCTGCAAGCCTGTTGATACGGTCTCTGGTACGGGGGTGAGTACGCAACAACGAGGGTTCCGGCACCCCGCGACCCGGCAGCAGTATCCGTTCCATCCACCCGCCCTGCAGCTGTTCGATCTTGGCCAATGCCGAGGCCAGCCCCTGCGGGTCACCGGTGAGGCGTACTGCGTTGAGGTCCGCGTCGTATTCACGTGCTCGTGACAACGCCAGCTGCGCGAGTGCACTCAGGTTGGGCGCAAAGATCAACAGCAGGATGGCCCACCAGTTGATCGCTGCAGCACCGGTGAGAACCAGGGGCAGATTCAGTAGCAGCAGAAACTGACCGAGCAGCGACAACAGGCTGGTGGCCCGACTGAATACATCTGCCAGACCCATGACCCAGAGGTCGTTGTTGAAGATATGGCTGATCTCATGCGCGAGCACGCCCAACAGCTCTCGATCATTCAGCTGACGAATCAGGCCATCGGTCAGCGCGATAACCGACTGATGTGGGGCACCTACAGCAAAGGCATTGAGAATCCGACTGGGCACATAATAGAGCGAGGGCACGCTGCGCAAACCGGCACGTTGTGCGAGGACGCTCAGTGCCTGCCACAGGCCCGGCGCTTGACCTTGGTCGAGCCTTCTGGCGCCATACAGTCGCATCACCCAGCGTGGCGAGGTCAGTGGGTTCAGCAGTATGCCAGTGACACCGACCGAGACCAGCATGAGTACGCCGGGGAGTCCTATTAGCAGCCACCCCAGCAGCGCCAGGAATCCACCCATCAGGACTAAAAGGGTGGCGGACTGAATGCGGTTGAGCCAGCGGTGCTGTTGCCAGGTTGCGATGTCGATGTCTGCGGATTGCATGGTGTGCCATCAGGCCACAAGAGCGGCGCTGATAACAAATCATCGCAGATGATCCTGGCGGCCGCGACCTTACTGCCGTGATGACGATGATCGACATGCACTCGTGTCACGATCTGATTCCGAACGACACAAAAGGTAACGGCGCAAGAGGTGATGATGAAGATCGGATTGGTAAAAGAACTCAAGGATAGGGAAAACCGCGTCGGCCTTACCCCGGACGGTGTACGCGTCCTGGTAAGGGACGGTCACCAGATCCTGGTGGAGCAGGGCGCCGGTCTTGGTTCGGGGTTCGCCGATGACGACTACCGGCATGCGGGCGCCGACCTGGGTCCTGCGGCGGCAGCATGGGAAAGCGAACTGGTCGTCAAGGTCAAGGAGCCGCTCCCGGCCGAGTATGCCTTGCTGCGCGGCGATCAGATCGTGTTCACCTATTTCCACCTCGCCGGAGTGACGCCCACTCTGACCGAAGCCCTGCTCGAGCGGAACATCACTGCCGTTGCGTACGAAACCGTCGAAGATGGCCGGGGCAGGCTGCCGCTGCTCGCGCCGATGAGTGGCGTGGCCGGTAACATGGCGGTGACCATGGGTGCTTTCTACCTGGCCAAACCCAACGGGGGCAAGGGCGTGCTGCTCGGCGACGTCCTCGACCATCGCTATGGCAAGGTGGTCATCATCGGTGACGGTGTGGTGGGCCGGCATGCCGCGCGTGCGGCGTCGGGGATGGGCGCGGAGGTGCTGATCTTCGGGCGTCATCCGGAACGTGAAGGGGCTCTGCAGCGCGAGACCTCGCCGCGTACCCGCTACCTGCGCCCGGAGCCCGACGCGATTGCAGCTCAGTTGAGCGACGCAGACCTGATGGTTGGTGCCGTTCTGATCCGCGGTGCCAGGACGCCCCATCTGGTCAGCGAGGCGATGGTGAAGGCCATGCAGCCGGGCTCGGTAATCGTCGACGTCAGTATTGACCAGGGTGGCTGCGTCGAGACTGCACATCCGACGACACACTCGGACCCCGTATTCGAGTTACACGGCGTCATCCACTATTGCGTGGCCAATATGCCGGGTGCCTATCCACGCACCTCTACGCTGGCATTGACCAGTGCGACACTGCCTTATGTACACCGTCTGGCGGCGAGCGGCATAGAGGCACTGCGCACCGATCCGGCTTTCGCTGAGGGTGTCAACACCTTCGGCGGTTTTATCACCTGTCGTGCCGTTGCCGAGGGCTTGGGGCTGATGTCCCGTTATCGCCGCTTTTTCGATCTGACTTGATGGCAGATGCATCTACCCCGACTGGTTGCAGGCTAGCCTGGAAATCTCACCGGCCGGCCAACGGCTGCCTGGTAAGTGCTTGAACATCAGATGCTATGAGCCCACATGACACCACTTCGAGCAATGACACCCTGTTTTCGCCGCTGGCCTATCGCGG
>JBATKF010000378.1:0-2563 GCA_049669185.1 Sedimenticolaceae bacterium | reverse complement strand
CAGCGGGTCTCGGTGCAGGTTCGGGGGGCGTGGGCGCTACTGCGATCGGCTTGGGGGCCGTCGCGGCCGGCTTGTGTGGGACCGCCGCTGGTGTCGGTGCGGTCACGGCGGGTTTGGGTGCGATCCGAGCCTGCTCAGGTGGCTTTGGGACCGGCTCGGGCGCCGTCACGCTTTGCTTGGGTGCTGCCGCGGTTGGCTTCGGTGCCACCGCCGTCGGCTTGGGCGTCTGGGCGGCCGGCTTGGATGGGGTCGGCTGCGGCTTAGAGACCGTGGACTCAGGCGCCTTTGGGGGTTCACCCGTGGGGTCCAAGAGACGTTGGATCGCCGTAGGGTCCAGCGTACTCGGCCGAAGGCCCTCGTTCACGGCCGCCGCCTGGCCGGTGCCGGGCACTAGCGTCGCGGCCAGCGTCAGTACCGGGAGCGCAAGAATCAAATGCCCCAGCGGTCGGCGAATCGCAACGGCCCAGCGGGGCGATTGCAAAGGACCTTTCGGTGTCGTCATGGTGGCAATCCTGTCTGAACAAAACGCGAACTCCCAGTATAAGTCGACCCCGCCGCGCAAGCCCAGCGCACTAGCCCGCAAAAAAAGCGCCGCGGCGTCGCATCGGGCTTCGGTGATAACCTTCTGGGTTTATTTTGGCCAGTATTCGCTGCATGTCCCCCGCACTGAGCAAAGCAGACATTCGCCACGCCTGTGGTGATCGCGCCTACGCCCGCGGCCGCGACTATGCCCGCCATCACCGCGTGCTGGACATCGACCTGCAGCAGACCGATGACGGCCTGCGGGTCAGGTCCAGTGTGCGCGGCAGCGCGGTCTACGAGCAGGAGATCCATGTCAGCGAATTTATGGATGTCATTGAGATCGAGGGCGAGTGTACCTGTCCGGTCGGCTACAACTGCAAACACGTTGCCGCAGTCCTGACCAGTATGCTGGACGAGGCCCGGCCCGAGCCCCTCGCGCGGCAGCGCCAGCAGATCGAGCATTGGGTGACACGCGTCGCCGAGGCACGAACACCCGATCAGTGGCTGCCCGAACTCGGCGAACAGATACTGCTGTACGTGCTGGCACCGTCGGCGCGTCAGACGCATCGGGTCGAGGTGCGGCTGCAGATCAGTCGCGTACTGAAGAGCGGCAAGGGCTACGGCAAGCCGCGCACCCTGGGACTCTACGAGATGCAGGGGACGCGCATGCAACAGGTCGCGCAGCCGGTCGACGACACCATTCTGCGCCTGCTCGGCGGTCTCTCGCGGTATCACGCCACCGAGTTACGCGGCGACCTCGGTGCCATGGCGCTGACCCGCATGCTGGCGACAGACCGGCTGTACTGGCGTGACATCGACAGCCCGCCGCTGCACCCCGGCGAGCCGCGCCAGCTACACGTCGCGTGGCGCCCCGAGGGCGACCAGCTGCACCTGACCCTGGACACCGAGCCCGGCGGTGCGATCCTGCTCAACGTCGATCCACCCGCCTACATCGACCCGCGACTCGCGACGGTCGGTCCGCTGACGCTGGATCCGGGCCTCGATTTCCGCGCGCTGGATGCGCTTCTCGATGCCCCACCGCTCCCCCAGGAACTGGCCGCCGAGGTCTCCGATCTCCTGCTGCAGGCGTTGCCGGAGATGGCCCTGCCGCTCCCGGCTGATCGTGCGCTGAACGAACTGCGTGATCTGACGCCGACCCCGGTGCTGCGGCTGACCGCCCACCGCATGGATGACGCACACGGCCAGCATCTGGTGCATGTGGTGATGATCGGTTTCGACTATGCGGGCCGGCGCGTCGGCCTCCCGTTCGACGGCGTCAGTCAGCTGCCGGATGCCGATGGGGTGACACGCATCCTGCGTGACACCGACAGCGAGGTGAAGGCGCTGCACCGACTGCTGGCGTTCGGCTTCGAGGCCTGGCAGCCACACGGCGCGAGCGAGCCAGCGTTCTTCCTGCCGGGTGAGCACATCGAGGCATCGGCCAGACTGTGGCAGGAATTCATCGCTACCGAGGTGCCGGCGCTGCGCGACGAGGGCTGGCTGGTCGAACAGGACCCGGCCTTCGCGCTGCGCTTCGTGCGCGCCGACGACCTCGCCGTCGACGTCGAGGAGCGTGGGCACTGGTTCGACCTGGGCATCGGCGTCGAGTTCGGGGGTCAGCGCATCGACCTCGTCCCGGTGCTGGCCAGACTGGTCGAACGGATCGATCGGCCCGAGGACCTGCCCGACGACCAGCCGCTGATGCTGGAGATCGCCGAGGCGCAATGGCTGGAGCTGCCGGCGGCACGCATCAAGCCACTGGTGGCGACCCTATTCGATCTGTTCGATCGCGCCGGCCCCGATGCCGATGCACTGCCGCTCAACCGCATCGACGCCGTGCGCCTGCAGGGGTTGGATCAGGGTATCGTGTGGCGCGGCGGCGAGGCACTACGCGCACTCGGCGAGCGCCTCGCCGGGCTGCAGGACATCCCGCCGGTGGCCCCGCCCCCGGGGCTGCAATGCACGCTGCGGCCCTACCAGTTGCAGGGTCTGGCGTGGCTAGAGTTCCTGCGCGAGACCGGCTTCGGCGGGGTGCTCGCCG
>JBATKF010000377.1:0-1895 GCA_049669185.1 Sedimenticolaceae bacterium | reverse complement strand
GCGATGTCCCGGCCGGCGGCATCGAGACCGCCGATGGCGAGATCCTGCTGCGCACCGAGGGTCGCCGCACCCGCGCCCAGGAATTCGCCAATATCCCGATCAAGGTCCTGGACGACGGCTCGCGCATCCTGGTCGGCGATGTCGCCGAGCTGATCGACGGCTTCGCGGAGAGCTCCCAGGTGTTCGAATTCAACGGCCGCCCCGGGCTGCGCCTGGATGTCTATCAGACCGAGAACCAACGCCCGATCGAACTGGCGGCGCGGGTGCGCGCGCTGGTTGATGACCTCAACCGGGAGCTGCCCGACACGGTCGCGGTCAGCGTTCATAACGACCGCTCCGAACGCTATGCCGAACGCAGCCAGATACTGCTGAAGAACGGCGCGCTCGGCCTGCTGCTGGTGATCCTGCTGCTGGGCCTGTTCCTCAGCGCGCGCCTCGCCTTCTGGGTCGCGGTGTCCATCCCGGTCGTGTTCATCGGCTCGTTTGCGATCCTGCCGGAGATCGACGTCACGCTGAACATGATCTCGATGTTCGCGTTCATCCTGACGCTGGGCATCGTGGTCGACGACGCCATTATCGTCGGCGAGAACATCCATGCGAAACGCCAGCTCGGCCTGCCGGTCGCCGAGGCGGTGCGCGAGGGCGTGCGCGAGATGGTGGTGCCGGTACTCTATGCGGTCGGCACCAACATCATCGCGTTCATCCCGCTGATCTTCGTACCCGGCGCGACCGGCCAGTTCATGCGCCATCTGCCGATCGTGGCCAGCGTGGTGTTCCTGGTGTCCCTGATCGAGGCCCTGTTCATCCTGCCGGCCCATCTCAATGACGCGCGCCCCGACCAGCACAGCGGCCTGCGCCGCTTCCTCGCCCGCTTCCGCCGGGTGAAGCGGTTTCACGACACCATTGCCGGCAGCCTCGACCAGCTGCGCGACGGACCCTATCTGCGCGTGTTGCGGCTCGCGATTCGCGAGCGTTACATCACCGCGGTGGTATTCACCGGCCTGATGGCACTGGTCGTCCTCTGGTATGCCTCGGGCCGGATCGATCTGACCTGGCGGGCGGAGATCCCGGGCAACCGGGTAGACGCCGAGCTGACCATGCCGGTCGACGCCTCGCTCAGCGAGACCCTGGCCGTGGTGCGGCGCATCGAGGCGGCCGCGCTGCGCGCCGTCGCGCGCCTGGGTAGCCGCGAAGAACATATCGAGAGCTGGTTCACCCGCGCCTACACGAGCAGCGGGGACGTCAACGTCTACCTGGTCCCTGACGATCAGCGCCCCTTCACGCAGGAGGAGCTGACCCGGGTCTGGCGCGAGGAGATCGGTGACCTGCCGGAGGTGAAATCGCTGTTCTTCGAGTACCTGGTCGGGCCTGGCGGCAACCGCGGACTGAGCCTCAATCTGTCACACGCCTCGACCGCGGCGCTGGAGACCGCGGCACGCGAACTGGCGAGGCGCCTTGACGAGTTCACCGGCCTGGTCGATATCAGCGACGGCATCGCCGAGGGCAAGCGCCAGATCAGTTTCAACCTCACCCAGCAGGGCCGTGCGGTAGGCCTCAGCGAGGCGGCGCTAGGGCGGCAGATCCGCAATGCCTTCTATGGCGCCGAGGCCCTGCGCCTGCTGCGCGACGGCTACGAGATCAAGGTGATGGTGCGGCTGCCGCGCGCGCAGCGCCTGACCGTGCAGGACATCAGCAACTTCATCGTGCGCGGCCGCGACGGCATCGAGATCCCGCTGTCGGTGGCCGCCGACTTCAGTGAGGGCAACGCCTACAGCAGCATCACCCGCGAGGATGGCAAACGCACGCTGCGGGTGACCGCGAGTTTCGACAAGGCCAGCGCCAACACACGGCGCATCCGCGCGGACCTGGAGGCCGAGGTGCTGCCGGAGCTGACC
>JBATKF010000376.1:0-1833 GCA_049669185.1 Sedimenticolaceae bacterium | reverse complement strand
TTCTGATTTCCGGCTAATCCTTTTGGCCAGAGGCGCTGACGTTGAGCGTGCCAACTCCCGAAGCGGGGAGCAGGACGGCACGAGCCGAGCCAGTATTCATTGGCCGGCGGCGCTCTGACTTATTCGGCAACATGTTATTGTCACACTCAAGTAGTCATCAAAGCCAAGGGATTTGGCACCCTGATCGGGACAGGAGGTCCACGTGAACGAAATAGTCCAGACAACGCTGCAGGAAATCTTCGGCTTCAGCCAGCTACGCCCCGGTCAGTTGGAGGTGATCGAGCATCTGCTGGCCGGCCATTCGGCAGCCGCCATCTTTCCCACCGGTGGCGGCAAGTCGCTCTGCTACCAACTGCCTGCCCTACTGCTACCCGGCGTGACGCTGGTCGTCTCTCCACTAATCGCGCTGATGAAGGACCAGATCGACGCCCTGCGAAAAAAGGGGGTCAATGCCAGCCGGCTCGACTCCAGCCTCGGCCTTGAAGAATACAGAGAGGTAACGGCGCAGCTTCGAAGCGGCGAACTGCGTCTGCTCTACGTTGCCCCCGAGCGATTCAACAACGAGCGTTTCCGCGAGAGCCTGCGCAATGTGCGCATTTCCTTGTTTGCCGTCGACGAGGCACACTGCATCTCCGAATGGGGTCACAACTTCCGCCCCGACTACCTGAAGCTCGCGGGCTTCGCCCAGGATTACGGTGCTGAGCGTATCCTGGCGTTAACGGCGACTGCCACTCCACCTGTACTGGAGGACATGTGCCGAGCCTTCAACATCTCAGCCGACCGTGCCACCCGAACCGGTTTCTACCGTCCCAACCTTCGAATCGACACACGCGTCGTCGACGCATCTGGGCGCGACGGCGCATTGCTCGAAGCCATGCGGGAAAACTCACCCGGTCCAGCCATTGTGTATGTCACCCTGCAGAAAACCGCCGAAGCCGTCGCGCAGACGCTGGTCGATGCGGGCCGGCCTGCTCGTGCGTATCACGCCGGGATGAAGGCGGATGAACGCAGCCGGATTCAGGAGTGGTTCATGGCAAGCGATGATGCCATCGTGGTCGCCACCATTGCCTTCGGTATGGGTGTGGACAAATCCAACATCCGTGCCGTCTACCACTACAACCTGCCAAAGAGTCTGGAGAACTATTCGCAGGAGATAGGCCGTGCCGGACGCGACGGCGAACCCTCGATCTGCCAGATGCTGGCCTGCGTGGATGACGTGAACGTATTGGAGAACTTCATTTATGGCGACACCCCGGAAGAGTCGGCACTGCGCAGCCTGCTCGCTGAGATTTTCTCCTCTGGGGATGAGTTTGATGTCAGCCTCTATGCGCTCTCGGCCGATCACGACATTCGCCAGCTGGTGCTGCGCACACTGCTCACCTACCTTGAACTTGGGGGCTATCTGCAGGGAGGGACACCCTTCTACGCCAACTATCAGTTCAAGCCCCTGCAAAGCTCAACAGAGATCCTGTCCCGATTCGAGGGCGAGCGCCGTGACTTTCTCGCCGCCCTGTTTCGCCAGGCGGTCAAGGGGCGGTCCTGGTTCAGCCTCGATCCGGCACAGGCGGCCGCCGCCCTGAATACGACACGCGGGCGAATCGTAACGGCACTGGACTGGCTCGGTGAACAAGAGCTGATGGAGATAAAAGTCGCCGGTGTCCGCCACCGGTACAGACGTTTGCAACAGCCGACCTCCGAGGAAGAACTGGCCTGCGAACTCCATCAGCGATTCCTCCAGCGGGAACAGGCCGAGATAGATCGTGTTCAGCAAACCATGGATCTGATCGACCTCGACGGATGCCAGACCAACGCGCTTGCGCGACACTTCGGCGA
>JBATKF010000375.1:0-4208 GCA_049669185.1 Sedimenticolaceae bacterium | reverse complement strand
GGTCCAGGCGCAGCGCCGTCTCGACCAGGCGGCGCAGCACCGGCAGGTCGACCGGCTTGGAGACGAAGTCGAACGCACCGGCCTTGAGCGCCTCGACCGCGGTCTCCATGTTGCCGTGCGCGGTGATCACCGCGATCGGCGTGTCGGGATAGTCGGCGGCTACATGACGCACGATATCGATGCCGCTGCCGTCGGGCAGCCGCATGTCGACCAGACAGAGCCCGTAGCTGGCCTCGGCCAATCGGGTGAGGGCCTCCTGGACGCTGCCGGCCGAGCGACTGTCGATCCCCATCCGGGCCAGCGTGATCTCCAGCAGCTCCCGGATATCCGGCTCATCGTCGATGATCAGGGCGAGGGGTCGGTTCATAGCTTGCGGGTGCGTCTCGGGTTGGGAAAGCTTAGCCGAAAGCAGCTGCCGCCTGTCGGCTGGCTGAGGTATTCCAGGCGCGTCTGGTTGGCCTCGCACAGCTGTCGGGCAATGTAGAGTCCCAGGCCGGTGCCCTCGTTGCGGGTGGTGAAGAAGGGTTCGAACAGACTCGCCCGGGCCTGACTGGCGATGCCGGGACCGTTGTCGCGCATCTCCAGGAAGGGTCCGCCAGACTCCGGCCGGGTGCCCCCGACCAGGCGAATGGTCAACTGTGCCGGATCGCGATCGAAATGATGCAGCGCGTTGTCGCATAGAACATCGATTACCTGACGCAGCTGGCCCGGGTCCACGAGCACCAGGGTATCCGGGGGGTCGACCTCGCTCTGCAACTGTGTTTTGTTGAGTTGCAACATCTGGCGGATATCGGTGATCTGCTCCTCGAGCCACGGCGCCAACTGCAGTGGCCTGGGCTGAGGGCGTTGCTGCCGTGACAGTTTGAGGATGTTCTCGACCACCTCGTTGACCCGATGTGAGTTGTGCTGAATGATCTCTATCATGCGTCGATCGGTGGCCGGAAGGTCCGGTGACTCGTCGAGCAATTGCGAGGCATGGCTGATCGCGCCCAGCGGATTGCGGATCTCATGGGCGATCCCGGCAGTCAGGCGTCCCAGCGATGCCAGCTTGAGCTGTTGCACCTCGGCGGCCAGGCGGGCGGTGTCCTCGAGCACGATCAGGGTGCCGGGGCGCGTCGGATCGCCGAGCGGCGTGAAGCTCGCGCGCAGATCGCGTCCGCCCGAGATGGCGCGAAAATCCGGCCGCTCGCCCGCCGGGTCGTTCAGCCACTGGCGGTACTGGGCGGCAAGCGGAGGCGATGCCTGCTCAAGCGGGTGATGACGCATCGCCACCGGCATCCCCAGCAGGACCCAGGCCGCCTCGTTCATCAGCTCCACCGTCCCTTGGTGATCGACGACCAGGATCCCGGCGCGCATCTGTTGAATGACGAAGTCGTTGAGCTGTGCGAGGTTGGCCAGATCGATGCCGCGCTGGCTGGCGAGTTCCTCACTCTCCGCAGCGCGCTGGCCGAGTCTGTTAGCCACCAGTGCCAGCGCGAAAAATGACGCCCCGAGAAGGCCGGCCTGGGTATAGGCGGTATCGGAAATGGTGCCGCTGATCTGGGAATAGATACGTTCAGTCAGTACCCCGAGCGAGGCCAGGGCGGCGAACAGCAGGGCCGTTTGGCCGACTTGGCTGAGGCTGCCCAGCGCGATCGAGACTGCGATCAGCATGCCCAGGCCGGACTGCACGCCGCCGCTGGCGTGCATCATGATCGTGATCAGCACGATATCCACGAAGACCGCCAGCTGCGCCTGGGTCGCGTCACTGCCGACGCGCTGCAGATGCATGATCAGGGATACGATCGCCAGGCCCAGGTAGAGATGCACCGCGAGGCTGAAGACGCCCGGCAGCGAGGTGCCCAGCGGGCCACGCCCGACACCGAAATAGACCAACAGCAGCGCGATCCCGAGCAGCACGCGGTACAGCAGGAACAGACGCAGGTGGCCGGTATCGCCGGCGAGGCGGGTCGGTGCGGTTTCTGCGTCGAGTGAATGCTGCGGCGAACTGTCTCTCAAACTGTCCTCGGACCTTGCGGGTGGCGGCACCGGCACTCGGCGTGACGGGCAATAGTCAGCAGTGATTTGTCTTTTTGCGCTCGCCGTTGATCTGCACCAGAATGCAGCCTCTGCAGGCTGCAGGGGATCGAACCGTGAACCTACACGAATTCCAGTCGAAAAAGCTATTTGCCGGTTACGGCATACCCGTGCCGTTCGGCTATGCGGTGGAGACTGCCGAGGAGGCGCGCCGTGCTGCCGGGGATATGGGCGGCAAGCGCTGGGTGGTCAAGGCACAGGCACATACCGGCGGGCGTGGAAAGGCCGGCGGCGTCGTCCTGGTCGACTCCCTGGATCAGGTGGAGCGCGAGGCGCGGCGGATGCTCGCCCACCGCTTGATAACCAAGCAGACCGGGGCCGACGGGCTGCCGGTCAGCTACATCCTGGTCGAGGAGCCGACGGATATCGCCACGGAACTCTATCTGAGCGCCCTGGTGGATCGCGGGACGCGGCGGGTCTTGATCATGGCCTCGCGCGCCGGCGGCATGAACATCGAGGAGGTGGCCGCCGCGACGCCGGAAAAGATCATCACCACGCTGATAGACCCCGCAGCCGGCGTTCAGCCCTACCAGGCCCGCAGGCTCGGCTTCGCGCTGGGGTTCACGGCCGATCAGGTGAAGCAGTTCCAGAAGATCCTGTTCGGACTGGTCGAGCTCTTTCAGCGCGAGGACGCGAGCCTGGTCGAGATCAACCCGCTGGTGGTGACGCCGCAGGGGGACCTGCTGGCACTGGACGCCAAGATCAATCTCGACGGCAATGCGCTGTATCGCCACCGTGACCTCAGGGCGATGCGGGACATCAGTCAGGAGGACCCGCGCGAGGCCGCCGCGGCCGAGCATGACCTCAATTACATCACGCTGGACGGCAACATCGGCTGCATGGTCAACGGTGCCGGACTGGCCATGGCGACCATGGACCTGGTGCAGCTGCATGGTGGATCGCCGGCTAATTTTCTCGATGTCGGTGGCGGCACCACCGCCGAGCGGGTGGCCGAGGCGTTCAAGATCATCCTGTCGGACGACAAGGTCCAGGCGGTGCTGGTCAATATCTTCGGCGGCATCGTGCGCTGTGATCTCATCGCCGAGGGCATTATCGCCGCGGTGCGCGAGGTCGGGATCGAGGTACCGGTGGTGATACGCCTCGAGGGCACCAATGCCGACCAGGGATTGAGATTGCTCGATGAGAGCGGCCTGGCGCTGGAGACGGCCTCCGATCTCACCGAGGCCGCCGAAAAGGTCGTGGCCGCGGCCGCATGAGCACCGCCTAACCAAACGCATGCTATGGACAGCAGGCCGTTTGGGCCGCAGTCCATGCGCCGCCTGAACCTTGGGCCGAGGCCGCGATCTCAACCGGATACAGAAACCTATGAGCATATTGATCAACAAGAACACCCGGGTGATCTGCCAGGGGTTCACCGGCAAGCAGGGCACCTTCCACTCCGAGCAGGCGATCGCCTATGGCACCAATCTGGTCGGCGGCGTGACGCCCGGCAAGGGCGGGCAGATGCATCTCGACCGGCCGGTCTTCGATACCGTGCATGACGCCGTGGCCGAGACCGGCGCAGACGCCAGCATGATCTACGTGCCGGCGGCCTTCGCCGCCGATGCCATCCTCGAGGCTGCGGATGCCGGTATCAAGGTGGTGGTGTGCATCACCGAGGGCATCCCGGTGCTGGACATGCTCAAGGTGCGTGCCGCGCTCGCGGGCAGCGAAGTGCAGCTGGTCGGACCGAACTGCCCTGGCGTCATCACCCCGGGCGCATGCAAGATCGGGATCATGCCAGGTGCGATCCACAAGCGGGGCAAGATCGGCATCGTGTCGCGCTCCGGTACCCTGACCTACGAGGCGGTGTTTCAGACGACGCGCCAAGGTCTCGGCCAGAGCACCTGCGTCGGCATCGGCGGCGACCCTATCCATGGCATGAATTTCATCGATTGCCTGGCGCTGTTTCAGAAGGATCGCCAGACCAAGGGCATCGTCATGGTCGGGGAGATCGGCGGCAGTGCAGAAGAGGACGCCGCTGCGTTCATCGCCGACCGGGTGACCAAGCCGGTGGTCGCCTATATCGCCGGCGTGACGGCGCCGTCCGGCAAACGCATGGGACATGCCGGCGCGATCGTCAGCGGCGGCAAGGGGACGGCCGAGGGGAAATTCGCGGCGCTGGATGCGGC
>JBATKF010000374.1:0-3199 GCA_049669185.1 Sedimenticolaceae bacterium | reverse complement strand
TGAAAATGGTGTGGTATTCGGCGTGCTCAACGTATCGCACCCTAAGGCGCAGTTTTTTGACGGCTGGCACCAGAACGCACTGTATCTCTTCGCCGACTCATTGGCACAATTGCTGCGTAACTTTCGCCTGATGCAGACCATGGATACCGAAGTCGCCGTAAGAACGCATGCGTTGCAGCAGGCCTTGGATGAGGCGGAAAAGCTACGCGATCGGTTCGAACAACTGGCAGTCGTCGACGATCTCACCGGGCTGCACAATCGCAGACACTTCTTTCGCGAAGCCCCGCGCATCGTCGCCGGAGCACAGCGTGATAATTTGCCGTTGACGCTAGTCATTGCCGATCTGGATGAGTTCAAAAAAGTCAACGACACTTGGGGCCATACTTATGGCGATACGGTGCTGGTGCGCGCTGGCGAGGTCTTGGAAACAGAGCTCAGGGCCGGCGATCTCTTGGCACGGCTTGGTGGCGAAGAGTTCGCCTTCATATTGCCCAATACCGACATTGAAGGCGCACGACGTCTTGCGGGACGGATTAACAACCGGTTTCCCATTCTCCCGGCAAGATCAGATTCGAGCCCCGCAAAGCTGACGGCTAGTTTCGGCATTGCCGCGTTAACCGCACAGATGGCCGAATTACCCCCTATAGATGCGCTCGGCCTGCTATACGCCAGAGCTGACAAGGCCATGTATAAGTGCAAGATTACGGGAAGTTCCGCCGCAGAGGTCTATGACGACAATCTAGAGTAATGGCGAGCTTGTTACGTCTACGTCATAATCTGTCGAACTTCCAGTTCAAGTGCCGTGCCGCAAAAAGGTTTCAATACAACCGTGGCCGATCGCAGTCACCAACGGACGCGAGAAGGAACTGCTAGCCTGTCGGACTTAACGCTGTTCGGCTGCAAATCCCTGGATAGCGATCAACTCCGCTTATCCTCTTTGTGACATAGCTGGGCTATTCTCCTCAGACGATAACCTGATTTGGTCCGCTCCCAGTGATGTTCGCCGCAAACGGTTAAGTCCGACAGGCTGCTGGGCATTGATAACGGCGGGTTCGGTCCAGTCGAAGGCAGGCGTACACCGGCGCGTTGCTGCCACGTTCAGACGGGGTCGTGGACACCGGTGGACGGGACCGTCGACGCCGGGCCCTGTCCCGAACGCGCCTGAAGCAGCGCGGTCATCTCCAACGCGGGCAGCGGGTGACCGAAGAAGAAGCCCTGCAGTTCGTCGCAACCGTTCTGGCCGAGAAAGCTTGCCTGCGACGCCGTCTCTACCCCCTCGGCGATCACGTCGAGGCGCAGGCGCTTGGCCATGGTGATGATGGTCTGGGTGATCTCCCGGACTTCGCGGTTGCTGTGGATCTCGCGCACGAACGACTGGTCGATCTTGATGCGGTCGAGCGGGAAATGGCGCAGGTTGCTCAACGATGAGTAACCGGTGCCAAAGTCGTCGATCGCGAGCTTGACGCCGCGCTCCTTGAGCTGGCGCATCAGCGTGGTGGCCTGTTCCAGGTCCTGCATCAGCGCGGTCTCGGTGATCTCCAGCTCCAGGCTGCGCGCGTCGAGCCCGCTCTTGGTCAGCGCACGGCTGACCTCGCTGACAATATTGACGTCGGCGAACTGCAGCGGCGAAAGGTTGACCGCCAGGCGCAGCGCACCGAGCCCCTGCAGTTTCCACTGCTGCACCTGATGGCAGGCGGTGCGCAAGACCCAGCCGCCTATCGCCTGAATCAGTCCGTTGTGTTCGGCGACTGGGATGAAGGTGCCGGGGTAGACCAACCCGAGTTCCGGATTGTGCCAGCGCAGCAGCGCCTCGACGCCGATAATCCGACCGTCCGCGGACACCACCTGGGGCTGGTAGTAGACCTCGAATTCACCGCGTTCCATCGCAGTGATCAGGGCCTGCTCCAATCTTGAGCGGGCGTGCACTTCCTGCGCTATCTCATCGGAGTAGACGCAGGTCGTGTTCGATGCCTCGATGCGTGCGCGGAACATCGCGATGTAGGCGTCGCGCAACAGCGCGCTGCCGTCCGGGCTGTCCTTGGGCCAGAGGCTCAGCCCCATGCGCGGCGAGAGCGAAATCTGTGCACCGTCGAGGTCTATCGGTTTCTGCAGTAGATTCAGTACGTTCTGCGAGATGCGGACGGCGCTGTCCACATCTGTCAGCTCCTCGACCAGGATCCCGAAGTCGTCGCTGCTTAGGTGGGCCACGAGATCGTCGCTACCCACGGCGTTGCTCAGACGTTTGGCGATCGCGCGCAGCAGCTGATCACCGGCGGAGCGGCCGACGATGGCCTCGGTCGATCCGTACCACTTGATATGCGCGATCATCAGCGCGGCGACCCCCCCGCCCTCGATCCGGCCGGGGTTAAGCCGGCGCAGGCGCGCCTCCAGCACGTACTGGTTGGGAAGGTCGGTAATCGCATGGTGCAGCGCCTGATGTTGCATACGCACGGTCAGCGACCGGTTGATCTTCCTCTCCTGCAATAGTGACCAGGCACCCCACAGCGGTAAGCCGGCGATGATGGGTGCGATGGCGGCAGCGGGCGGGAACCATAGCTGCCAGCCGTAGAGCAGCACCGCGGACAACGCCAGGATTCCCGCGACCGCGGTCGGGATCAGCAGCAGGCCGACCGGAAAGCTGATGCTGACCATCAATACAGCGGCGATCGAGGCGATACACACCGTCAAGATCTGGTATGGCCCCTGTCCGATCTGTCGGGCGAGCCGCCCGCTCAACAGGCCGCTCAGGATGTTCGCGTTGAGCTCGACGCCGGGCATCCGCTGGTGGTCGAACGACACCGGCGTCGCGACGAAGTCGCCCAGGCCGGTTGCGGTCGAGCCGACCAGCACGTACTTGCCGGCGATCTGGTTAGCCAGGCCGTCGTCTTTCATGACGCTGTCGTAGGACAAGGTCTGGACCGCGCCTGGACGGGGGTCGAACGGGAGAAAATACCGGCCGTCGCGCACCCAGCCCGATCCTTGCCGCACTGTCGGAGTGACGTCGAAGCGCGCCACCTTCTCGAGACCACTGGCGGCCTTGAGCACCGCCAGGGAGAACGCGGGCCAGTGCGCTTCGCCGAGGCCGGCGCGCAGGTAGAAGCTCCGGCACAGCCCGTCGGTGTCGAGCTCGATGTCCACGTGCCCCAAGCCTGCGGCCGATTCCGCGAGCAGCGGCATCGGCAGGACCTCGGTTATTGAC
>JBATKF010000373.1:0-26576 GCA_049669185.1 Sedimenticolaceae bacterium | reverse complement strand
TCCTCGATTGGCAGCGTATTGGCGGCTTGGCTCATGGCGATGTCTGTTCGGTAGGCAGGTGAGATTTTCAGGCTACAGCGCGGGCCCTCGGTGCCGGGCACCGAATCCGGTCAGCTGTTCGGCAACGGAACTGGCTGCGGCTTGGCGATCTTCTCGTTCGGCGGCGTCTCCCAGGAAAATTTTGGCAGGTTGCCGAAGGCCTCCTTGATGCCGTTGTTCCACGCCTCGCGCACGCTGATCAAATAGCTGTCGTCCGCATCGAAGCGACAGCGGCAACCCAGCACCAGGCTGTCTCGCTGGTAGGTGGCCAGCTCGAACGGTGGTCCTACCGTGATATTTGAGCGGGTCGTGGCGTCGAGCGATACCAATGCCAGGCGTGCGCCCTGGTTGAGCGATAGGCCGGGATGGGCGATGCGATCGAGCGCGGGTTTACCGTACTTGCTCTCGCCGATCTGCAGATACGGCGTCTCCGGCGATGACGTGATGTAGTTGCCCTGCGGGTAGATCATCATCAGCCCGTGGGGCTGACCGGCGATCTGGCCGCCGATCAGCAGCGTCGTCTCACCGCTCACGCCAGACTGCGCAAGCGCATCGCTGTGTTCTTTCTGCACTGCGAGGCTGACCGCACCGACATATTCGGCCGCCTCGAACAGATACCTGACATTGGCCAGGTTGGGCCCGCCAGCGGGATAGTCGAGATCGCGCTGAACGTGATTGACGACCTCCTGGGTGGTCGCCAGGTTGCCAGCGGACAGCAATATGAAAAAGCGATCGGGTGTCGGTGTGAACACGTGCATCTTGCTGTAGGTGGTCACATAATCGACCCCGGCATTGGTGCGAGAGTCTGAGGCGAAGACAAGTCCATCTTCGAGACTGAGTCCCAGGCAATATGTCATTCATAACACCTCGGTCGGCGAAATTGCAGGAGCTAGTATGGGACGAAAGCGATGGTGTTTGGAACCCCTTGTTTCGACCTGCACCCCCAGCAGAATGACGTCGGCATCATTTTTGCTCGGTGTTAGTATGGCTGACTTCTAGCCGAGGTATCCCAAATGTCCATCCGAGTGGCCCTCCACCACCGTACCGAGTACCTGTTCGACCGCAGCGTGGCGCTCTCGCCGCATCAGATCCGCCTGCGACCGGCGCCGCATACGCGCACGCCGGTCCATGAATATTCCCTCAAGGTCGAGCCGGCCGAACACTTCCTCAACTGGCAGCAGGATCCGTTCGGCAATTTCGTGGCGCGCTACGTGTTTCCGGAGAAAACCCGGAAGATGGTGATCGACGTTGGGTTGGTGGTGGAGATGGTTACCATCAATCCGTTCGATTTCTTCGTCGAGGAGTACGCTAACCAGTTCCCTTTCAGCTACCCGAAGCAGCTGCACAAGGAACTCAAGCCCTATTTCGAGGTTACCGAGTCCGGGCCTCGGTTGTGCGACTGGCTGGCCAGCGTATCCCGCGAACCCATGCAGATCGTCGACTTCCTGGTCGCGCTGAATCAGCGCCTGCAGAGCGAGATCGGCTACGTGATCCGGATGGAGCCCGGCGTTCAGACCTGCGAGGAGACCCTCGGCCTGACCCGTGGCTCGTGCCGGGACAGCGCCTGGCTGCTGGTTCAGATCCTGCGTCATCTGGGCCTGGCGGCGCGTTTCGTCTCCGGTTATCTGGTGCAGCTAACCTCGGATCAGGAATCGCTCGATGGTCCATCAGGACCGACCGAGGACTTTACCGATCTGCACGCCTGGGCCGAGGTATTCGTGCCCGGGGCGGGCTGGATCGGCCTCGATCCCACGTCGGGCCTGTTCGCCGGCGAGGGTCATATACCGCTGGCCTGCACGCCGGACTATGTCAGCGCCGCCGCAGTGAGTGGCGCGGTCGACCCTAGCGAGGTCGAGTTCAAGTTTGTCAATCAGGTCACACGGATCCACGAGGACCCACGCGTCACGCTGCCTTACAGCGACGAGCAATGGTCCGCGGTGATGGCGCTGGGCGAGCGTATCGACGCCGAACTCGATCAAAATGATGTGCGCCTTACCATGGGCGGCGAGCCGACCTTCGTCTCGATCGACGACATGGACGGAGCCGAATGGAATACCGCCGCACTGGGCGAGGACAAGCGTGAACGCGCCGAGGTATTGCTGCGCCGCCTGTGGCAGAGGTTTGCGCCGGGTGGCGTGCTGCACCATGGCCAGGGCAAGTGGTACCCCGGCGAGCCGCTGCCGCGCTGGGCGCTATCCTGTCTGTGGCGCGAGGATGGCCAGCCGGTGTGGCACGATCAGGCGTTGCTGGCAGACCCAACGTCCCGCGGCGGTGCCGACGCCGCCGATGCGCAGAGCTTCGCCAGGCGTCTTGCCGGCCGCCTTGGCGTCCCTGCAAACAACGTCGAGGCTGGCTTCGAGGATGTGCTTTATTACCTGTGGAAAGAAGGCACTCTGCCGGAAAATGTCGATGTGCTCGAGAGTCGCTTGGAAGACAAGCTCGAGCGCGCCCGTCTGCGCCGGCTGTTTGAGCGCGGGCTGGACCAGGTGGTGGGCTACGCATTGCCGCTGGGTTGGGAGCACGAGGGCGAGCGCTGGGTCAGCTCGCCCTGGACGTTCCGCCGCGGCCACATGTTTCTGCTGCCGGGCGATTCGCCGATGGGTCTTCGCCTACCGCTGGATGCGCTGGTCTGGGAGCGACCCGAGCTGCGTCAGCCGCTCGACCAACTCGATCCGTTCGCGCCGCGCCGCGCCCTGCCCGGGGCCGGCGACGTCGCTGCACGCTACACCCAGTGGAAGGACGGTCTGCCGCCCGACAGCCTGCGCGCCCACGGACTACGCGAACAGGGGCTGGCCGACGCCGAGCAGTCGGACCGCTATTTCGTGCGCACCGCAATGGCCTTCGAACCGCGCGACGGCAACCTGCATGTCTTCCTGCCACCGATCGCTGATGCCGCACATTGGCTTGATCTGATCGGCCACATCGAGGAGACCGCCCGCGAGCTCGGCCTGGCGATCGTCCTCGAGGGCTATCCGGCACCCCATGATCCGCGGTTGAGGCGTTTTTCCGTGACACCGGATCCGGGTGTTATCGAGGTCAACGTCCATCCTGCACACAGCTGGCCGGAGATGGTTCAGAACACGGAGATTCTCTACGAAGAGGCGCGGTTATCCCGGCTGGGAACGGAGAAGTTCATGCTGGATGGTCGCCACACCGGCACCGGCGGCGGCAACCACGTCACCCTGGGTGGGCCCAGCCCGGCCGACAGCCCGATTCTGCGCAACCCACAGGTGCTGGGCAGCCTGGTGCGTTACTGGCAAAACCACCCGGCCTTGTCGTACCTGTTCTCGGGGATGTTCATCGGGCCAACCTCGCAGGCCCCGCGCGTCGACGAGGCACGTGATGACAGCCTGTATGAGCTGAATATTGCGCTTCAGCAGCTGCCCCCCGGCGAGGTGCCGGCACCTTGGCTAGTCGACCGGGTGCTGCGCAACCTGTTAGTCGACATGACCGGAAACACACACCGGGCCGAATTTTGCATCGACAAGCTGTACTCGCCCGATTCGGCGGCAGGTCGCCTGGGCTTGGTCGAGTTTCGTGCGTTCGAGATGCCGCCGCATGCCCGTATGGCGATGGTTCAGGGGCTGCTGCTACGCGCGCTAGTGGCGCGCTTTTGGCAGGAGCCCTACGCGCAGGACCCGGTCCCCTGGGGTACGGAGCTGCATGACCGCTTCATGCTGCCGCACTATGTGCAGCGCGACATGCGTGATGTGGTATCGGATCTGCTGCGCTGGGGCTATCCGGTTCAGGGCGACTGGTTCGATCCCTTCGTCGAATTTCGTTTCCCGCGCTATGGCACCATCAACGTCGACGATATCGAGATGGAACTCCGATTCGCCATCGAGCCCTGGCATGTACTCGGCGAAGAGGTCACCGCGCAGGGCACGGCGCGCTTCGTCGACTCCTCGGTCGAGCGTCTGCAGGTCAAGGTCCGGGGCATGGCCGATATGCGCCATGTTGTGACATGCAATGGCCGGCGTGTGCCATTGCGGTGCACGGGCGAGCGCGGCGAATTCGTCGCCGGCGTGCGCTACAAGGCATGGGACCCCCCCTCGGGCCTGCATCCGACCATTCCCGTGCATGCGCCTCTGGTTTTCGACGTCGTCGACACCTGGGCACAGCGGTCTCTTGGTGGCTGCACCTATCATGTGTCACACCCTGGCGGCCGCACCTATGAGACCTTGCCGGTGAACGCCTACGAGGCGGAGTCCCGGCGGCTGGCACGATTCTGGCCTGTGGGGCACTCGACAGGCGAAATGCATGTACCGCACGAGACCCCGCAGTGCGAACATCCCTACACCCTGGATCTGAGGTTCTCGAGACCGAGTCGAGGTGACGGGCGCTAGTCGCCCCTTAGGAAAACGCCATGCCGATAGAACTCACCGAGTATGACCCAGGCCCTTTCTTCGACGAAATGATGGCGGGCAAGAATCGTGCGCGCCCGCTGTCCAGGGAACTGATTGGCCTGTTTCGCCGGATGGACAACGGCGACCTGGCCGAGCGCCAGGCGGCCGCGGATCTCGCGATCAAGGAGATGGGAATCACCTTTACCGTCTACAACGAGAACGAGGGCATGATCGACCGCAACTGGCCGTTCGATATCGTGCCGCGCATTATCGCCAAGCAAGAGTGGGATGGTGTCGAGGCTGGTCTGAAACAGCGCGTGCGGGCCCTCAATCTGTTCATTGACGACCTCTATCACGACCAGAAGATCATCAAGGATGGTGTTTTCCCCGCCGAGGTCCTGGCCGAATCAAAAAACTTCCGTCCGCAGTGCGTCGGCGTGAACCCGCCGCAGGGGGTCTGGGCGCACATCTGTGGCTCCGACCTGGTCCGTGACACCGACGGTACTCTGTACGTGCTGGAGGATAATCTACGGGTGCCCTCTGGGGTGTCCTACATGCTGGAGAATCGGCTGGTAACCAAGCGGGTATTCCCCGAGCTTTTCGAAAGCTATGCGCCGCTTCCGGTCGGGGACTACACGACCCAGTTGTACGAAATGTTGGCTTCGCTGTCGCCGCGCAAGGTCAAACGCCCCTCAGTCGCCGTGCTTACGCCGGGCATCTACAATTCGGCCTACTTCGAGCACGCCTACCTGGCGATGGAGATCGGTGCGGAACTCGTCGAGGGGCGCGACCTCTGTGTGCAGAAAGACGATTGTGTCTACATGCGCACCGTCTCGGGGCCGCGCCGGGTGGATGTCATCTATCGTCGCGTCGACGACGAGTTCATCGATCCCGAGGTATTTCGTGACGACTCCCTCCTTGGGGTGCCTGGGCTGCTGCGCGCCTGGAAGGCCGGCAACGTCGGTCTGGCCAACGCGCCTGGTGCCGGGGTGGCCGACGATAAGGTGGTGTATGCCTTCGTCCCCGACATCATCCGTTATTATCTCGGCGAGGAGCCCGGGATTCCCAATGTGCCCACCTACCGCTGCATGTATCCCGAGGAACGCGATTTTGTCCTTGAGCATATCGAGCAGCTGGTGATCAAGCCGGCGAATGAGTCGGGCGGTTATGGCATGTTGATCGGGCCGCGCTCGACCAAGGCCGAGCGCAGCAAGTTCGCACGGTTGATCAAGCGGAATCCACGCAACTACATCGCCCAGCCGACGCTCGGCATCTCGACGGTGCCGACTGTGGTGGGGCAGGGCCTGGAGCCACGGCACGTCGACCTGCGGCCCTTTATTCTCAGCGGCCGCAAGATCTCAGTGACCACCGGCGGTCTGACCCGGGTGGCATTGCGCAAGGGTTCACTGGTGGTGAATTCGTCACAAGGCGGCGGCTCTAAAGACACCTGGATCGTCGAATCCAACTGAGCGGGGAGCGAGCATGCTATCGCGGGTTGCAGAGAACATTTATTGGCTGTCCCGATACGTCGAGCGGGCGGAGAACACCGCGCGCCTGGTGCGGGTGAATTCAAACCTGGTGCTGGACACGCCGAGAGGCATCACGCCTGGCTGGGAACCTCTGGTCGATATCACCGGGCTGCTCAATGAATTTCGTTCCGTCGATCGGGAGCCGAACGAGCGCAATGTCGTTCGATTTCTGATCGGGGATGCCAACAATCCCGGGTCGATACTCAGCTCGCTGGCGGCTGCGCGTGAAAACTGCCGTACCGTGAGGGAGGTTATGCCACGGTCGTCTTGGGAGAAATTGAACGAACTGTATCTGTACGCCAAGGAGCATGTGCAGACCGGATTGACCAAGGGTGGGCGCGATGGTTTTCTCAACCAGATCATCGCCGGTTCACAGCAGTTCACCGGCCTGCTGGCATCCGTGATGTATCGTGATGCCGCCTGGCAGTTTGCACGCCTCGGGCGCAACCTGGAGCGTGCCGATATGACGACGCGCATCATCGATGTGCGTTCTACCGATCTCTTCCCGGATGATCTGCTGGAGTCACGCTCACTGGACACCCTGCAATGGATCAGTGTGCTGCGCTCGCTGTCCGGCTACCAGAGTTACCGGCGCCATGTGGCTATCCGGGTCAGTCGTCCCGACGTCCTGAGTTTTCTATTCCACGACTCGGTATTTCCGCGCTCCGTTCTCCACTGCATCAACGCAGTGGATGAGGGGCTGGGCGAGCTCGAGAATACGGGCGTGGCCATGAGCAGTGTGCATGGGCTGCAGCGCAAGCTGCGCCAGACGAAAGTGGCGGAGCTGAGTCAATCCTCACTGCATGAATTCATCGACGAGCTGCAGTTGGGCATCATGAAGCTTCACTCGCGACTGGTGAAGACCTATTTTTTGCCGCCGATGCCGCTACCGCTCGATAAAACGGCTTAGCCTGCAGGCTAACGCACCCTACACGCATCGATTGGTCCGCATATCGCCAGCACCATGTCCTCGAGCTGCAGCCACGGCTGCGCGCGTCCCAGTCCCTTGATCGCGGCATCGACCTTGTGGCACTGGTCGAGCAGCGTCAACCACTGTGACGCGCGCAGTCGCGACAGCGCCTGACGCACCAGTGGTGTGCGTTTGCTGAACACCTTGGCACGGCTGATCGCCTGCTCGGGGCTGAGACCCTTGGCCACAGCAGCGGAGATCTGCGCCATATTGCGGATCTCACGATGCACCGCCCACAACACCACTGCGGGTGCCTGGCCTTCGCTGCGCAGGCCGTCGAGGATGTGGACACAGCGCGCGG
This sequence comes from Sedimenticolaceae bacterium, assembly GCA_049669185.1. GTDB lineage: Bacteria > Pseudomonadota > Gammaproteobacteria > Chromatiales > Chromatiaceae > Thiosocius. The sequence goes on along the minus strand of JBATKF010000373.1, from coordinate 19,391 downwards.
CATCGCCGCGAAGGGCGCTGTCGACCAGCTCGAAGACGTCATAGCGGGCGCTGTCGGCAACCGCAGCGGCCAGCTGCTCGGCGTCGAGAGTGCCTTGTCCATACAGCAGTGCCAATTTTTCGATCTCCTGGCGCGCGGCCAGCAGGTTGCCTTCAACGCGATCCGCAAGCATTTGCACTGCATCACGGGTCGGACGTATACCGGCCGCCAGCAGACGCCCTTCGATCCAAGTGGGCAGGCGCTGTGCCTCGATTGGCCACACTTGAATCACGCCACCCAGCGCGTCGACGGCCTTGAACCATTTGCTGTTTTGCTGCTGGCGATCGATCTTGGGAAGGGTCAGGAGCAACAGGGTATCCGGTGGCGGATTATCGCAGTAGGCGACAATAGCCTTGCCGCCTTCGGCACCGGGTTTGCCGCCCGGGATGCGCAGGTCGATGATCTTGCGCTCGGCAAACAATGAGAATGCCGCCGCCTCGGCGCCGAGCTGATGCCAGTCAAAGCCGCTGCCGGCCTCCATGACCTCGCGGGCAACGTAGCCGGCAGCGCGCGCCGCTGTACGAATGGCGTCACAGCACTCCCCCAGTTGCAGCGGTTCATCACCGCTTATCAGATAGACCGAGGCCAGCTCTTGGGTGAGGTTGTCCTGCAGCCTTTCGGGATAGAGCCGCATCCGCCGCTAGCGCGCCGCGGCCAAGTGCCGGAGGATGCGCGTGGCGAGCTCCTCGCGCATGTTCTCGCGGAGCAGCACACCCTCACGATCGCTGCCGAGGATGGCTCGTTCCGGTCGGTAAAGGATCCGAAGGACCTGGATGTCCTGCCGGGCCAGGCGTTCGCGGCCGTCCGCACCATAGAATGAAAAGCGCGCGCTCTCCGCGAGTTCAAACTCGACTGCCCTGTTGTTGCTGTCCACCGAGAGCACTCGCGAGTCTGCGGACACGTCGTGAATTCGCAGCTGTGCGGCGGCGTCGGCGGCGCTTGGCGCGATTTTGATATCGGCGACAGCGAGCTGACTTTCCAGCGCACGATACAGCGGTGAAAAGCGGTCGATGCCGCTGATGAATAGCGGGCTGGGCAGCGTCGCGCTGTCGAGGTCCCCGGCCTGGCCACGCGGCTGGAAGCCACAACCGCCGACACACAACGCGAGCAGGGCCAGCAGCGTCCCGCCGATCACAGCCAGGCGGCGCGCAGATCGTCGCAGCGAAATCAGTGCCCCGGTCATTGGACGACGATGTTTATCAGCTTGTTGGGCACGACAACGACCTTGCGCACGGTGAAACCCTCTGTGAAACGGCGGACGTTTTTATCCCCGAGTGCGGCCTGTTCGACTGCGTCCCGCGCGGCGTCAGTGCGTATCTCGATCGTGCCCCGTTTTTTTCCGTTTACCTGCACCACATACGCTATTGTGTCCGAGACCAGCGCCGACTCGTCCACGGCGGGCCAACCGGCGTGCTGAATATCCTCACCATAGCCGAGTTCCTGCCACAGCGTGTGTGCGATGTGTGGCGCAATCGGAGAGAGCAGGCGCAGCATGATGTTGACACCTTCGCGCCGCACCGCGGCTGCATCTGCCGAGTCGTCGAGTCGAGTGAGGATGTTGACCATAGTCATGCAGGCGGACACAACGGTGTTGTACTGCTGGCGTTCATAGTCGAACAGCGCCTTCTGGAGCGTGCTATGCAACTCACGTCGCGCGTCGGCGCATTTGTTGTCCCCGCCCGGGCGGCTGGTGCCGCTGAAATCCTCTGCGAGACGCAGACCCAAAGTCCAGACTCGTTTGAGGAATCGATGGGCCCCCTCGACGCCCTCATCCGACCATTCGAGCGATTGGTCGGGCGGGGCGGTGAACATCGTATAGAGACGAACGGTATCTGCACCATAGCGGTCGATCAATATCTGCGGATCGACGCCATTGTTCTTCGATTTCGACATCTTTTCGATGCCGCCGGGGGTGACCGGCTCGCCATCAGACTTGGCGATGGCGCGCACCGTCCGGCCCTTTTCGTCGCGTTCGACCTCGATGTCCACCGGGTTGAACCACTCTTTGGCGCCGTCGGGCCCGACCCTGTAATAGGTCTCCGCGACCACCATGCCCTGGGTCAACAGGCGGCTGAATGGCTCGTCACATTCGACCAGACCTTCGTCTCGCATGAGTTTGTTGAAGAATCGGGCATACAGCAGGTGCAGGATGGCGTGTTCGATGCCGCCGACATATTGGTCGACCGGAAGCCAGTAGTTGGCCCGTTGATCGAGCATGCTGCTGTCGGCATCCGGACAGCAATAGCGGGCGTAGTACCAGCTGGACTCGAAAAAGGTGTCGAAGGTGTCCGTTTCGCGTTGGTCACCATTGCCGAGGTCGTAAAAGGCCGGCATCTGCTTCAGTGGTGAACCCGAGCCGTCGACCATGACGTCTTCGGGCAGACGCACCGGCAGATCGCCGGCAGGCTCGACCGAGCCATCTGCCTTGTAAATCACCGGGATCGGACAGCCCCAGTAACGCTGCCGCGATACGCCCCAGTCGCGCAGCCGAAAATTGACTCGGCGCTCGCCCTTGTGGTGCTTTTCGAGCCACGCCGCAATCGCATCGAAGGCCGCGTCGGAACTCAGGCCATCGAACGGCGCGGAGTTGGCGAGGACACCCTTCTCGACGAAGGCGGCCCGTTCGATACCGCATTCGTGGCCCTCGCGATCAAAGATCACCTGGCGCTTCTCGATATCGTACTTGTCAGCGAACTCCCAGTCGCGCTGATCATGCGCAGGGACTGCCATCACTGCACCGGTACCGTATCCCATCAACACGAAGTTGGCCGCAAAGACCGGGACGCGCTCTCCGCTTACTGGGTGCAGTGCAGATATTCCGAGCGGCATGCCCCGCTTTTCCATCGTCTCGAGCTCGGCCTCACTGATGCCGCCGTGGCGGCATTCGGCGATGAACTCGGCCAGCGCAGCATTCGTATCGGCGACGCGCAGCGCCAGCGGGTGCTCAGCGGCGACTGCCACATAGGTCACACCCATCAGGGTATCGGGGCGGGTGGTATAGACCTCCAGTGTCTCACCGCTGCCCTCGATAGCGAACCTTATCTGCACGCCTGTCGAGCGTCCGATCCAGTTGCGCTGCATGGCCACAACCTGCTCGGGCCAGCCGGGAAGTCTGTCGAGATCGTCGAGCAGCTCATGCGCGTAATCCGTGATCCGGATAAACCATTGCTCGATATCGCGCTTTTCGACCAGCGCGCCGGAGCGCCAACCCCTGCCCTCGATCACCTGCTCATTGGCCAGTACAGTCTGATCGACCGGATCCCAGTTGACCGTCGCGGTCTTGCGATAGGCCAGTCCCTTCTCGATCAGGCGGGTAAACAGCCACTGCTCCCAGCGGTAATAACTCGGGTCGCAGGTCGCCAGCTCGCGGTCCCAGTCGTAACCGAAGCCGAGGCGCTGCAATTGCCCCTTCATCTCAGCGATGTTCGCGTAGGTCCACGCGGCGGGCGGACGGTTGTGCTTGATCGCGGCATTCTCCGCCGGTAGGCCAAAGGCGTCCCAGCCCATTGGCTGGAGGACGTTTTTCCCCAACATCCGCTGATAGCGCGCGATCACGTCGCCGATGGTGTAGTTGCGCACATGTCCCATATGCAGCTTCCCACTGGGGTAGGGAAACATCGACAGACAGTAGAACTTTTCCCGTCCGGGATCCTCGATCGCCTTGAAGGAGGCATTTTCTTCCCAAAATTTCTGCGCCGAGTTCTCTATTTGTTCTGGTTTGTACTGCGGGTCCATGTAGGGTGAGCCGTCGCCACGAGAATGTAGTCGCGAAAGGATACCGCAGCGCGCAACAGCGCGCGATGTAGCGGTCGCGATCCGCGCCGGTGCGGGCCTTTTTGCGCTGGATTAAAAACTCTGCAATTGACGTTTGCCCGTGTATCGCCTCGAGATCGATAGTACCCGAGGGAATTACTATCTAAATTATTACTATAACCGCGCAGCGGATGGATAAAGGAGATGACGCCATGGTCAGCTACGAGAGCCTGCACCAACAGAACCACAAGATCACCGAACTCACGAACATCCTGCAACACCTGCTCGGTGATCGCATGCTGTGTGATTCGGAGGTTACCGCCAATCTTTTCTTCGAGTACGTAACCGCGGTGAAAGACCATATGGCGGTGACCGACAATGCCATGTACTCCAAGCTTCTCGGTTCCGGCGATCAGAAAATGAGCAATCTTGCCAACCGTTTTCTGGGTGGCTCGCGCGAGATCAACCGCATCTTTTCTGCCTATTTAAAGCGCTGGTGCAAGATCAAGCGCAAAGAGCTGGTGATCAGAGAATACGATGCGTTCATGCAAGACACTCAAGAGATGTTCGATATAGTTCTGGATCGCATCCAGCATGAAACCGAGCACCTTTATCCAGCGGTGCGCAAGGTGACTGGCGATGCCCGCGAGGTCGCCTGAGGCCGGAAGGGTGAGATGCGAGGCTGTGTCGCATCGGCCGCCTGGGTGCCGGATGCAAGCAGCCCTGCCTCGTCGGTTTTCAGCAGAGGAGCCACGATCATGAACGAAGAACCCAAAGATGCCGTCGATCGCCTGGTCGCTGCCTATGAGTCGATGCTTGAACGCGTCCATGACGCGGCTGACACTGCCGAGCAGAAATCGGTTCCATGGCTGCGCGAGGCGCTGGCCAATGCGCGCGAAAAGGCGGTTGAACTCGAGGAGCTGACGCGCGAGGAGGCAGAAAAGGTATCGCGCTATGTCGAGCGCGATCTCCAAGATGCGGCGAGCTACATCGCCGAAACTGGTCAGGAGTTTCGTGACTGGCTGAGCTTTGACTGGCAGTTGATGCAGAATCGTATGCTGGACATGTTTGCGGGCATGGCGGACCAGACGAGTCTTGCACTGAAGGGCTTTGCCGAGCAGGCGCGTCAGGCGAGCCTGTATCGCACCGGCGAGATCACTGCGCCTGGCGTGCTCGAATGCACTGACTGTGGTGAAGAATTGCACTTCGACAAGACCGGGCATATCCCACCCTGCCCGAAGTGCCACGCCACCAGCTTCCAGCGCAAGTCAGGCAAACCGAAGGCCGCAAGCGACTCGGGGTAGCCTGCGCAGACGCTCAAGGCGCCCCCGCGGCGGCGGTCAGCCGCGTCAATCGGGCGGCCAGTGACGCAAAGTCGATACCCCAACGCCTGCCCTGTGAAACGAGCGCGTCGGATGAGGGCATCTGCGGGGCGTGCGCACGAAATGCCAGTACCAGAAGATTGTCGTGACCCGGATTGCTCAGCAGCAGGATATCCGATCCGAATGTCTGGCGAATCCGCAGCAGGGCCTCGCTGATCTTCGTGGCGTCGTCGAGAAGCAGGTTGAGCGTCAAGTTGCCATGCGCACTGAGGTGGTCGTGACAACCCTCGAGGAAGGCGGCCTCTGTGACCCAGCGCGGGGTGGTCTGGTTCTCCTCGAGATCAACCAGAATGTAGTCGTAGAGCCTCTTGCTGAACAGAATGTGCTCACGGGCATCGGCGACCTGCAGCTCCCAGTTGCCGTCTGGCGGCGGAAACTCGAAATACTCGCGTGCCAGGCGCGCTACTGTGCCCGATACCTCGATCGCGTCCCCGTGTACCTGGGGTGCCCGGGCATGCAGCCAGCGCGCAATGGCGCCACCGCCACAACCGGCCAGCAGGACGCGCTGCAGCGGGAGGCCGAACATGAGATGCGCAAGCATCGCGCGGTTAACCGGGTTGGGCAGCACAGCCGGGTCGTGGATATTGATCTCGGTCTGGAGAATGACGTCGTCGAACCACAGGCTGCGGCGATCGCCGTCTTCCCAGATCTCCAGATGCATATCGTCGTTTTCCTCGCGGTAGATGCAGTGGCCGGTCATCACACCAGGAAAAGGCTGGCCAACCCAAGAAAGGCGAAGAAGCCCACGACGTCGGTTACGGTCGTAAGCAAGACAGAGCCGGCGAGCGCCGGGTCGATGCCGACGCGTTCCAACAGCAGCGGCAGCACCGATCCGGTCACCGCAGCGAATATCAGGTTGATAGTGATGGCGGCGGCGATTAGCACTGCGATCGCAGTGCTTTGGAACCAGGCTCCTGCGATCACCGCAACGACCACGGCCCATATCAGGCTGTTCAGACTGCCCACCGCCAGTTCCTTCAGCAGCAGGGCCCGAGCGTTCTTGCTGCTGAGCTGTCCAAGCGCGATACCGCGGATCGCCAGGGTCAGGGTCTGGCTACCGGCGATTCCGCCCATACTGGCAACGATCGGCATTAGCACCGCCAGTGCGACGACCTTTGAAAGCGTCTCCTCGAACTGACCGATCACCCAAGAGGCGAGGAAGGCGGTCGCCAGGTTGATGCCCAGCCAGAGCGCACGTCGGCGGGTGCTTGCCAACACCGGCGCGAACATATCCTCCTCTTCAGACAGGCCGGCGCGTCCCATGAACTGGTGCTCGCCCTCCTCTCGGATGACATCAATCACATCGTCCACGGTGATACGTCCGAGCAGATGGCCTTCGTCATCGACGACTGGCGCAGACAAGATATCGTGTGCCTCGAAGCGTCGCGCTACCTCGGTGGTCGGCAAGTCGGCTTTAATGGGCTGCATGTTCAGGCTCATCGCTTCGGCCACGGTGTCTTCCGGGTTGCGCGACACCAGTTGCGACAGACGCAGCACGCCGAGATAGCTGTCATCACGATTCACAACGAACAGCTTGTCGGTGTCGCTCGGCACGTTGTCACCGAGGCGTCGCAGATAGCGCAGCACGACGTCCAGCGTAACCTCCGGCCGGACGGTGACGGTGTCCAGGTTCATCAGGCCGCCGGCAGTGTCTTCCGAATAGGAGAGCACGGCTTCGAGTCGTTTGCGTCGCTGGTCATCCAGGGCGTCCATCACCTCGGCCGTGATCGCCGAGGGCATCTGCTGGACTAGGTCCGCCAGATCGTCGAGGTCGAGGTTCGCGGTCGCCGCCAGCACCTCCGCGGTATCCATATAGCGGATCAGCGCAGCGCGCACCTCGTCGGTGACCAGCAGCAGAATCTGACCGTCCTGCTCTTCATCGACCAGGTTCCAGACGATCTCGCGCTCACCCGCCGGGAGCGACTCCAGCAGGTTTGCGATCTCTGCCGGAGCGAGACTGCGCAGCAGCCGGGTTGCCTCGCGCATGGCGCCCGATGCGAGGATGTCCTGCAAACGTTGCAAGCGGGATTCTTCGCTGCTTTCCGGTGGGGTGCTCATAGCCTAGCCTGGAAATCTCACCGCCAGGACCGCTATAGGCCAGCGGCGAAAACAGGGTTTCATTGCTGGAAGTGGAGTCATGTGAATGCATCCCGCTGCAAGTTCAAGCGCTTACCAGGCAGCCGTTGGCTGGCCGGTGAGATTTCCAGGCTAGACAGTGAATCGAATTGCCTGAATTGCAGCAGAGTGTAGCAGTCAGGCTTCGCGAAGGGCCCGCGGCCAGATGCAAATCAGGCCATCGGGCGGATCTGAATCAATGCGTGCGGTCGAGCTCTTCCAACAGGATCGAGGGGTCTATGGTTTCCGGGGCGATCATCGCCCGGCGAACCGTCTCGGTCAGGCGGTGGACGTCGAGCTTGCGAATCTGTTCGTGCACATCCAGCAGGGCGGCGGGCTGCATGCTGAACTCACGCAGACCCATCCCAAGCAACAGTGGCACGAAGCGCTCATCGCCGGCCATCTCACCGCACATACTGACCGGGATATCGGCGGCGATACCCGCCGCGATAACCTCGTGAATCAGCCGCAGTACTGCTGGATGCACCGGATCGTAGAGATAGTTGACCTCGTCATCCACGCGATCGATCGCCAGTGTGTACTGGACCAGATCGTTGGTGCCGAGCGACATGAAATCGAGGCGCGTAGCGAATGCTCGCGCACACAGGGCCGCCGCCGGGACCTCAATCATGCCGCCGATCGGAATCTGTGGATCATAGGCGATGCCGTCGGCTTCCAAATGCTGCATGGCCTGGCGAATGAGCCGCACAGCCTGCTCGATCTCCCAGACGTTGGTCAGCATGGGCAGCATGATGCGCGTCTTACCGAATGCGGAGGCGCGCAGAATGGCCCTTATCTGCGGATAAAAAAGTTCCGGCTCCTTGAGGCACAAACGAATCGCGCGCAGCCCCAATGCCGGATTGCATGCAGCCGCACTCGTGGTGGCGGCGCCAGGTTGTTTGTCGGCGCCGAGGTCGAGGGTGCGAATTGTGACCGGTTGACCCTGCATGCCCTCCAGGACCACGCGGTAGACGTCGAAGTGTTCCTCCTCGCTGGGTGGCCGATCGCGGTTCATGTACAGGAACTCTGTCCGGTACAGGCCAATACCCTGGGCGCCGTTGACCCGCGCGGTGTCTACATCCTCGACCAGCTCGATATTGGCCAGTAGCTGGATCTGCTCGCCGTCCTGCGTGATCGCTGGCTGAACACCGCGCCGGCGAAGCGCCGCGGTACGCGATGCATCGGCCGCCTGGCGTGCTGCGAAATACGCCAGGACGTCCTCGTCACAGTCTGCCAGCAGGATGCCGGTACTGGCGTCGAGCACGAGGGGTTCACCGTGCTGCAAGCAGCGGCTGGCCGCGCGTGCGCCGACCACGGCAGGGATGCCCAGACTGCGTGCCAGAATCGCGGTATGCGACATCGGTCCGCCGTAATCGGTCGCAAAGCCGGCTACGTCGTACTTTTTCATCATGATGATGTCGGCCGGGGTGAGGTCCTCGGCCAGCACGATCTGGTGACGCAGTTCCTCGAACTGTGATTGATGCTGTTCGAGCAGTATGCTGAGAATGCGGTTGACGACATGATCGAGATCATCGCGCCGCATGCGCAAATAGGAGTCCTCGATATCCTCGAATATCCGGATGAGTGCGTCACGATGCTGCTGCAGCGCCCATTCCGCACTGGTGCCCTCGGTGCGAATCATCTGGATGGGTCGCCCTGAGAGCGCCTTATCTTGGAGCATCAGCAGATGGGTGTCGATGAACTCGCTTATCTCAGCCGGTGTGTCCGGCGGAATCTGCTCGCGCACGCCCTGCAGCTGCAGGGCCGCGGTGCGCACCGCTGCTTCGAAGCGTTCGATCTCTGCCTCGATCGCGGTCGCCGCCACCCAGCTTGGGGTCACGCACACTGGCCCGCGATTCAGCATGCAGGCATTGCCGATCGCCACACCGGTCCCGACGCCGATGCCTGCGCAGGCGATGGTCACTCGCCTTCACCGAACTTGTCTTCGATCAGTTGGACCAGCGCCTGCATGAGTTCTTCCTCACCCTCACCGTCCACAGTCAGCTGCAGCACGGTGCCCTTGCTGGCCGCCAGCATCATCACGCCCATGATGCTCTTGCCATTCACCCGCTGACCCTGTTTTTCAAGGGTGACATCTGCGCCGAAGCCGCCGGCGAGCCCGACCAGTTTCGCCGCCGCTCGTGCGTGCAGCCCAAGCCGATTGACTATCGTGATCTCGCGGGAGAGCATCAGGCCTGCTCTCGATTTCTTGTGATCGATTCCAGCGGACAGCTCATGATGCCGCGACTGCCGCCCTCGGCGGCCTTGCTGGCAAGGGTATCCAGATCATCCTGCGGGTAGTTGAATACGCGAACCAGCATCGGAAGGTTGAGGCCGGAAAGCACGGTGGTACCGCGCTTATTGCACGCCATCTGCTGCGCGACATTGTGTGGCGTGGCGCCAAAGATGTCGGTCAGCACCAATACTCCCGCGCCGCGGTCGAGAACCTTCAGCATGCTGTGTGCGCGCTCGTAGACTGGATCCAGCGACGCATCCGGCGGCACTTCGAGGCACTTGATAGGTAACGTGCTCTTACCGACGATGCGACTGGCTATGTGCAACATGGCCGAGCCCACGCCCGGATGGGTGACCAGCAGTACGCCGACGGTCATGGCAGCTCCCGGTGCTTACAAACTACGCTGCGTCCTTGAGACTCGAAAAACTTTGCCAGCTCTTCGACAAGGAAAACCGAGCGGTGCTGACCGCCGGTACAACCGATGGCGATCGTAAGGTAGCTGCGCCCCTCGCCCTCGAAACAGGGTATCCAATGCGACAGAAAGTCGGCAATGTGCGTCAGCAGGCCGCGCACCTGAAGATCATTTCCTAGGAAGTCGGCCACTAGCTTGTCTTGACCGGTGTGTGGTCGCAGATCGGCATGCCAATGTGGATTGGGCAGGCAGCGCGCATCGAAGACGAAATCGGCATACCGCGGCACCCCGTGCTTGAAGCCAAAGGACTGCAGCATAATCGACATTTCGCCGCTTTCACGTTCGGCAACCCGCGCCCGGATGATCTCGCGCAGTTCATGCAGCGTCGTCCGCGTGGTATCGATTTTGAGGCGGGCCAGATCGAGCAGCGGGTCGAGCATCTCACGTTCAAGCTGGATTGCCTGCTCGAGCGTCCGTCCCTGTTCGGTCAGCGGGTGGCGTCTGCGGGTCTCGCTGAAGCGCTGGATCAGGACGTTGTCGGCGGCATCGAGAAACACTACCTCGCAATCCACGCCGTGGTCGCGCAGCCGCTTGATCATCCCCGGTAGCTGGCTGAGTTCGGCGCCCGGGTTACGAGCGTCGATACCGATGGCGGTCAGGCCGCGGGTCCTGGTCGGCTGAACAGTTATATCGCGCACCAAGGCATCGAACAGACTGACCGGCAGGTTGTCGATGCAATAAAAACCAACATCTTCAAGTACATGCAGCGCGATGCTCTTGCCGGAGCCAGATAGCCCGGTCACCAGTACCACCCGCGGTGGCTCGGTATCGTTACTACGCTTGGACATGGCTGCGACGTTCGATCAGGCGACAATGACCTCCTCGAGACCACAAGTGTAGTGGTTAACGCACGGCTTGACTGCCGGGCTGCTCAGTTTTGGTCCAGTATGGCCTGCTGTTGACGCTCGATGAGCACCTCGGCAGCATCGTAACCCTTCAGACGCAGCAGATGATTGCGTACCGCGGACTCCACCAGTACGGCGAGATTACGGCCCGGCGCGACGGGCACGGTGACCTGCGGAATCGACACGCTGAGGACGTCTCGATCGGCATGCGCGCCCGACAGCCGATCCATTCCGGAGATCTGCTCCGCTGACATGCGCTTTAGGTGCACGATCAGACGCAGGTACTTGCTGCGCTTGATGGCGCTGTCACCAAACATTGCGCGGATGTTCAGGATCCCGAGGCCGCGGACCTCAAGGAACTCGCGCAATAGCGGCGGGCAGTTGCCGCTGATGATATCGGGTGCGATGCGGGTAAACTCTGGCGCGTCATCTGCCACTAATCGGCTGCCCCGGGTGATAAGATCCAGCGCCAGTTCGCTCTTGCCGACCGCCGGGTCGCCGGTCAGCAAGACGCCCATGCCGAGCACTTCCAGAAAGACGCCATGCAGAGTGGTCTTTTCGGACAGGAACAATGAGGAGTAATACTGCAGATTGTCCAGGACCTGACTGTCCGGCAGCGGTGAGCGCATCAATGCGACGGCGGCATCATCCGCCAAGCCGGGAAGCTCCGTTGGACACTCGACGTCATTGACCACGATGATAAGCGCCGGCTCGTCGTCCAGCAGCTGCCGCAGCGCCTGCAGGCGATTGGTCGGACGAAGACTGTCGAGGTAGGCGATTTCGGCAGGGCCGATCACCTGAACACGGTTTGGGTGTATGTAGTTCAGCGGCCCGGCGATGATGCCGCTGCTGATATCGTTATCGGCCGCCAGCAGCGCCCGGTCAGCGCCGGCTTGGCCGGCGACCCAGGTAAGCTGAAGGCGCTCGTGCAGGGCCTCATACAGGTCCCGAACGCGAATGCTATGAGGCATGGAGAGCGGTGTTTCCGGTCAGGATCGCCAGCGCCTCGCCGCCGTCCGCCTCGCGCAGCCGCTGGCGAAGGTCTGCTTCATTGAACATGCTCGCCAGCCGGGCGAGCAGCTGTAGGTGTTCCTCAGTGGCTTCTTCGGGCACCAGCAGCGCAAACACCAGATCGACCGGTTGACCGTCGAGGGCATCGAAGTCGACTGCCTCGGACAGCCGCAGAAAGGCGCCGCGACTGTCGCTGATGCCGGGCATGCGGGCGTGCGGCAGTGCCACGCCGCCCGCAAGCCCGGTACTACCCAGGCGCTCGCGTTCCAGCAGACGCTCGAAGATCTGTTCGGCGCTGGGTTCCTCGTCACTGCCGGCGAGCAGTCGCGCGGCACTCTCCAGCACCCGTTTTTTGCTGGATGCGGGGTCGGCCACGCTGATGCTGCCGGATTCAAGGATGCCTGCGGGTAGCATGGTGGGTTCGAATGACTCAGCCAGTGGATTCGAGCGACTCTTTGTGGCCGTTGCCGCGGTGGCTTTTCAGCTTTTCCTTATGGCGAATGACCTGGCGATCGAGTTTGTCGACGAGCGCATCGATAGCGGCATACATGTCAGCGTGCACCGCATCTGCGAAAACATCGGCTCCGGCCGCGTGCACTGTCGCCTCCGCTTTTTGATTGAGCTTCTCCACACTGAGGATGACATGCACATTGGTGACGTGATCGAAGTGACGCTGGAGGCGCGCGATCTTTTCGTCAACATAGGCCCGAAGCGGGTCGGTGATGTCGACATGGTGACCGGTCAGGTTCACTTGCATGGTTTTTCTCCTTGCGTTTGAGCGCTTCTAGGCCAAGCGCTTGCGTTCGTTCGACGGCGGGATCGCCATCGATTCACGATATTTGGCGACGGTCCTGCGCGCCACGTTGATGCCCTGATCTGCCAGTATGGACGCGATTTTGTTGTCAGACAGGGGTTTATTCGGTTTTTCCGCGCCGATCAGTTTTTTGATCAAAGCGCGGATCGCTGTCGCAGAGGCCTCCCCACCGCTGGCCGTGCTGACGTGGCTGGAAAAGAAATACTTAAATTCGAAGGTACCGCGCGGGGTATACATGTACTTCTGCGTGGTCACACGGGAAATGGTCGATTCGTGCATTTCCAGCGCCTCGGCGATATCCCGCAATACCAGTGGTTTCATAGCCTCTTCTCCATATTCGAAGAAATTGCGCTGAAAGTCGACTATTCGGGAGGCGACCCGCAACAAGGTATCGTTGCGACTCTGCAGGCTCTTGATGAACCATCGGGCCTCCTGCAGGTGATTCTTCAGGGTCACGTTATCGGCGCTGTTATCGGCGCGCCGGATCATGCCCGCATACTCTGAGTTGACCCGTAATCGGGGAGCAGCATCGGGATTCAGCTCGACGCGCCACTGATTATTGTGCTTGTAGACAAACACGTCCGGCTCGATATAGCTCGGCGCCTGGCTGGCGATACTGGTGCCGGGGCGTGGATTCAGCGAACGAATCAGATGAATCACCGCCATCAGATCATCGCTGCCCAGCTTTAGCCTGCGTCGCATCTGCGTCTCGTCCTGGCTCGCAAGCAGGTCGAAGTTGTCTTCGACCAGTTCCATCGCCGCCTCGCGCCAGTCGAAGCCTTCCGGTAGCTGGCGCAGTTGGATAAGCAGACACTCGCGCAGATCGCGCGCGGCGACTCCAGGTGGGTCGAACGCCTGCACCCGATGCAGCACTGCCTCGACTTCCTCGATCTCGATCTCGGGGTCGTCCATGCTGACGACGATGTCTTCCAGCAGCGTCGTCAGGTAGCCATCGTCGCTGACACCGTCGAGGATCGCCTCGGCGATTGCCAGGTCACTGGGGCTGAACGGGGTGAGCTGCATCTGCCAGACCAGATGATCACGCAGTGTCTCGCCGGTGCTCTGCTGGTTGAGAAAGTCGTGTCCATCATCGCCGGCCGGTCCCGAACCGCTGGCCGGCATCACGCTGTCGTAGATGTCGTCCCAGACGGTATCGACCGGAAGCTCATTCGGCATGCTGTCCGCCTCGATCTTGATCTCGGTCTCGTTATTGGGGTCATTGAGCGACTGCTCAGATGAGGCGCCGTTCGGCTGTTCGTCCGCCCGACCGTTGTCGCTCGCGTCTTCCTCTCGTCGGGAACCCTCTTCCTCGGTCTCGAGCATTAAGTTCGAGTCTAGCGCCTCCTGGATCTCTTGTTTGAGGTCGAGCGTCGACAGCTGCAGCAGCTTGATTGCCTGCTGCAGTTGGGGCGTCATTGTCAGGTGTTGGCCCAGTCGAAGCTGGATCGTGGGCTTCATGCGGTTACTTCTGGTACGAAAATTGTTTAAGTTTCCCTTAGCACCATTCTAGCGCAACTCAGACGGGTTCAAGAGAGGCAGGTGCTCATCGGTGTCGACCCCGTCCGTGCGCCGCGGTCCGCCCGCCCGACTCGACGACCTAGACGCGCCTCAGAGGCGAAAGTGTTCGCCGAGATACACCGCGCGGACGTCCGGGTTGGCCAAGATTTCCTGAGGCGACCCGAGGGCCAGTACCGCGCCCTCATTGATAATATAGGCCCGAGCGCAGATCCCGAGTGTCTCGCGTACGTTGTGATCGGTGATGAGAACGCCGATCCCACGCTCGGCCAGCTGCGTGACGATACGCTGGATATCGACAACCGATATGGGGTCGATCCCGGCAAAGGGCTCGTCGAGCAGGATGAATCGGGGCTGGGCGGCCAGTGCGCGGGCGATCTCCAGGCGCCGGCGTTCGCCGCCGGACAGGCTAATCGCCTGATTATCGCGGAGATGCCGGATGCCGAACTCATGCAGCAGTTCGTCGCAAAGGTGGTTGCGTTGCGCACGATCCATACCTCGGCGCGTCTCCAGGATGGCGAGGATGTTCTGTGCCACGGTCAGGCGCCGGAACACGGACGGCTCCTGTGCCAGGTAGCCTAAACCGAGCCTGGCCCTGGCATGCATCGCCTTATCGGTCACATCCTGGTCGCCGAGCAGCACGCGGCCCTTATCGGCGGGCACCAGACCGGCGATAATATAAAAACAGGTGGTCTTACCTGCGCCGTTGGGTCCGAGCAGACCCACGACCTCGCCCTCGTTGAGATGCAGCGAGATTCCATTGACCACGGTGCGTCCACGATAGCTTTTGACCAGGTCTTCGGCGGCAAGGTGCGTCATCGTGAGCAGCGGGGTTGGGCTACTTGCCGGGCGCCTCAATCGAGATACGGACGCGCTGTTTGCCCGCGGCGGCGGCCCCGGCCTTGACTATCGACCGCACCCGGTCGTAGACGATGCGGTCGCTGCGCATGCGGTCTTCACCCTTCACCAGCAGGGCATCGCCGTCCATCGTGAGATTCTCGCTGTCGACTTCGTACTCGACGTGACGCGCCTCTCCCTCCACCGGACCATCGGTAGCCTGTTGTTTGAACTTCACCGGGCGGCCCTCGGCGACCACCTTGGTGGTCTTGCGATCGACTTGGTAGACGGTGACTATATCGGCACGCAGATGCATGCTGCCCTGGCGCAGGTCGACGTCACCCTTATAAATGCTCACGCCCGTGGCCTCGTCGATGTCAACGCTGTCGGCCACCAGTTCAATCGGTTGTTCCTTGTCCGACTCCAACGCCTGGGTGGGCAGCACAACCAGCAGCAGGGCGAGCAGAAGATTAACGCGGGACATAATGGCCTTTCACCTGAGAGAGGAATCGGATGCGTGAGGGCGGACGTAACCAAGCCTGCATGCCCACCGCATCCAAGCGATTCGCGTTGCTGACTACCCTAACCTTTTCATCGGTTTCCGCATAGTCTTCGCGAGGCTTTACACGCACTTCGCGGGTTTGCATGCGAATCGGGCGGGTGGCGTCGCCGGCGGCGCGTTCGATCAGCACCTCGCCCGTGAGCAGCAGCAGACTGCCGTCGGCGGACATCCGGGCCTGCTCGGCGTCGACCTCCCAAGGTGGTGCGTCTGCCTGGAACACAGTCAGATGGGGCCGGTCCAGTTCGGTAGTTTCGTCGCTGCTGAAATGGCGCAAGGTCTGCGCGCGTAGACGATGGGCCGGCACACCGGCCGGCGTCATGCGTGTTACGTCCAGTCCGACGACATAGTAGTCGACGGTCCGTTGAGCACCCGACAAGGCGGATGGGTCATCCGGCGGATTATGCTGCAACAGCCACCAACTGAGGACTGCTGCGCAGACCAGCAGAACGGCTAGCAGCTGCCGATAATAGGCCACGCTAATCCAAATAGGTCTGCATGGCCCCGCGCAGGGTCCCTTGCGCATCCATTAGCATTTCGCACACCTCGCGCGCCGCGCCACGGCCACCGCCGCTCGGCGTGACCCAGTGTGCGTGCTGCTTTGTCAGCCTATGCGCATCCTGCACGGCGATCGCCAGTCCCACCCGGGTCATCACTGGCAGGTCCACTACGTCGTCACCGACGTAGGCGATCTGCTCGTCACCCAAACCGGTGGCCTGCTTGACTTCGACGTAGGCCGGCAGCTTGTCGCGCCTGCCCTGGTAAACATGCTGGACCCCCAGACTCTCCATGCGGATGCGAACCACATCCGAGGTACGCCCGGTGATGATGGCGATCTGCACGCCCGTATTCTGTAGCATGACCATGCCGTGGCCGTCCTTGGAGTGAAAGGCCTTGTACTCCTGGCCGTCGTCACCAATGTACAGGCTGCCGTCGGTCAACACCCCATCCACATCGAACACGACAAGACGGATCGCGGCCGCCTTGGTCTGAATGTCTTGCATCGTTTCTCTCCATTCGCTCACACGACGCCGGCGCGCAGCAGATCGTGCATATTGAGCGCGCCGCACAGGCGCGAATCGCGGTCGACCACCAACAGCGCGTTGATTTTCATCTCCTCCATCACGTTCAGTGCCTCGGCTGCGAGCCGGTCGGGTTCGATGCGCTTGCCGCCGCGCGTCATTGCTTCTGTCACGGTGGCCTGATGGATATCCATACCGCCGTCGAGACAGCGCCGCAGGTCGCCGTCGGTGAAGATTCCGACCGGGCGCCCGTCACTGTCCACTACCGCGGTCATGCCCAAACCTTTGGCCGTCATCTCCATCAGGGCATCGCGCAGCGCGGCGTCCTGCCGGACCACGGGCATCTGGGCTCCGGTGTGCATAATGTCGTGGACATGCAACAACAGGCGGCGCCCAAGGCTGCCGCCCGGATGCGACAGGGCGAAGTCTTCAGCCGTAAAGCCGCGCGCCTCGAGCAAGGCAATCGCCAGCGCATCGCCCATCACCAGTGCTGCGGTCGTGCTGGCGGTCGGCGCAAGATCCAGCGGGCAGGCCTCTTTGGCAACACTGACATCGAGATTGACGTCAGCCTCGCGCGCAAGGGTCGATTCGGCCTTGCCTGTCATGCTGATCAGCGGCGCACCCATGCGCTTGATCAGCGGCAAGATAGTGACGATCTCGTGGGTCTCGCCGGAGTTGGACAGCGCCAGGACCACGTCGCCTGCTGTGATCATGCCGAGATCGCCGTGGCTGGCCTCGCCAGGGTGGACGAAGAAGGCCGGGCTGCCGGTGCTCGCCAGCGTGGCCGCAATCTTGCTCCCGATGTGGCCGGACTTGCCCATGCCGATGACGACCACACGACCCTTACAGGCCAGAATGTACTGGCAGGCCGCCGCGAAATTCTGGTCAATTCGCGATGCGAGCGCCTGGACTGCGTCGGCTTCGATGCTGATGACGCTCCGGCCAGATTCACAAAGTTGCGCCGCACTGGCGGTCATGGACTGGTCTCCTTGCGTCAGATGATCGGTGCGGCACATATCTGCAGTCCTCGGGCACTTGATAACGCATTCCGATAGGGCCGCAGCATCCAGCGCTGGCGCCGTGGGCGCGAAGCTAAGACCTGGGTGAGAAAAGCGCCAGCGTCGGGTCCAGAGATAGCAGCGGCAAGGAGACGCCAAGATCGGGCCGTCTGCGTTGCGGTCTCCCGGCCCGCGAATTGTCGCGAATGCATGGCCCGCTGTCCAACGTCCACCGCATGCCGTCAATGGGCGCGGACCTTGACCTGACCGCAACGCGCGCAGCAGTAGCGGGTGACCAGTTTGCCAAGTTGGACATCGAATACCGACTGCTTGTCCACCTGCCACTTGTGATGTCCGTTGCGACACAATGTCTTGCCGCGATGTCGTTCGCTCGCTTTGACGCGCTTGAAGGGTAGAATTTCGCCCATTGCTGTGTCCCGAAGTGGAGGCGGCTGTTGTGCAATAGTACCGTCTGCACGGAGGACTCACCGGGCGAGCGGCATCTCGCCAGATGTCCCAACGGCTGCGATTGGGTTCCTGCGGCGGTCATCCACGGGACAGTCGCCCAGCCGGGCAAGATTCGCGGGCTGTTTGCGCAGTTGGAGCCGATTGACGGCCGCGACGCTTGACGCACCTTGCCCGGCTGCTCAGAATCACCCGCTCGCCGTCGATTACCGACTGTTTATAAAAGCATTTTCTAGAGCTCAAGCTGTCGTCTGAGAAAAATGGGTCGCAAATCACTCGCAAAAGATTCCTGGGTGCGAATCCGCGGCCTGACATTCTATCGCGGCACGCGCGCGATTTTCGAAGGCGTCGATATCGATGTGCCGCGCGGCGCCGTGACGGCGATCATGGGACCGTCGGGGTCAGGCAAGACCACCCTCCTCAAGCTGATCGGTGGTCAGCTGACGCCGGATGCGGGCCGCGTCGAGGTCGATGGCCAAGACGTGCACGCGCTGTCGACGCGTGATCTTTATCGCCTGCGGATGCGCATGGGGATGTTGTTCCAGAGCGGGGCGCTACTGACCGATCTGTCGGTGTTCGATAACGTCGCCTATCCGCTGCGCGAACATACCCGACTGACGCCATCGATGATCCGCAAGCTGGTGCTGTTGAAGCTCGAGGCGGTCGGCCTGCGCGGCGCCCACCGGTTGATGCCGAGCGAGCTGTCGGGTGGTATGGCGCGCCGCGTCGCGCTGGCGCGCGCCATTGCGCTGGATCCGATGATGATCATGTACGACGAGCCTTTCACAGGCCAGGATCCCATCTCTATGGGCGTGCTGGTACAGCTCATTCGGCGGCTCAACGACGCTGCCCGTATCACCAGCGTGATCGTTTCCCACGACGTGGCGGAGACATCGGAGATTGCAGACCTCGTCTACGTCATCTCGAACGGCCGGGTGATCGAATCGGGGCCGCCGCAGACGCTGCGCGACAGCGGCGGAGAATGGACGCGCCAGTTCATGCAGGGGCTGCCCGATGGACCAGTGCCGTTCCATTATCCAGCGCCGGAGCTGGCGGCCGACCTGTTTGCGGAGCCGGATTGATGGAATGGCTGGCCACATTGGGCCGCCACGGGCTGTCCTTATCTGCTCGCCTTGGGCGGGCCAGCTTATTGATGCTGGCGATGCTCAGAGGCCTGCCTGCCTTATTGCGCCGGCCGCGCCTGCTACTGGAGCAGCTGTTGTCGGTCGGCGTGCTGACGGTGTTGATTGTGGCCGTTTCGGGCATCTTCGTCGGGATGGTGCTGGGCCTGCAGGGCTACTATATCCTGTCGCGCTTCGGCGCCGAAG
>JBATKF010000372.1:0-18998 GCA_049669185.1 Sedimenticolaceae bacterium | reverse complement strand
ATCGTACCTATACCGTACTCGAAGGGACCTGGTATATCGGATGGGGCAACAAGTACGACGCGTCAAAACTGATCGCCCTGGGCCCCGGGAGTTTCTATACCGAACCGGCGGGCGTCGCGCATTTCGTGGCCACACCCGATGGGGAGGCGATTGTGCAGGTCACCGGAATGGGTCCGACGCGGGCCGACTACATGGATCCGGCATTCGCATCCAAGAAATAATAATCGAGGGGGTCGGAGGTAGAAGAGAACGGTTGGTAAACAACTGCCGTTGGCATTCGCATGAACCTCCGACCCCTGCTTCCCTATATCCCGGGCAGCGGTGGGATCCCTGCCCGCTCGGTGACCGCCGGCTCCGTTGTATAGACGTTGCCCCAGGTCTCGTGCAGGTGCTGCAGGACCGCGATATCCGTGGCCGCATGCTTGCTTGCGACGGTCAGGCGCTCGTCGATGTCCGGGTTGTGGCCGTGGGCGTGGGTGAGCTCAAAACTGAAGCCGCTAATGATCACCCGCTCGTATCGCTCGCGCGTCAGACCCAGCACGACGGCAGCGACACCCGTTGAAGGGTGCTTTTGCCCGAGCAGATCCAGAATCTCGGGTTTGTCGCGACAGAGCTCCTCGATCATCGAATAGTATTGGTGCCAACGAAGTTCGACGAACTCGTCGTACCGGTAGCCCACCGAGCGCAGCGTGTTCCTCAGGCAGCGGGCCGTTATTCGGTAAGTCCTGACCGGGTGCAGCAGGCGCTTCGCGAGAGTGAGTTTGTGAGGCGGTCGCGGCACGAAGTAAAGCCTGCCAGTGCCTAACCCCGAGACGGCTTGAAGACTGTGGTGCCCCGAGGCGATGCCCGAGGTGAGCACCGCGGACATCACGGTGAACGCCGGCGTCGGCAACCCATGGCGAGCGGCGGAGAATCCCGAGGCATTCGCGCAGGCCAAGGCGTCGTAGGCGTTGCGCGGCGGTAGGAGGGGCTCGGGTTTCGAGCCCAGCACCAGTAGTGTCTTCGGGCTCAATCGAGAACTCTGTCCAGGATGTTTTTCCGGACTCGAAAAAATGATCGACGCTGAGCGACTCGCAGGACTCGCTCCGCTGATTCATGCTCGCGGAACAACGCAGATAGGTGTTCTGAGTCCATTAGAACCTAGTGGACAGAGTGCCCTCGGATGCCAGCGGTGGTGTTCGGTCAATTAACTCGAATGCATCGTGCCGGATATGGTTCTGCTGCATTTCTTCGCGCAGCTGGGCCTCGGAGAGAACGCCTTTCTCCAGGCACTCGCGCAGCAGCCCAAAGAAGAACCGCTCCTGGTTCGGATCGGGATGCGGCTGGTATTGACCGGGGTCGTTGCTCGCTCCGAACAATAGCCGGCGACCGCGCCGAAGCCATCCCTTGGGCGGATACCAGCGGAATTTCTCAGTCGATGTGAAATCGACCGGAAGCCCCGTCTTCCATGGCTGGGTCTTGCGCTTGGTATTGTGGAGCATCTTCGTGTTCTCATCGAGATGGTCGAAGTCGTTCCACGCGTTCTCGAAATGGCCGATGGACTCCGGCGGCTCAAGCTGCAGACAGATCCACGGCCTATAGTCCCGTTTCATCTCGAACAGCTCGGCAAACTGCTCCTCGACGCGCCAGTGCGTCAACTTGGCACAATCCAGCAGCATAACGCTGCTGGCCAGACAGCCCTCCTGGCCCTTGCTGCCGGAACGCCCCCTGCACAGGATTGCTTTGTCGCCCATATCCCGGCTGAGAAGCTCCCAGACGTCACCGACCGCGAAGACGTCGGGATCGACAACAACGGCTCGACCCTGATAATTCATCAGTTCCGGGGGCATGAATCTGAGTGGGGTGAAAGACTGCAGATCGTCATTCAGCCAACGCCTTGTCAGGCCATCCCTCAGGTAGGGCTGCCCCTCCCGGTCGTGCATGAAAGGGTAGTCCTTGTGGTGGATGATGCGGACGTCGAATCGATCATCATGCGCGGAATTACGGCGTGCGGCATACTGGGCGATCAAGGCTCCCAGATACTGCTTTTGATTGGTGTGGATGAAGAGGCAATGTTCCACGAGCAATACCCCTCTACGCCGTGCGGTCCTGACCGCGCGCTTTTTAGCAAGAACAGGGGTGAATCTCAAGGCCGAGCTCGCTGCAGGCACGATTTCGACACCGAACCGGGATAATCGGGGGACACTTGTCCGCACCGTGCGTTAAGCTGCGATCAATTCGCGTCACCCCTTCTCGAAAAACTCGTCGACGGGGTTCGCAACGCAACACCTTCTCAACGATAACGGGGCGGTTCCGATAACTGAGCTATGGATCTGAGGGCCTTTTTTGCCGCGATGGTATCGGTGCTGTTGACCATCACCGTCCTCAGTCTGTTCTGGGAGTTCTGGGTGGAAGGTCAAGTTATGGCACGGCTGACCGCCCACTACGAGCCCGAGACGTGGTCGGAGCGCTGGGAGTTCGTCGCGACCACAGTCTTTTTCTCCGCGCTCGCACTGATCGGGCCCACGATCATCGGCGCCCGGATCATTCGGCGCGATCAGGTGTTGCAGCAGCAGATGATCCGATTGTCACGGGAGGACCATCTGACCCGCCTGTCGAACAGAAGATGGATCACCGAGCTCTTGACAAAAGAGATCAAGCGCGCCACCCGATACGACACGACGTTTGCTGTCATCTTAATGGATGTCGACCACTTCAAAGAGGTTAACGACCGGCTCGGCCATCAGGCCGGGGACGCGGTCCTGACCAAGATCGCAGAAGTCATCCGTTCGAGAGTGCGCTCGACGGATCTCGTCGGGCGGTGGGGTGGAGAGGAATTCGTGATCCTATCGCCGGAAACGGATATCGACGGCGGCTTCTCGTTGGCCGAAATGATTCGTACCCAACTCGAAACGGCCGATCTCGGCGCGATAGGCCATAAGACCGCCAGCTTTGGGGTAACTGCCTTTCAAGATGGCGACAACGTCGAGTCCATCTTCGCCCGTGCAGATGCCGGATTGCTGGCGGCGAAACAGGGTGGCCGAAACCGTACCGAGCAGGTCACTGCTGACTCCGAGGGCGATCCGCGGCACGCGACCAGCGTCGGTGAAACCCGCTAAAACAGCCATTCACCTTAACAAAACTTGACGCAGATCAAACGCGCTTGCTTGAATTAACGTGTGATAGGCATTTCGTGACCATCTCCCAACCGATGGGAGAATGGCAACGAAAGCGTTGACGGGGAGAGGCGCTTTGTTCTTTTCAGTGTGCTCATTGGCCCCCATCAATCTCTTTCGGATGCGTTTTTGACGAACTTACCTATCTTTTAATGCTTGCATACCAGCCGGCTAGCGATGGCTGGCACAGGAGCAGATCATGCGACATTCGCAAGCCAAAACTCAGGGCAGCCACCGGGCCGGGACCTCACCGACGGGGACAAAGCAGGGCGAGCCGCACCTACCTCGGCCGGCCGGCGAGGTGCAGTACCCCGGTATCGAGACCGTCATTCACGGCAACGGCGCGGTGGCCCATGTCATGGGTCATGTATGCGGCGGCGTCATAGGTTATCCCATCACGCCTTCCACCGAGATCTCCGAGCTGTTTGAGGCCTACCGCGCCAAGGGCGGCTGCAACGTGTGGGGCAAGCATCCGTTTTTCTTCGAGCCCGAGGGCGAGCATTCCGCGCAGAGCGGCGCCATGGGCGCCACGCTCACTGGCGGGCGCTTCATCTCCAATGCGTCTTCCAGCCAGGGCATCCTCTACGGGCTGGAATCGCACTATGTCACCGTGGGCAAGAAGGTAGGCGGCTTCGTGTTGCAGGTCGCAGCGCGCGCGGTGTCGAAACATTCGCTGAACGTGATGGCTGGGCACGATGATGTCTACGCCCTGTTGTCCTCAGGCTACACCATCCTGTTCGGCAGCAACCCGCAGGAGGCGGCCGACCTCGCCGCCATTGCCTACCGGGTGAGTTCGCTGTCGATGGTGCCGGTCACCAACGCGATGGATGGTTTCGCCACCAGCCACATGCAATGCGAGACCCTACTGCCGGAGCCCGAGATGCTGAAGACATTCCTCGGCGACCCGGCGGGCCGCATCAAATGCCCGACGGTGGCACAGGAGATGCTGTACGGCGCCAAGGGACGCGTTTATCAGTTGCAGCAATACCTGCAGCATCATGGCGGCGATATCCTGCCCGCAAGCCTCAACGCCGTGCTGGCGTTCCTCGCGCAGCGCGCTGACGACATCGAGTCCGACAACGACGGTCAACTGGTCGCCGAGACCCTCGGCTGGATTCCCGAGGAACTGCACGGCCAGTGGCGCCGGCAATGGATTCATGCGTGGGAGAAAGGCACGCGCCAGCTGGTGCCGGCCATGGTCGACATAAACAACCCCGGGCTCAGCGGCGGCGTACAGAACCAGCCCGACTTCCAGGCCGGCCTGGTCGATCACCGCACGCATTTCGTCAACGAGGTGCCGCGTTTCGTCAGGCAGGCGATGGCCGAATACGGTGCCCTCACCGGCCGCTGTTACAAACCGGTGCAGACCTTCATGGCCGATGACGCCGACTACGTCATCGTCGGCCTGGGTTCGGTCACCGATGATGCCGAAGCCGTGGTCACGCACCTGCGCGCGCAGGGCATGAAAGCAGGCGTGGTCTCCATCAAGCTGCTGCAGCCGTTCCCCGAGGGCGAACTCGTCGCGGTACTGGACGGCAAGAAGGCGGTGACCGTGCTGGAGCGTTCGGAAGTGACCGCGCTGACCAACCTGGTGACACAGGCGCTGTTCAAGGGGGGCGAGAATGCCGGCCTGATCCGTCACCAGGGCATACCGCCGATCACGAGCCTGCCCAAGATCAGCACCGGCATCTTCGGTATGGGCGCGCACGACCTGCAGCCTCGCCACCTGGTGGCGGCCTACCGCAACATGGAGGGCAGCCTGAACGTGCCCTTCTTCTACCTCGGATCGCAGTTCTTCGACAAGAACCCCTCCCCGGCCAACGCCGCGCTGCAGCTACGTCTCAGGCAGGCCTACCCCGAAACCGAGTTCATGGCCTTCGACACCGAGGACAACCCGTCGCTGCTGCCCGAGGGCGCCTTCCGCATCAGGTTCCATTCGATCGGCGGTTACGGCACCATCGCCACCGGAAAACTGCTCACCGACATCCTCGCCGGCGTGCTCGGCCTGCATTCCAAGTCGGCGCCGAAATACGGTTCGGAGAAGAGCGGCGCGCCGACCAATTTCTACATCACGCTCAGCCCCGAGCCCATCAAGATCACGAACGCGGAGCTGGAAGATGTCGAGATCGTGGTGTCGCCGGACCACAAGGTGTTCAGCCACACCAACCCGTTGCGCGGACTCGGCGAGGACGGCACCCTGATCATGCAGTCGCACCACACGCCGCTGGAGGTGTGGAAGGAACTGCCGGCGCATGCGCGCAAGACCATCCGCGACAAGCGCATCCACCTGTATATCGTCGACGCGTTCGGCGTCGCCAAGAAACATGCGCCGGTACCCGAACTCGAGATCCGCATGATGGGCATCGCCTTCATCGGCGCCATCTGCGGGCATGTCGACCGCATCGCAGCGGGCAGCACCGAGGAGGCCATCCTGCAGAAAGTCGAGCAGCAGGTGGTGAAAAAATTCGGCGCCAAGGGCCAGATCGTGGTCGACAGCAACATGCACGTAGTGCGCGACGGTATGGAAGCGACCATCAAGGTCGATTACAGCGCCGTGGAATTCGAGCAGGCGGAGAAGCTGGTGGTAATGCAGCCCGCACAGGGCGTCGAGGTCTCGGCCTGTATGTCCAGGGCCACCGGCAGTTCGGTGACCAACGGCCTTTTCGACCCGGAATACTACAAGGAGATCGCGGCCGACCGATTCAAGGACGGCAGTATCGGCGAGGCGGCGGTTATGCCGGGCAGCGGGCTGTTCATACCGATGGCCAGCGCTGCCTGGAAAGACAAGGGCCTGTTCCGGCGCGAGGTGCCCGAGTACAGCGCGCACCTGTGCACGGGTTGCATGGAATGCGCGGTGGTTTGCCCGGATGCCGCCATTCCCAACACCGTGCACGAGATCCATGACCTCTTGCTGACGGCGATCGCCAAGCTCGAGGTCACCGAGGCGCACCGGCAACAGATGTCGAGCCAGGTGTTCCCGTTGACCAAGTCCATCCGCGAGGCCTACCGCAAACTGCCGAGCAAGGACCCGAAGGCCTTCAGCGCAATCGTCGCCGAGGCAATCCCCGAACTCGATATAGAAAACGCCAGCCTGCAGCATGATTACGACCGGCTGGTCACGGCGCTCGCGTGCTTCCCGGTAGCGAAGACGCGGCCGTTTTTCGATGCCATGGAAAAGAAGGCCGCCGGGACCGGCGGCCTGTATTCGGTCAACATCGATCCGTGGAAATGCACCGGCTGCCTCGAATGCGTCGATGTCTGCGGTCCGGGCGCACTCAGCGCGCGCCGCCAGAGCAGCGCTGCCCAGACCGAGATGGAACAGAATTTCAGCTTCCTCAGCAGGCTGCCCAATACCGCCGCACGCTTCACCGAGAACGCGCTACAGCCAGGCGGCGACAGCAAGCGTCTGATGCTCGATCATGACAACTATTACGCCATGACAGGCGGCCACGGCGCCTGCCGTGGCTGTGGCGAGGTCACCGCCATCCGTCTGTTGACCGCCACCAACCGCGCTATCCACGAACACAAGCGCAAGCTGCATATCCACGAACTCGAAACGCTGATCGTCGATCTCGGTGCAAAGCTCGAAACCGTGCAGGAGGACGAGCAGGACCCGCAGCGGCGCGAGCGCATGCAGCAGACCATCCGTACGCTGGAGCAGCGCCTGTACCTGTTCGAGGGCGGCCCCACCGGCGACGGCCCCTCGGCTGCAGCCATCGCCAACGCCACCGGCTGCAGCAGCGTGTACGCGTCCACCTTCCCCGCCAACCCCTACAAGAACCCGTGGGTGAACAGCCTGTTCCAGGACACGCCGGCGGTCGCCAAGGGCATCTTCGAGGGCCTGTGTGCGACCGCGGTCGATGATTACCGGGCCATGCGCACTGCCCGCCTCGACCTCGAGGACAACTATGACCCGGCCACCCACGACGCCCTGTTCAAATGTTTCAACTGGCATCATTTTTCCGCGGAGGAACGCGCCCTATTGCCCGCGGTGATCAGCATGGGGGGTGACGGCGCGACGTACGATATCGGCTTCGGCGCGCTGTCGCGCGTGCTGGTGTCGGAGACCCCGCTCAAGGTCGTGGTACTGAACACCGGCGCCTATTCCAACACCGGCGGCCAGACCTCGACCTCCAGCTTTACCGCGCAGGATTCGGACCTGACCCGCTTCGGCGTCGCGCACCGTGGCAAGCACGAAGACCGCAAGGAACTGGGATTGATCGCCGCCTTCCATCCCAACGTGCTGGTGATCCAGACCTGCGCGGCGATGCAGAGCCACTTCATGAAAAACGCGATAGATTTCCTGACCTACAACGAATCGCCGGCGGTTTTCGATACCTATACCACCTGCCAGCCGGAGCACGGCATCGCCGACGATGCCGGCAGCCGCCGCGCCATTCTCGCGGTGGAGAGCCGCATGTACCCCCTGTTCGTTCACGACCCGCGCCGCGGTGATACGCTCGCCGAGCGCTTCTCGCTCGAAGGCAACCCGGACATCGGTAAGGACTGGATCACCAAGACGCTGGATTATATCGACGACGAGGGTAATGCCCGGTTGCTCGATATCCCCTACACCGCGGCAGATTTCGCGCTGCAGGAAGGCCGCTTCAGCAAGCATTTTCGACCGATCAAGGGTGATATCGCCGGCGAGCCCGTGCCGGTCCACGAGTTCATCGACCTTGGCGAGACCGAGCGTTACGGCAAGATACCGTACATCTGGTCGACCGACGCAGACCGCAAGCTCGTCAAGCTGACCATGACCCATGCCATGGTCACCCTGACCGCAGAGCGTCGCAGGAACTGGCGCATGCTGGAATACCTCGGCGGCCTGCACATAGAGCGCATGGAGACCAGCCACTATCAAGAACTGGAGGAATGGCAGCAGCGCTACCGGCAGTCGAACGTCGCGCGCGAGGCATCCATCGACTCCATCGCCAGGGGCATGGCCGAACTCGCCAGTGCATCCGGCGCGCCCGCCTCGCCCTCGCTGAAGGGCATACCGGTGAACGTGATCGGCGCGGCCGAAGCAGCGATCCCAGCCGCAGCGCAGCCGGCGTCCTCCCCTGCCCAGGCGGCCTCCAGTGATAGGCTGGTCGAGATCGCCGAGGCGGATATGCCCAAATGCACCAACTGCAAGGCCTGCTACCAGGATGTCAGCGAGCTGTTCGAGAAGACCACCATCGTCGTCGAAGGCGCCAGCAAGGTCGTCAGCCGGGTGATACCGGGTATCTTCGACAGGATTGAGCTCACCCCGGACCTCATACAACGCGCTTCCCGGGTCGCCGACGAATGCGATGCCGAGATCATCCGCTTAAATCCGCCGGCATAGGCATAGTACAGACCAGGGTCAAAGACCTGGAGGCACCACACATGTCACAGCACATCGACCAGACTCCACCAAGATCGCCGCGCGACAATCCCGAGTGCGCCTATCACCAGCACGATGTCCAACGCTATTACGAGGCCAGTCTGGAGATCGAGAACAACCGCCACCACCTCGACGACAGCGCGGAGGCACTGGAGGAGCTGGAACACAGCGCATCCGTGGAGCTTTTCCAGAAGCAGGTCGATCTGCTGAAAAAGCGCCTGGTCAGCGACCCGCAGTTCTTCCGGCAGACTTTCATCAGCGAGGGCACCAGCGCCATTGCCTGGGAATTCCAGCAGGACGAACTCGGCGAGGCCTTCACCCGAACCTTGTGGAAGCTGCTGTGCAACAACGATGACATGAGCACACTGCTGATGCGTTTCATTTGGAGCATACCGCTCAAGTTCAAACGCAAGTTCATACGCGCGCTCGACGCCTACCTTTCGGACCGCTATCCCATGTTCAAGGGCCTGTCCGAGGGCTGGCCCGGATCGAACAACATCCCGCCCTACATCCGTCCGCCGAGCGAGCGCGCGCAAGATTTCGACCTCGTCAACCAGGGCTACATCGGTTACATGGGGCTGGGGTACAGTTTTCGCGAAGTCGAACTGCTGGTGTGGCTGGAGGTGCTGCGCGACAAGCAGTGTGACGATAAGCCCTGCGAACTCGGCCACCTACCGAAGATCGACGGCGGTGAGAACGAAGGCGGCTGCCCGGTAAAAATACATATTCCTGAGATGATCCACCTGATTGGGGAAGGCAAGTTCAAACAGGCCTTCCAGCTGATCAAGGAGGCCAACCCGCTGCCGAATGTCACCGGCCGCGTGTGCCCGCAGGAGATCCAGTGCCAGGGCGTGTGCACGCTCAACCAGCGGCCCATCGAGATCGGTCAGCTCGAGTGGTACCTGCCTCAGAGCGAGAAATTCCTCAATCCCGATGCCAACACCGAGATTGGCGATTACGTCAATCCCTGGGCGAAAGCGGACAAGCCGCCCATCGCAGTGGTCGGTTCCGGCCCCGCCGGCATGATAAACGCTTACCTGCTGTCCAAGGAAGGTTATCCAGTCACCGTGTTTGAGGCCTTCCACGAGCTGGGTGGCGTACTGCGCTACGGCATCCCTGAGTTCCGCCTGCCCAACGAGCTGATCGATGACGTGGTCATGAAGATCAGGCAGATGGGCGGCAAGTTCGTCACCAATTTCATCGTCGGTAAGACCGCCACGCTGGAGTCGCTGAAACGCGCCGGCTTCTGGAAGATCTTTGTCGGTACCGGCGCCGGCCTGCCCCGCTTCATGAACGTTCCCGGCGAACACATGAACGGCATCCTGTCGGCTAACGAATTTCTCACCCGCGTCAACCTGATGAAAGCGCACCTGGAAGACTACGAGACACCGCTGCCGGAGGTGAAGGACAAGCAGGTCATCGTTATCGGCGGCGGCAATACCGCGATGGATGCCGCGCGCACCGCGAAACGCCTGGGCGGACATGTCACTATCGTCTACCGCCGCACGCAGGACGCGATGCCGGTACGTGTCGAGGAACTGCACCACGCGCTGGAAGAAGGTATCGAGCTCAAGGTACTGCGCGCGCCGCGCGAGTTCATCGGCAACGACAAGACCCACTTTGTCACCCACACCAATCTGGATGTCATGGAACTGGGCGAACCGGATGCCTCCGGGCGCAGGCGGCCGGTGCCGACGGGCGACATCGAGGAGATGCAGGTCGACCTGGTCATCATGGCGCTGGGTAATGCCTCCAACCCGATCGTCAAGGATTCCGAGCCAGGGCTCAAGACCAGCAAGTGGGGCACTATCGAGATCAAGACCGGCTCGCAGGAGACCTCGATCGACGATGTCTATACCGGCGGAGATGCCAACCGTGGCGGTTCGACCGCCATCCGAGCGGCCGGTGACGGCCAGGCGGCCGCGCGCGAAATCGCCGGCACCGTACCCTTCTCCGTCGACGAGATCAGGTCGCTGGTCGCCAGCGCCGAGCGCTATACCGAACAGGGCCAGTCAGCGAAGAGAATACTCCGGCGCACCGACCTCGCCGAAGGCATCGTCGAGTTCGAGATCAACGCGCCGCTGATCGCGAGATCGGCGCGCGCCGGCCAGTTCGTACGCGTACTCGGCTGGGACAAGGGCGAACTGATCCCGCTGACGCTGGCGGACTGGGATGCCGACAAAGGCACCATCGATCTGGTAGTGCAGAGCCTCGGCAGCAGTTCGGCGTACATCAACCGGATGCAGGAAGGCGAGGCCATCGCCGGAATCGCCGGACCGCTGGGCCTGCCCAGCCAGTTGCATCGCTACGAGAACGGCGAGACCGTGGTGTTCACCGCCGGCGGTGTCGGCCTGCCGCCGGTGTACCCGATCATGCGCGAGCACCTGCGCATGGGTAACCATGTCACCCTTATCTCCGGTTTCCGTAACAAGGACCTGATGTTCTGGCACAAGCCGGATGGTCGCGTAGGACTGTTGCAGGCGGAGTACCCCGATCTGCTCGATGTGATCTACACCACCAACGACGGCAGTTTCGGCATCAACGGCTTTGTCACCGCACCGCTGGAAGAGATGCTCGAAGCGATGAAGGCCGGCAGCGGTCGTGTCATTGGCGAGGTGGTCACCATCGGCCCGCCGTTGATGATGCGCGCGGTCAGCGACCTCACGAAACCCTATGGCGCTAAGACAGTGGCCAGCCTCAACTCGATCATGGTGGATGCCACCGGCATGTGCGGCGCCTGCATGGTTCCTGTCACACTCGACGGCAAGATGGTGCGCAAGCACGCCTGTATCGACGGACCCGAACTGGATGCCCATCTCATCGACTGGGACAAGTTCCTGCCGCGCTTCCTGCAGTTCAGGAAACAGGAAGACGCCAACAAGGTTCGCCACGGCTTCGCATGAATCGACCAATGCTTTTGCAAGAAAAGGAGATATCGCTTGCCTGCGACGAGACCAAGCAAGCCAACGATTCGGGACTTCAGGCCATTTGTGATTTGCACGCCTGAGAATTATGAGTCCACTAAGGGCTTCTATACGGATCTTGGTTTCAAGACGCTATGGGACGATGGCAACAGCGCATGCGAGTTTGCGACAGGCTTTGGTGAGCAACGATTTCTGGTCACGCTGCACTACGATATCGAGCCACCTCGACACGCCATGCTGCATTTTTGGGTGGAAGATGCGGGGGCCTGGTGTGACTACATGAGGGCGCTTAACCTGGAAGAACGGTACCCGAGCGTTACGATCATGGATCCAGTGGTCACAGAATGGGGCTGGCTTATAACCTATGTCGCGGATCCAGCAGGCGTAAAGCTGCATTTTGCGCAACCGCACAGCGAGGCGAATAAGGAGTTCTTCAATGCCGCCGACTGGATCAGCTAGCTTGGTGGGCGCTGTCGGTTGGCCCGCGACTTCGGTAGCTCGGTAGCAAGGAGGCAAGCCCGTTCAGACCGCGCCTTTGGTTGACTGTAAAGCACACACTTTGAGAAAGGCTTCCTGCGGAAAATCGTTTATCGCCATTGCCGGTTGCAGACCGTAGCTTGGCAGGTCTGCGATTCGCCCCTGGAAGTAGTTTCGCTGTCCCACGTTTTTCCGTGACCAGCCCTGTTCGTTGGCATCACGGAACGGCTCGATCATCAGCGTGGTGCCGCGGCAGACGCGGGCGATCTCGGACAGTGCATCGGGACGGATCTGCTCCATCTGCTCCAGCGCAAGAATCGTCTGCACCATGTCGAAGCTGCTGTCTTCGAACGGCAGGTCAGCGGCGGTGCCCTGTAAGAATCGGATACGGCGGAAAGCGGTATCATCCACGAGCGGCAACGGCGCATAGTCGACCATCTGCTGTGGCAGAGTAGCCTGTTGCTGAAATCTCTCCGCTGCGATATGGCCCTGTTTGGTCAATTCGACCCCGGTAAACGCGATATCGGGAAAGCGGCAGGCCAGCAGCAGCAGATTGATACCGTTGCCGCAGCCCACTTCGAGCACGTTGCTGGGTTTGACCGTTTCGATAGTCTTTATCAGCATCAACTGGCGGAAGCGGGTAGCACCGACATCACTGGCGAAAACACGGCGGTCACGCCAGACCCAGGGACTGATGCGCGTAGGCGGCAGGGATAATGTATAGGCCGCATACTGGCTCTCCTGCCATGCCTTGGAGTATTCAGCAATAACGGCCGCCTCGTCGTCGCTTATACCGAGGGGACTCTCAGCAAGGCTTTGAAATTTCATTGGTGTTCCAGAAAACACCCAGGAGCGTACGAACAGTATAAACTTGCGTTTCGTCCGACGGCACCCTCTCTTCGCGTTCGTCGACTCAAGCGGTCGATCATCGTGCTGACTCGTTGCGAATTACCCATGAGCTGCATACCGCCGCCCAAACCCTCGCAACGACGGGCGCGCCAATGCGACCGGGACCTGCTTGGTCACGGACGCGGATGGTGACAAGATCTATGTCGAGTGGAAATGCGCGGGTGCGATGCCTGCGTGCCCGGGCACAGAACGCTTCGTCGGAGGCACCGGCAAGTACATAGGGATAAGCGGTGAACAACAATTTCAGGGCAATTTCATAGGCGACACTGGTGCGGGATGGTCCGACTGGAAAGGGGAATACAGGCTTCCCTGAACCGCGGCTCCCAGCTGAAAGCGTCGGTAACGGCGATGAAGAATGCCGCCTCTGAGGGCGGCGTTGTCGTTTGTGGAGTGCGTTAGAAAGCTGTCAATACGGGGGCGAAAACAAGATGTGCATCGGTATTTGCGCGAGGAGAACTACAGAAAGAATATCCCGTATAAGAAAATGAGTGACCAAAGCGCTTCTGGGTAGGTCTGATCGGGGTTTCAGGGCCGTGCCGCCTCGAGGAACACACATGGGTGATCAGATGAAAATTTTGGGCTGGCGAGAATGGGTCGAATTGCCAGACATGGGGTTGGGCCCGATCAAGGCCAAGGTGGATACCGGGGCTCGAACATCCTGCCTACACGCCTTCGAACTGCAAGCTTTTGAGAAAGATGGCCAACCCTGGATACGTTTTAAAGTGCACCCGGTTCAGAAGAGCGAATCTCGGGTGGTCGAATGCGAAGCCCCGATAACAGACCAGAGACCGGTTACCGACTCCGGTGGTCATACCGAACAGCGCTACGTCATCTCCACTCGGCTAGGTGTGGGTGATTGGGTCGGGGAGGTGGAGATGACTTTAACCGGCCGTGACAATATGCTTTTCCGCATGCTGATTGGACGCACCACGATCGAGGCAGGCGGCTTTGTCGTCAATCCTGCGTTGTCTTATCAGACTCGCCGAAAAGGCACCAAGAAACCCGACAGGAGTTGACTATGAAGATCGCGGTACTTTCTCGAAACAAGAATCTGTACTCGACGCGCCGGCTTATCGAGGCCGCCAAGGCTCGCGGCCATGAGGTATTTACCTACGACGTTCTGCGTTGTTACATGAACATCACCTCGATGCGTCCATCGATTCACTATAAGGGGGAAAATCTGACCGGTTTCGACGCGGTTATCCCGCGGATCGGTGCTTCGGTGACCTTCTACGGTACCGCTGTGCTACGCCAGTTCGAGATGATGGGCGTCTACCCACTGAATGAATCTGTGGCCGTGACACGTTCGCGCGACAAACTGCGCTCGCTACAGTTACTTGCGCGCAAGGGTATTGGGCTGCCCGTGACGGGTTTCGCGCATTCGCCCGACGACGTTGAGGATATGCTCAGCATGGTGGGAGGGGCCCCTGCAGTGATCAAGCTGCTGGAAGGTACACAGGGCATCGGTGTGGTACTCGCGGAGACCAAGAAGGCAGCGGAAAGCGTCATCGAGGCCTTTATGGGATTGAAGGCAAACATCTTGATACAAGAGTTTATCCAGGAGGCGGGCGGCGCTGATATTCGTTGCCTGGTGGTCGGTGGCAAGGTCGTTGCGGCGATGAAACGCCAGGGTAAGGAAGGGGAGTTTCGCTCCAATCTGCATCGTGGCGGGTCTGCAGCCGTTGTCAGGCTGACGCCGGAAGAACGCTCGACTGCCGTGCGCGCAGCCAGCATCATGGGGCTGAACGTCTGCGGTGTCGACATCCTACGGTCCAATCACGGTCCCGTCGTAATGGAGGTCAACTCATCACCAGGTCTCGAAGGCATTGAGAACTCGACTGGAAAAGACGTGGCTGCGCTGATCATTGAATTCATTGAGAAAAACAGCAAACCAAACCGGACCAAAACACGGGGCCAGGGATAGTTCAATGGGTCGGGCGGATTTTGAGATCCATGCAATCAGGGTTAAGGCAGGGCAAAAGGTAGTCGTCGACATTCCATTGCCAGGGCTCTACACAGAGACAACCGTCAATATGCCCGTGCATGTGGTGCATGGTAGGCGTGAGGGACCGACTCTGCTCGTCAGTGCCGCAGTTCACGGTGACGAAATCAACGGCGTCGAGATTATTCGCCGACTGCTATTGCAGCCTCAACTGAAGAAACTGCGCGGTACGCTATTGGTTGTCCCAATCGTCAATGTACTCGGTTTTCACATACAGTCCCGCTACCTGCCCGACCGACGCGATCTGAACCGCAGTTTTCCCGGCCGCGAGCAGGGCTCGCTTGCCGCGCGACTGGCGCATATCTTCTTGAGTGAAGTGGTAAGGCGTGCGGACCTCGGGATCGATTTACACACAGCCGCCATTCACCGCGACAACTTCCCGCAAATTCGTGCAGATATGAGCGTGGAACCGTTGGCACCGCTGGCCAAGGCATTCGCTGCGCCGATGCTGATTCACTCGGCGCCGCCGGAGGGCTCGTTGCGCTACTCCGCCGCGAGTGAGCAGGTGCCGATCATGGTCTACGAGGCCGGTGAGGCGCTCCGATTCGACGAGGTATCGATTCGCGTCGGCCTGCGCGGCGTGGTCAACGTGATGCGCGAGATGGGCATGCTGAGCCTGAAGCGAAAGCCGCCGAAACCGAGCGTAGTATTGCGTTCGACAACCTGGATAAGGGCGCCGAGCAGCGGCTTGCTTCGCATGCTGGTAAAGCTTGGTGACATGGTATCCAAGGACGACGTCCTGGCCTTTGTCGGGGATGCCGGCGGTTCTGGCGAGGAGCCCATTGTTTCTTCGTCTGACGGGGTCATCATCGGGCGTACGAATCTGCCATTGGTGTATGAAGGTGAGGCTGTATTTCACGTCGGTCGGACACGCCAGGCTTCATTGCTGGAACAACATCTCGATGCCATGCAGGATACTGACCAATTCAATTTGCCCGAGATCGTCGAAGAGCCGGAAATCGTCTGAGTCGGGCCGCACCTTCGGGCTGACGGGACATCCCCGGAAAAGATTTTTGTGAATTGCAGCTCAGCATGTTTTCCCAAAGCTTGTCTCTCGAACACGATACAATCCCACGATCCCAACCCCCTCCACGGCATTAGGATTCCCCTATTGATCTGGGTCAATGCTCCCGCCGTTTCCGGGTGCGCGGGGCTTTCAAATCAGAATCGACACCCCATATTTGTGACCGATGGCAAGGCAGCCTTTCGCGGACTGGCGGCACAATTTGACTGGGCTGATGGGGGGCGAACGATGACATGAAAGCTCAGACACAAAGCGCACGGTCCATCGGCACGCTGTTGCAGCGGCAATGTGACGAAATTGCTACAACCCTCATCAACATGGAGTCCTCCCGGCACATCAACGTGCCCGAACGCCCTAACGAATCGGAAAGATCCGAGTCGCTAAAGGACGCAAACTACCAGCTGTCTTGCCTGGCCGGTGCGATTTCTGCAGACAACCGAGAGCTGTTTGTCGATTACGTGGCATGGGCGAAGGTATTGCACACGCAACGTGGCATGTCACCGGAAGAACAGCTTCTCGATCTGAACTGCATGTGCGAAGCGCTCAGATTCGAACTGCCCGCCGAATCGGCTGAGGTGGCTGTCGGCTTCGTCAGGCATGCCATCGAGCGTTTTCCCTCACTGCCGGATGAAGTACCAAGTTTTCTCAACGCCGAGCACCCGCAGGCGCTACTCGCCAATCGGTACCTACAGGCCCTTATGCAAGGTGACCGGCAGACGGCGAGCCGATTGATTCTCGATGCAGTCGAATCTGGGGTTGCCGTACACGATATCTATCTGCATGTCTTTCAGACCGCGCTGTACGAGATTGGACGCCTATGGCAGACGAAGCAGATCAGCGTCGCTCGTGAGCACTACTGCACCACAGCGACCCAGATGATTATGTCGCAGCTATTTCCCTACGTGTCCCTGAGCGCGAGAAAGAATGGGGGCATTGTTGTGACCACCTGCGTAGCAGGCGATCTACACGAGATTGGCGGTCGTATGGTGGCAGATTTTATGGAAATGGCGGGATGGGAAAGTTATCACCTCGGCGCAAATACGCCGACAACGAGTGTGGTCGCTGAGTTGATCGAGCGACGGGCTGACGTTCTGGGTATTTCTGCTTCGATACCGTCCGACGTTTCCGCGGTCGCTGACCTGATTGCGGCAGTCCGCACAACACCACAGTGTGCCGACATCAAGATCTTGGTCGGCGGTTATCTTTTCAATCAGGACCGGGTTCTCTGGCTGAAGCTGGGTGCAGATGGGTATGCGCTGGATGCTCTGGCGGCAGTTGCCAAGGCCGGCGCCTGGCTGGACCAGAGGCAAGGCAATCGTGCGCAGATTCCTAGGTGGAGCTGAACGGACGCTCATCCGATAGGCGGATCGAGCGCTCTCTCCCTGAAGGAGAGAGCGCCGATAGATCATGATTCCCGGCCATTGCGGCCAGGTCTAGGTGGCAATCCCTAGGCGGTGGCCAGCTTGACCGCCACGAACCGTTTCTTGCCATCTTGCTCGATCAATAGCACCACTGAAGATCTCTTCTCCTGCGCTGCCTGCTGCACTCCCGTAGCGACTTCATCAGGCGAATGGACCAAGGACTGATCGACCATCTCGATCACGCTGCCGGTGCGGATGCCCGCTTTTGACGCCGGGCTACCCTGCTCCACGTCGACGACCAGAACGCCGCTGCTTTGCTCAGAGAGGCCATAACGCGCTCTTGACTCGGCTGTCAGCTCGGCAAGGTAAACTCCAAGCCTTGGATCGTCGGCATCTTTAGTTTCCTCGACAGACACGAGTTTTGGCTCGTCGTCCGGCATGGATTGCAGCACTGCCGTTAGCTGCAGCACCTCGGACTTACGTTTCACCTCGAAGCTGGCATCGCTGCCGATATCGGCCCTGGCGACCAGCCTGGGAAGGTCCTTGACCTCGTCGATCAGTGTGTCGTTCATCCGGTAGATCACATCACCCGCGCGCATGCCTGCCCCCGCGGCCGGGCGGGCTCCCGGGTACCACGCTGGCGACCAGCGCACCGTGCTGATCCGGAAGGCCGAAGGATTCGGCCACCTCTTCGGTCACCGGCTGAATCTGCACGCCCAGCCAGCCTCGCTCGACGCGACCGTCGGCAAGCAGTTGGGTAATCACGTCATTGGCTATCGAGGATGGCACGGCGAAACCGATACCCACGCTGCCGCCGGTGGGCGAGTAGATCGCGGTGTTGATGCCGATCACTTGCCCCCGTGCGTCGAACAGCGGGCCACCTGAGTTGCCGCGGTTTATCGGTGCGTCTATCTGCAGGTAGCTGTCATAGGGTCCGGACTGGATGTCATGCCCGCGCGCGGAGATGATCCCCGCCGTCACAGTTCCTCCCAGCCCGAAGGGATTGCCGACAGCGACAACCCACTCCCCCACCTTCGGATCTTCCGAACTTCCAAGCTCGACGTAGGGCAACGCCTTGTCCACATCGATCTTCAGTACCGCCAGGTCGGTTTTCGAATCGCGACCCCGAACACTCGCAGGGTGACGCGTGCCATCATCGAGCACTACCTCGATCTCATCGGCATGCTCGATGACGTGATTGCTCGTGACAACATAGCCGTCAGCACTGATGATGAATCCCGAGCCCGCGGCGCTGTACTCCCGTTGCGAATCTGCAGGGCCACCAAAGTCAGGGGCCTGGTCAAAGAAGCGCCTGAACATCTCACCGAACGGGGATCCCTCCGGCAACTCCGGCCGGCTCATACCGCCACCTGGCGACTTGAGCATATTTACCGCCTTCCCCTTAGTGGAGATATTCACCACCGAAGGCTTCACGCGGTCGACCAGCGATGAGAAGCTCGCCGGGCCGTAAAGCTGTTGGACCGCACTCGAGGCTGCAGATCGACTCTCAGTGGCTGAATCCGGCAGCGCGGCGGCAAGTCCACTGGCCAATGCCAATGCTACCGCTGCGGCCAAGGTCGTGAGTCGCCGTTGCTTGGAACTCTGCATATTCATTTATCGTACTCCGTCCGGAATCTACGAATTCGCCTGGGGGTCAACCGAACCCCCATGGCACCCTATTCCGAAACTGTAGAGGCAGCGAAAGGTGTAGCCGAGAAAGTCGAACGTAACGTGCTCGTATGTCCCCGTCCGCTTGCGGTCCTTGCAATACACCACCC
>JBATKF010000371.1:0-10724 GCA_049669185.1 Sedimenticolaceae bacterium | reverse complement strand
AATGAGTCCGGCCTCCTGAAGGCCCTCAACGAATTTCTCAGTCTCGAATCGAGCGGCGGCATCCTGCTGGTAACCGCCGCCGTGGCCGCTATGATCCTGGCCAATTCGCCGCTGGCGTCGGCCTATGCCGGGGTGCTCGACATGCCGGTGGAGATACGGGTCGGGCCGCTGCAGATCGCCAAGCCGCTGCTGCTATGGATCAATGACGGCCTGATGGCGGTCTTCTTCTTCCTAGTCGGTCTCGAGCTGAAACGGGAACTGATCGAAGGCGAGCTTTCCAAGCCGGGTAATATCGTGCTGCCGATCACCGGAGCAGTCGGCGGGATGATGGTGCCGGCGCTGATCTATGTGGCGATCAACTTGGGCGATGAAATCGCACTCGCCGGCTGGGCAATTCCGGCGGCGACCGACATCGCATTCGCCCTCGGCATCCTCACGCTGCTCGGCAGACGGGTGCCGACGTCATTGAAGGTGTTCCTGGTGTCGCTGGCGATCTTTGATGACGTCGGCGCGATCATCATCATCGCGCTATTTTACAGCGACGGCCTGTCCCTGACCGCACTGACCACCGCGGCCTTTGCCATCGGCGGGCTATTCGTGATGAACAGACGCGGCGTCGGTTCCATTGCGCCCTATATGCTCTTCGGCATAGTACTCTGGGTCGCGGTCCTGAAGTCCGGCGTGCACGCCACGCTGGCGGGTGTCGTGCTGGCGATGTTCATCCCCATGCGGCATCCCGAAAATCCAGACCACTCGCCACTGCGGGCACTAGAGCACGACCTGCACCCCGTGGTCGCGTTCATCATCCTGCCGATTTTCGCATTGGCCAACGCCGGCATCAGCTTAGCCGGTGCCTCGATGGCTTATCTGTTGCACCCGGTGTCGCTCGGCGTGGCCAGCGGACTGTTTCTGGGCAAACAGATCGGTATCTTCGGATTCTGTTGGCTGACGATTCGACTCGGCATCGCCGAGCTACCGCGGGGCGTTGGCTGGTTGGGCCTGTATGGCACCGCACTGTTGTGTGGCGTCGGCTTCACCATGAGCCTCTTCATCGGCAGCCTGGCCTTCGAGAACGTCGGCTCGCGAGTCTTCGACGAACGCATCGGCATCATTTTCGGCTCGCTGCTGTCGGGCGTGGCCGGCTACCTGATGCTTAGGCTGAGCTGTCGCTTGACAGACAGCACCTGCCGCTGAGTTTTGGCAGGCGGCTGGTCGACCGCCTCAACCGAGGTTCGATAGCTCGATTACCGGTGCGGATGTTCGAAGAACACATAAGGCGTCGAGTAATCGCTGAACTCGAAGTACACCTTCTTCTCGCCCGGGTCCTTGTGCATATTCAAATTCTCATCGAATACGCCATATCCGAAGCGGTAGGGACGCGCATCGCTGCCCTGCGTCGCGACCGCGGTACTGAGCTTGTCGATCTCGAGAAATCGTCGAACCAGCTTGTCGCCGGCATAGATCTCCAACACGCCGTTCGTGCCCGTCCAGTTCTGGATTGCGCGCCCGAATTTGTTCTGCGTTTCCTGGGTGCAGGCAGCGAGTGCCGAGACCATCAGGATCACCACAAGAAGTCGGATTTTCATAATTCCTCCAGGTTCCAGGTTCCAGATTCCCGAGTCAGGGGCCTGTTTTGCAGGTCGCGCTTTCCGTGACGCCGCGGCGCAGCGACCACTTCAGCAGTGACGGTGAGATCACCGTGGTGATCACCACCATAAGGACAATGGCGGAGAATAGCTGGCCGTCGATCACGCCCAGACCCTTGCCGATACTGGCGAAGATCAAACCAACCTCGCCGCGCGGCAGCATACCGATACCAATCGCCAAGCGGTTGAGATTGCGACCCGCAACCAGCCCGCTGACCAGCTTGCCGACAATGGCCGCCAGGGTGAGGCCACTCGCGAACAACAAGACATCGGTGTGGAGAAAACTCTCGAGCTTCACCTGAAGTCCGATCAGTACAAAAAAGATCGGCACCAGGATAGCCTCCAGAGGGGCCATCAGGCTCTTGATCGATGCACGACCGTGCTCCGGGTCATTCTGCCAGGCGTAGAAGTACTGGTCATTCATGATCAGGCCGGCGGCGAAGGCGCCGATGATCGTCGCGAGACCGACCAGATCGGCAAACCAGGCAAGCCCCATGACGAAGATGAAGGTGACGAATATCTTTGCCTCGAGGGCCTGCATACCACGCATCATCGAGATCAGCGTGCGCAGGATGTAAGGTCCGGCGTACATGACGGCGACGATGAAAAGTGTCGACAGCGCGAGGATCTGCAGCACCGCATAGCCCTGGATCGTGCCGCTGATTACGATCCCCGAGACAATCGCCAGCGAGATCAGACCGAGCACGTCATCAAATATCGCCGCGCCGAGTATCACGCCGGCCTCCTGCGAATGCACTACATTCAACTCGGAGAGCACGCGCGCGGTGATCCCGACACTGGTGGCGCCGAGCGTGGCGCCGATGAACAACAGTGAGCCGACGGAGTTTTCGGGCAGCA
Source organism: Sedimenticolaceae bacterium (assembly GCA_049669185.1). Taxonomy (GTDB): domain Bacteria; phylum Pseudomonadota; class Gammaproteobacteria; order Chromatiales; family Chromatiaceae; genus Thiosocius. The sequence goes on along the minus strand of JBATKF010000371.1, from coordinate 8,220 downwards.
CCAGCCAGGCGACCGCCAGGCCCAGAGAAAACGGCGTCGCCATACCCATAATCGCTACCTTTAGCGAAGGGATACCTGCATGCCGCATCTCTTCCACGCTGCTTTCCAGGCCGACCAGAAACATCAGGAAGATGACGCCGTAACGTGAAAATATATCGACCGTATGGGCAATGCTCAGCAGCTGCATGCCGTACGGACCTTGCACAATATCGACAATCTTCTGAGCGAGGATCGGGTCGCTGAAATACTGCGCAGCGGCCTCTTGCAGGCCCATACCCGCGAAGGTCAGGTCGATCATATCGAACAACGCCCTGCCCTCGCGGACCACCAGGATAAAATCCCCTCCCAGCAGGTAGACCAGATTACCCAACGCGATGCCGATGACCAGTTCGCCGAGCACGGAGGGCTGGCCATAATCACGCGCTGCGGCGACCGATGACGGCAAACACGAGGATCGCCGTCACTCCCAATATAATCGGCGCCGCCGGGTCCGCATGCCCTCCCTGTCCGGCCGCTAGTACCGCGCCCGGACACAGCATCACGGCCGCTAATCCAATCAGCCTGTTCATCGATGCTGCCACGTCAGCTCAAGATGGTCATGATAATCACCGCGGCTGCACCCAAGCAGCATAGCCAGGCCGACCAGGTTAGCGAACATCGGGCGCGACACTCGGGCCCGCGACGATATCCATTCGTTCGGGAGGCTAACATATTCTCAAGCTGCCACGATCGACGGGCCGGCAGTTACAGCGATGGTATATTGCCGATACGGCAAGCAGCGTCCCGGTCCTGTCAGCACCATGAATCAGCCTTCGCCAGACCTGTTCGGATTTCGGCGCCATTGGGCGCACAAATTCGGCCCCGCTCCGTTTCTGCCGATGTCGCGCGAGGAGATGGATCTGCTTGAATGGGATAGCTGCGACGTCATCATCGTCAGCGGCGACGCCTATGTTGATCACCCGAGTTTCGGCATGGCAGTCATCGGTCGCGTCCTCGAGGCGCAGGGTTTTCGGGTCGGGATAATCGCCCAGCCAGACTGGAACAGCGTGGACGATTTCGCCCGCCTGGGACGCCCGAATCTGTATTTCGGTGTAACCGCCGGCAATATGGACTCCATGGTCAACCGCTATACCGCGGAGCGCCGCCTGCGCTCAGATGATGCCTATACCCCGGGCGGCAAAGGCGGTAGGCGGCCCGACCGAGCAGTGATCGTCTACTCACAGCGCTGTCGTGAGGCATTCAAGGGTGTGCCAATCGTCATCGGCGGTATCGAAGCCAGCCTGCGGCGTATTGCGCACTTCGATTACTGGCAGGAGAAGGTTCGCCGTTCCGTATTGATCGACGCCAAGGCAGACATGCTGCTTTTCGGCAACGCGGAGCGGGCCATCGTCGAGCTGAGCCACCGCCTGGCCGCCGGCGAGAAGATCGAACAGATTGAAGATCTGCGCGGCAGCGCATTCGTCCGCAAGACACCGCTGACCGGCTGGACCGTCATCGACTCCACCACCATCGAAGCGCCCGGCGAGATTCAGCCACATCCGGATCCCTATGCGTCAGGTACCGGACAGGCAGCCGTTGACACGCGTCCCTCGCGTCCCACCACAACACCGCAGGTGGTCACACTACACCACCGCCCAAAGGGCCAGGATCGTCAAGTTCAGACGGTGAGACTGCCGAGCTTCGAGTCCGTCCACGACGACCCGGTCCTGTATGCCCATGCCTCGCGCGTGCTGCATCTCGAATCCAACCCGGGCAATGCGCGGGCGTTGATCCAAGGACATGGCAACCGCGATGTCTGGATCAACCCGCCGCCGATCCCGCTGCGCACGCCGGAACTCGACCGGGTGTTCGAGCTGCCCTACCAGCGGGTGCCGCATCCCGCCTACGGCGGGGAACGGATACCGGCTTACGAGATGATCCGCTTCTCGATCAACATCATGCGGGGTTGTTTTGGTGGCTGTTCGTTCTGTTCCATCACCGAACACGAGGGCCGCATCATCCAGAATCGCTCTGAGCAGAGTATCCTGCGCGAGATCGAGAACATCCGCGACCAGACGCCTGGCTTCACCGGCGTGATTTCCGATCTCGGCGGCCCGACCGCCAATATGTGGCGTCTACACTGCAAGGACCCAAAGATCGAATCGCGCTGCCGCCGGCTGTCCTGTGTCTACCCAGGCATCTGCAGCAACCTGAACACCGATCAGATGCCGCTGGTGCGCCTGTATCGTAAGGCCCGCGCACTCCCGGGAATCAAGCGCGTCTTGATCGCATCGGGGCTGCGCTATGACATAGCCGTCGAGACGCCGGAATATGTCAAAGAACTGGTGACCCATCATGTCGGCGGATACCTGAAGATCGCTCCGGAGCATACCGAGGAAGGTCCACTGTCGAAGATGATGAAACCCGGCATGGCGACTTACGACCGTTTCCAGGCGATGTTCGAAAAGTATTCGCGACAGGCCGGCAAGAAACAGTACCTGATTCCGTACTTCATCGCCGCGCATCCCGGTACCACCGACCAGGATATGCTCAACCTGGCGCTGTGGCTGAAGGCCCATGGCTTTCGCGCCGACCAGGTACAGGCCTTTCTGCCGTCACCGATGGCGTTGGCCACCGCAATGTGGCACAGCGGGCGCGATCCGCTGAAGAAGATCAGCCGGGATTCGGCGGCGGTACTCTCGCCCAAGGGCCGGCGCCAGCGGCGATTGCACAAGGCCTTTCTGCGCTATCATGACCCCGAGAACTGGCCGCTGCTGCGCGAGGCGCTTCAGCGCATGGGACGGGCGGACCTGATCGGCAACGGCAAACGTCACCTGATACCGAGCTTCCAGCCGTCCGGCACCGGCGGTACTGCTGCGCGCACACACGGCGGCGACGGGTGGGCAAAGCGCACATTTCGCACGCAGCACACACGCGACTCAAGAAAAACATCTCCGGCCCGAAGACGCTCGAAGCATTGAAAGCCAGCCGAGCGGCGGGCAGGCACGCAAGGCAACCGCTCGTCGCTGCGCTGCCGACACTCGTCCTTTACGGGAGACAGTCGACGTGCGCGTAAGTGACTACATGACCCGAAAGCTATTGACCGCGGCGCCTGATGACGGCGTCCGCGAGACCTTCTTTCGCATGCGCGAGGCCAAGGTGCGGCACCTGCCCGTGCTCGATGGCGCTCAGCTGGTTGGCATACTCAGCGACCGCGACCTGCGGCGCCCGGACTGGGTGGACGAGGCTCCAGATCTGTCGCACGACTACCAACTCGATGACAGCCTGTCGGTATCGGACCTGATGAGCCATCGTCCCGTCGTGGTCCATACCTATGACGATCTCGCCAAGGCCTGCACACTGATCAATCAGCACGGTTTCGGCGCCCTGCCCGTACTGGACAAGGGCAATCATCTGGTCGGCATCCTCAGCAAGGCGGATCTGGTGCGTGCCTTCGGACATCTGCTCGAGACACACCATGAGCACAACGGCTAGCCCGCTTTTCTCACCGGCGTCGAAGGTAGGCTAATATGCCGACCATGCCTTCAGCTGGCGGTCAGAACTCGATCTCTGCCACGCCACGCAGCGCCCGGCGTATCTCCGCCAACGTGGGTGGATAGAGTTCCCCGGACTCGGCGTACACGCCATAACAGGTCATACGCCGCACATCGGGCTGCTTCTCAGACGCCAGCCAGAAGTGATAGCCGGAATACAACATCGGGCCTCCGTCGATACCCCCTGCACCAGTCAGACGCAGTCCGGCTACCTGCACGGGCGTCAGACTGACGACCTCTACGACGGTTGCCTGTACTCGGGTGATCAAGAAACTGTCTGCGCTGATCGTGACACCGGGGTGATCCACGCTATCGATCTCGAACGCACAGCTGGGGCGGAAGCTGTCGAAGCCACTGGACCTGACGCGCGCCTGGCGCGCGTCCGGGCCGCCATCCTGGATGTACACGCGGGCCCTGCCCGCCGCCACCCCGATGTCTTTCTTCAAGACTACCCGCGCACCCTGCAGGTCGACAAAACCCCTGCCGAGTTCTTCACGCACCGTGGCGCTGTATTGGCAGGCACCGACCAGAAACGCCATCATGACGAGGAGTATCCGAAGTCTCATACGACCCATCTCCACACGAGGGTAAGGTTAATTAGACGGAGAGATTAGGACTTCGTTGCTGCGGCGTCGAGGCCTTGTCCTGACTGTTTCGTCGTATGCTATCCGCATGCGCACAGGTCCCGCGAATCCGGTAACGCGATGTCTGCAGCCGTTTCGGTGCCCGGCGGCGGCGCTGGTGATGCTGTTTTCGGCATCCTGGTGTTACGCCGAGGCCATCAGTGTGCGCACTGTACGTCTCGGGGACGTGTTGCAGATACCCGAATTCAGCGCCCCGGCAACGGTGGTGGCGCGAAATGCACCGTCGCTGGGAGCCGAGATTGCCGCGCGTGTCGAAGACATCTTCGTCAAGGTCGGCGATCGGGTCGCGGCCGGCGATCTGCTGGTGCGTCTGGATTGCCGCCGCTACGAGTCCCTGCTGACGGCCCGGCAGGCCGCCGTGGACCGCGCGCGTGCTCAACAGGCATTCGCCGAGCAACAGCTCCAGCGCGCGCGCAACCTGCAACGCAAAAAGAGCATCAGCGAAGAACTGCTGGATCAGCGACGTACGGACCTGGCAACGGCCGAGGCCGATCTGTTGGCCAGCGAACAGGAGGTTCGCCTGGCCGAGATCGACGTCGGCCATTGTGATCTGCGCGCGCCGGTCGACGCCGTCGTTACTGAGCGGGCCACCAGCGTCGGCAGCTACGCCAATGTCGGCACCGTTCTGCTGAAGCTGCTCGAGGCCGAGGGTCAGGAGGTCAGCGTGGCGTTGCGCCACGACCAGGCCAACGGACTGCAGTCGGCGGAGGGCGTGGTGTTCAGCAGCGACGGCGCCGACTACCCGGTGACGCTGCGCACCCTGCTGCCTCGCGTCGACCCGGTTGCCCGCACCCGCGAGGCGCGCCTGGTGTTCACGGGTGAGGCCGCCGTCGCCGGCACGCCGGGGCGGATCGTATGGTACGGCGCACGCTCTATGTTGCCGTCCGACTATCTGGTGCGACGGGATGGCCGCCTCGGGGTGTTTGTACTGGACACCGATCGGGCCAGATTCATCGACATCCCCGGCGCCGAAGATGGACGCCCGGCGGTGCTGCAGCTCGCGCCCGAGACGCTGCTGATCAGCGAGGGGCGGCAGCGTCTGGTCGATAATGATCTAGTCAATCCGATACCCGCGGGAGTATCGCGCTAGTGGGGTTCTATCGCGCGCTGCTGCACAACCATGTCCTCGCCAACCTGGTCTTCGTCCTTATCCTGGTGGTCGGTGGGCTGTCCTACCTCGATCTACCCCGCCAGCAGGACCCCAGCATCAACTTCAACTGGATAGTGATTACCACGGTGCTGCCTGGCGCATCCGCCGAGGATGTCGAGAAGAAGGTGACCGACCCACTCGAGGATGCCTTGCGCCAGATTCAGGACGTGAAGTTCATGTCCTCGAACAGCCGTGAAGCGGTATCCAGCATTCTTGTCCGATTCGACGACATCGACGCCCGGACTTTCGACAAGCGCATTTCCGACCTGCGCCGCGAGATCCAGAACAAGGAGGAAGAACTCCCCGACGCCGCGGAGGACTCGCGCATCCTCGAGATCACCAGCGCCAACGGCTTTCCGTCGGCAACCATTGCCGTGGTGGGCCAGGGGATGGACGAAAACCTGCGCCGCCAGGCGCGCAACGTACGCAAGGCCTTGGAACGCCTGCAGGGCGTCGATCGCGTCGACGCGACCGGCCTGGTCGACCCCGAGCTGCAGGTGCGCTTTTTTCCCGAGCTGCTCGAAGAATTGCGCCTGACGCCGGGACAGATCGCCGACACCGTCAGCGCCTTCTTCCAGGACATCGCCGCAGGCGACGCCCGCCTCGGCCAGCAGAACTGGCTGATCCGTCTGGTCGGATCGGATGCCGACCCGGACGGACTGGCGACGCGCACCGTCGTCGGCGCCGGCAGCGAGATAACCCTGTCCGACGTTGCCCGGATCGAGCGCTCGCAGGCCGAGGCCTCTCATCTTGCCACCTTCGAAGACCGCCCCGCGGTCCTGCTCGCGGTGATCAAGAAGGCCGATACCAATACGATCGACCTGGTCGAGCGGCTGAAGGTCTATCTCGACGACCGCAATGCACTGCGTGACGGCACCGGCGTCGATCTGGTGCTGATCGACGACCAGACCATCACGACGCGCAATGCGATCCGCCTGATGCAGAACAACGCCATAATCGGCCTGGCGCTGGTGCTCGTCGTGACCTGGCTGTTCCTCGGCTCGCGGATTGCGCTGCTGACGTCGATCGGTATCCCGTTCATCCTTGCCGGCACCTTCTGGGTACTCTCCGGCATCGGTGAGACGCTGAATGTCATGGTACTTCTCGGCGTCGTCATCGTACTCGGCATGCTGGTCGACGACGCCGTGGTCGTCGTCGAGGGTATCTATTACCGGCTGCGCCACGGCATGCCGGCGATACAGGCCTCGGTCGAGTCTCTACGCGAAGTGGCCGCACCGGTGACCGCCGCCGTGCTGACCACGATGGCGGCCTTCGCGCCATTGATTCTGCTGCCCGGCATCCTCGGCGACTTCATGCGGGTGGTGCCGACCGTCGTGGTCGTGGCGCTGGCGATCTCGCTCCTCGAGGCATTCTGGATGCTGCCGGCCCATGTGATCGCGGCCGGCGTCAGCTTTGCACGGCCATCGCGAGTGCATCGCCTGCGCGAACGCCTAACACACCGGATTCAGGTGGGCTACATCCGCTTCCTGGTGAAGGCGCTGCGGCACCGCTGGTTGACCTTGCTGTTGGTCTGCTCGCTGTTCCTGGGTGCGCTCGGTGCCCTGGTTTCCGGTGTGATCCGCATGGATTTTTTCGCCGCCGATACCATTCGCCTGTTCTACGTCAATCTGGAGATGCCGCCCGAGACCCCGTTGCCGATAACGCTGCGTAAGGTACAGGAGGTCGAGCGCCTCGTCCGCGGACACATTCGCGACGGCGAGGCCCGCGCCATCCTCAGCTATGCCGGCGTCATGTTCACCGAGACCGAGCAGCGTCTGGGGGATCATCTTGGCCAGATCATGATCGGATTGAATCCGAAGACCGCGGCGCTGCGCAGCGTCGAGGAAATGATCGAGAGCATGCGCAGCGCGGTGCTGGCGATGCCCGGACCGATCCGGCTCTCATTCCTGCGCCTCGCCGGTGGACCGCCGACGGCCAAGCCGATCAGCATCAAGGTGCGCGGCGATGACTTTGCGGAGATCCGCGCCGCCGCAGATCGCCTCAAGACTATCCTGCAGGGCATCGAGGGCGTGAAAGACATCGAGGACGATGCCGACAGGGGCCGCTCCGAACTGGTCCTGACATTCGATAACGATGCGATCAACCGCGCCGGACTGAATCCGGCCGAGGTCGGTCGCACGCTGCTGTTACTGGTCGATGGGCTGGTGGTCAGCGAAATGCGCGACGCCGGCGAGAAACTGGAGGTACGGGTGCAGGCCGCCGATGCGGAGTATCAGGACATCGCGGATATCCTCGAGTTTCGGATGCCGCTGCCCGACGGCGGCAGCATCGCACTGGCCGACCTGGCCGACGTGAGTCGCGCACAGGGCCTCGGCAACATCCGTCACTACAATTTTCGTCGCGCTATCAACGTGGAGGCCGACATCGATGAGACCTTGATCGACACCGTCACGGCCAATGCCAAGGTGGTGGAGGCCTGGGCGGCCTACCGTGCCGATTTTCCGACGATCGACCTGGACCTCTCGGGTGAACTCGACGACATTCAGGAGAGCCTGGACGCCATTGTTATCCTGTTCGTATTTGGCGTCGGTGTGATGTATGCAATCCTCGGCACCCAGTTTCGTAGCTACTGGCAACCCCTGATGATCCTGTCGACCATCATCATGGCATTCACCGGGGTAAGCTTCGGCCTGATCGTCTCCGGCAATCCGCTGAGCCTTTACACGCTCTACGGTGTCGTCGCCCTGGCTGGGATCGCGGTGAACTCCGCCATCGTTCTGATCTCGGCGGGTAATCAGCGCCTGGCGGCGGGGATGAGTGTGTTGCATGCGACCGTCTATGCGGCGCGTCGACGGGTCATTCCGATCCTAATCACCTCATTGACGACCGTCGCCGGCCTCTTGTCGCTAGCGACCGGGCTCGGCGGCAAGTC
>JBATKF010000370.1:0-3230 GCA_049669185.1 Sedimenticolaceae bacterium | reverse complement strand
CATCTGGACGAGGCGATTGCCACGCTCAGAGTCCTGCTCGAGACCCGCTTCACGGAAGCCAGGGCACGCGGCTTCGATTTCGCGCAAGACTTCCGGGCCCGCAATATGCTCGGCAGGACGCTCTACGAGCGGGCCCGGCAGGCGCGCGGTGCGGCCCACAGCGATCGCCGCCTCGCCCTGCTCGAGCAGGCGCGTAGCGAGTTCGCACAGGTCCTTACCCAGGACCCGGAAAACCTCACCGCCCATTTCAACCTGGCGCTGGTCTATGCCGACCTCGGCGCAACGGCGCGTGCCGAACAGCATCGCACGTTGGCCGCGAAATACCGACCCGACGAGCACGCCGTGGAGCGTGCAGTGACGACGCACCGCCGCCGCAACCCTGCCGCAGACCATGCCGCCGAGGCGGTCGCAGTCTATGATCTGCAGCGCCCCGAGGCATATGGTTTGCCGCGTCCTGGGCCCACGCCTGGCGGCCATGACAGCGCGACCGTCGCTGCAGGAGTGAACGATGAGCGAGGCAGCTGATAACCGCGCCGGCGAGGAACGCATCGGTCGTGCCTTCAAACGGTCGCTGGCGATTATCGGCGCAGCGGCCTTGATTGCCCTGCTCATCTGGTGGTTCGGTCAAGGCGGGGAGTCGACCGTTCCGGTCGAGGAGGTCGAGATCGCGGCGCCACTGCGCGAGGCGCCCGCCGAGGCCGTGCAGTCGGCTATCCCCAGCATCCCTTTCACCGACATCACGACCGCGGCGGGGATTGATTTCGTTCACGTCAACGGCGCCTATGGCGACAAGCTGATCCCCGAGACCATGGGCAGCGGTCTCGCCTTCTTCGACTACGACAACGACGGCGATCCAGATCTCTATCTGGTCAATTCGTCCTATTGGCCCGACAAGGCCAACGGCCGTACGACGACCGGACGCCTTTACCGCAACGACGGCGGCACCCGCTTTACGGACGTCACAGAGGCGACTGGTCTGCAGCGCGACCTCTACGGCTTCGGCGTCGCCGTGGGCGACTACGACAACGACGGCTGGGAGGATCTCTACCTGTCCAATCTCGGCGCGAACCTGCTGTTGCGCAACGAGCGTGGGCGCTTCATCGACGTGACCGCAACGGCGGGTGTCGCCGGCAACCTGGAGGATTGGAGCACGGGTACCGCCTTTCTCGACTACGACAACGACGGCGACCTGGACCTGTTCGTGGGCAACTACATCGCGTGGACGCGTCAGATCGACCTGGAGATCGATTTCCGCATCGCCGGTCTGGGCCGTGCCTATGGTGGCCCCGAGCACCATGTCGGCGCGCTGAACCGGCTGTACCGCAACGACGGCGACGGACGCTTCACCGAGGTGAGTCAGGCCGCCGGTATCGCGGTGACTGAAGGCAGCGATCGACAGCCGGCCGGAAAGGCCCTGGCCGTCAGCGTCGCGGACGTGGACGACAACGGCCTGGTCGACATCGTGGTGGCCAACGACACCACCCGCAATTTTCTCTACCGCAACCTCGGCGACGGGCGCTTCGAGGAGATCAGCGCCCTGGAGGGTATCGCCTATGACCGCGAAGGCCGGGCCACCTCGGGCATGGGGATCGATATCGCCCGCTTCCGCAACGACGCAGACGTCGGGATAGCGATCGGCAACTTCGCCAACGAGATGAGCTCGTTGTTCGTCACGCTGGACGGACGGGGGCCCTTCGTCGACGAGGCCGTTCTCGAGGGCATCGGTCCGGATTCGCGAGTCGCATTGACCTTTGCCGTGCTGTTCCTCGACGCCGATCTGGACGGCCGGCTGGACCTGTTCCAGGCCAACGGCCACCTGGAGAACGAGATAAATCGGGTCCACCCCAGCCAGACCTTTGCCCAGCCGGCGCAGCTGTTCTGGAACTGCGGCGAGGCCTGTCCTCAGCGCTTCAGGCTGCTCGACAGCACCGCGGACCTGCGACAGCCCATGGTCGGGCGCGGCGCCGCCTATGCCGACATCGACGGCGACGGCGACCTGGATCTGGCCATCGTGCAGAACGGCCGGCGCGCCGTGCTGCTGCGCAACGACCAGCAGACCGGCAATCACTGGCTGCGGCTCAAGCTGGTCGGCGACTCGGCGAATCGCGACGGCCTCGGCGCCGCGGTGGTGTTGCGCAGCGATGGCGCTACCCAGTATCGGCATGTACACCCCAGCCGCGGTTATCTGAGCCAGGTCGAGCTGCCGCTGACGTTCGGCCTGGGGTCGGCAACGACGGTGGACGAACTCAGGGTGACCTGGCCGGGTGGCCAGGTACAGCGCGTGGCGGTGCCAGGGGTCGATCGCGAGCTCAGGGTGGTGCAGGAGACGGTCCCATGAGGCGCAGGCTCGCCGCTGTCCTGCTGCTGGGCCTGGGTGCCCAGGGGAATGCCGATACCCTGACCGAGGTTCCTCCCGCCTGGGCCGATCGGGTTGCACCGATCCCGCCACAGCGGCTGGCGGAGCTGGAGGCCGCAACCGCGGCGCGGATCCGCGAGACGCGCGATCGGCTCAATGAGATGCTGGCTGCGACCGACGTCAGCGCGGCCGAACTCGCGGCCGTCTATGGTCGCCTCGGGGCACTGTACGGGGCGCACCGCATGTATGCCGGCGCGGAGTTGGCATTGCGCAACGCCCGCACCCTGGATCCGCAGGGCTTCGAATGGGCCTACTACGCCGCACACCTCGCCCTTGAGCAGGGCGAGCCGGAACAGGCCCTCGGATATCTCAGCGAGGCGGCGCAGATCGATCCGGCCTATCCGACCCTGCCCCTGCGGCGCGGCGAGGCCCTGCTGGGACTCAACAAGCTCCAGGAGGCCCGCGCGGCCTACGAGCAGGTTGTGGCGATTCCCGATCTGCGTGCCGCCACACGGTATGGCCTTGCGCAGATCGATCTTCTGGAGCGCGACTGGGCGGGTGCGGCCGACAAGCTCCGCGAGGTACTGGTGCTGCAGCCACGCGCCGATGCCGTGCACTATCCGCTCGGCCAGGCCCTGATCGCACTCGGGCGCCGTGACCAGGCCCGCGAGCATCTGGCCCAACGCGGCGTGATCAAGCCGAGTTATGCGGACCCCCTGGTCGACGAACTGCGCTCATTGCAGATCGGCGCGCGCTTCCTTTACGAGGAGGGTCTCGCCGCCGTGAAGCGCCGCGACTATGCGGCCGCCGCCGCGGCCTTTGCCGCCGGACTGGCCGAAGAACCGGCCAATGCCCGCGCCCGGACCTCTTACGC
>JBATKF010000369.1:0-3536 GCA_049669185.1 Sedimenticolaceae bacterium | reverse complement strand
CGGTGTCACCTGCGCGCGGTACTTGCTGTTACCGCTTCGCTCTCAGCCTGCGGCTTCGTGACCTACGCTGCGCTCCGGTTGGGCGCAAAGACCCCGTGGAAGCGCGTCTATGCGGAGATCTGCATAGGCGAGTTAATAAATCATACGCGCTACGATGCGTGCCAGACGGCACCGTAGAGGCAATTTTGCGCGCCTCGTTGGCGGAAACCATGCCGCGTGTGCCTTGATCTGCGCATGAACCCGTCCGCCCCTGATCAACTCTACGACCCGCTCGACACGCTTACAGCGCAGCAAGTCGCGGAGATTCTCCACTGCGCCCCTTCCACCGTCGTATCGCTCGCGCGTGACGGGGAACTGCCCGGTGCCAAGATCGGGAAGCAATATGTCTTCGTCCGGGGTGACGTCGCAGCGTATCTTCGCAAGCGGCTCGACATGGCCCCCGCGCCAGTGCGCCTGACGCGTCCGCGCGACCCGATGCTCGATCGCGTCGGCGTCGGTCGGAACGGGCGGCGTCCGCTGCCGCACATACCGGAACTACCGCCGCATCGGCGCAAGCAATAACGGGTCAAGGCATCTCGTCGAGGGATTCGGCGCCTCGCAGGGACGCATAGCGCCTGAGTTGCCTCAAGTCCCTGTGACCCGTGATTTTCGAGATGCGCAGATCCGAGAGCGTCGTGCGCAGATACAGCTGACAGGTTGCCTCATGTCGGAGATCGTGCGCCGTCAAACCGTCGCAGCCGGCATGCTGGAACACTCGGCCGAAAAGCTTCGACAACCGCGCCGTCGCCTTCTCGAGCGCTTGTTGAGACCGATCGCCGTTCCAAAACGGAAACAGGCGACCACCCTCGAAACGCCAATTGGCCATCCCGTCCTCGCCGGCCTCGACCGCCGCGATGTTAAGTCTTGAGCGCCGCAGTTGCGACGGTGCTGAGGGGGACGTCCCGGCGATCGCCATTCTTCGTTCGCGCGAGGTGCACCACGGCTTTGCCTTTTGCGTCGACAAATTCGAGTTGCCGTCGCTCGAGCGTGTACGCTTCGCGCAGACGCATCGCGCTCTCGCGCAGTAGCACGTACAGCGCCTTCGTTGCCGCACGGTACTCCAGCGTCAGGGCACGCTGGCGATGCTCAGGTTTCGCGCCATGCAGCACTGCCATGATCGCATCATCTTCGCCTTCTTCCAGGCGCCGATCACGCTCAGCATCGCGTCGCTCGAGACCGGCTGCGGCGAGATCGGCGGGCGAATAGGTGCTGTATCCCCGTGTTAGCTGCGCAACCCAATTGACCGGTACCGCCGCCGGGTACCGCAGGGCCGCCCAGGCAAACACGATCCCCAGTGCACCTTTGCGCTTGCGAATCGTGCCGGGCGTCAGTCGCTGCTCGCGCTTGAGCTGGCGAATCCAGTCCTCTACCCATGCGTAGTCGATGTGCACGACCTGGGCGCCGCCGGCCTCTGCTTTGATCGTGGCAAGCAGCGGCCGGTAGGCATTGGATACGTGCGTGGCGTCAAGCATTGCATCAATGAGTTCAGCCAGCGTTGCCGGGCAGCCGCCAGCCCCTTCTTCGCCACGCGTTTTTTCCAAGTGCATGAGACCGGGCGGTACCAGGCCGTGATCCAGGTACCCTTCCAGCCGATCGCAATACGCACGCGCTTCTTCTTCGCTGTCGAAGGTGTTATTCCAGGGTCTTGCCAGCAGCTCTTTGCGCCGCACGATCGCCCGCCATTTTCCGTTCTTGAACCGGATGTGCGCCACCGCGACCCCCACTTTCTTTTTTGTCGCTCACGTCCACGGCCAGTAGTCCTCGACCAGAGTGGCAAAGCCACTCCAGTGACGTCGAATGGACCGAGTCGAACGCGCTTGACGGCGCATTTCGCACCATCATGAGGCAGATTTTAGGGATTACTTACGAGAAGCGCTTGGAGGATGGAGGCCGAGACCGGAATCGAACCGATGTCCACGGATTTGCAATCCGCTGCATAACCACTCTGCCACTCGGCCAAACTGAGACTGCGGCAATGCCATCGCATGTGCCGAAACAACAAACCCCGCAGACGCGCGGGGTTTCGTGCGGATTTGGAGCGGGAAACGAGACTCGAACTCGCGACCCCAACCTTGGCAAGGTTGTGCTCTACCAACTGAGCTATTCCCGCCGAACGAGGCCGATATTCTAGGCAATTGCCGAATGGTGTCAAGGCTGTTTCCGTGCCGTTCTCCCTCGATCATCCCGACTCCTGACCGCCGCGCAGGCTTGGCCAGGCGGCGCGCAGATAGAGCAGCATGGACCACAGTGTCAGCGCCACCGCGATATACAACAGGATCAAACCGATGCTGTACACCGGCAGCCCGAAGAAATCATCGCGGTAGAGCAAGAGGCTGATCGCGACCATCTGTGCCGCGGTCTTGAACTTGCCGGTCATCGATACGGCCACTTTGGTGCGACTGCCGATCTCGGCCATCCATTCGCGCAGTGCCGAGATCGCGATCTCCCGGCCGATGATCACCGCCGCGGCCACCGCGGTCGAGATCCTCGGATCCGCCTGCACCAGCAGCACCAGCGCCGTGGCCACCATCAGCTTGTCCGCGACCGGGTCGAGAAAGGCACCCAGCGCGGAGACCAACTGCATGCGGCGGGCCAGATAGCCGTCCAGCCAGTCGGTGATGGCGGCCAGCACGAACACCAGCGCGGCGGCCTCGCGCCCCCAGAAGGTCGGCAGATAAAACACCACGATCAGCACCGGGATGAGCAGGATACGCAGCAGCGTCAGCGCATTGGGAAGATTGTAGTTCGGGCTCATTTGTTGCCGTGAAAGGCCGCGTAGATCTCTTGTGCGAGCTTTTCACTTATCCCTTCGACGGTGCTGATGTCTTCGATGCCGGCGCGAGACAATCCCTGCAGCCCGCCGAACTGTTGCAGCAGCCGTGCCCGGCGCTTCGGCCCGATGCCGCTGATGTCCTCGAGCACCGAGCGCGTCCTGGCCTTTCCCCGACGCTGGCGGTGGCCGGTGATCGCGAAGCGGTGTGCTTCATCGCGGATCTGTTGCACCAAATGCAATGCCTGCGAGTCTGAATTCAGTATAAGAGGCTGCCTCCGCCCCAACAAGAACAGTTGCTCCATGCCGGGTCGCCGGTCGGGTCCCTTGGCGACCCCGACCAGCAACACGCCGTTGATACCCAGACGGGCAATGATCTCGGCGGCGGCCGACAGCTGACCCTGACCGCCGTCGATCAGCAGGATGTCGGGCAGGCTGCCCTCGCCGGCCATGATCCGTCGGTAACGCCGCTCGAGTGCCTGGCGCATGGCCGCATAGTCGTCCCCGGGCGTGATCCCACGGACGTTGAAGCGCCGGTAATCGGCCTTGCTCGGCGCGCCGTCCGCGAACACCACGCACGAGGCGACCGTCTGATCGCCCTGGATGTGACTGATATCGAAACACTCCATGCGCGCCGGTGGCTCCGGCAGCTCCAACGCCTGCTGCAGGGCCGCCACACGCTGGGTCGCATTGCCGCGACTGGCCAGCCGCGAGGCCAGCGCCAGCC
>JBATKF010000368.1:0-7282 GCA_049669185.1 Sedimenticolaceae bacterium | reverse complement strand
GGTTTGGCTGAGCAGCGCAAGTCCCGACAGGGCGGGACCACTGATTGCGCCGGAGGTTGAAGCATGAGCACCCCATTCGACCCTGGCGAACTGACGGTCGCGATCTGCGCCCGCAATGCGGTGGCGACGATAAACAGGGCGGTGGCGTCCGCGGTGCGAGAGGGCGCACGGGTACTGCTGCTGGACGACCGTTCTGAGGACGGCACCATGTCGCGGGTTGCCGACTTCTTCGGCGATCGTGTGGAGCTTGCCGTCACGCCGGAACACCGGACTTTGGGTTTCGCTCGAGCCTGCGCGTTAGAAAGAGTCCGCACGCCGTGGCTCATGTGGCTGGATGCGGATGATGCGCTGCTGCCTGGCCGGGCCGCCAGGCTCCATGCGATAGCGGTTGAGAATGGTTATGACGCGGTCTGGGATGCCGCCGAGCTCGTCGTTCGCGACACAGCTCGGCCATTGCCGATGCCGGATTTTATGCTCCGCAAAAACGGCGCAGTGCGTCTATTTGAGCGCAATTGGCTACCCGGTCCTGCCTGGCCATTACTTCGTACCGATTTTGCCCGCGATATAGGCTACGATCCGCTTCTGCCAGCCGCCGACGATCTGGACTTCAACCTGCGCGCCTGTGTTCGCCAGGGTCGTCTGGGTTTTTGCGAGATGCTCGGCTATCGTCAATTTGCTTATCCGGATAGTCTGTCGCGCGATCTGACGCATCAGCGCTACTGGGTTGGCGAGGTGCTGCGCCGGCACAGCTATGAGCGCGTTCGCTCGCTCTGGCGGGCCGCCAAGTTTAGTGATGCGGTTAGTGAATGGGGATTGATCTCGATGGCGATTTTCCGGGAGGACTTCGCATTCGCAGCATCACGGCTGAATGTGCTGGATGCGATCAAGCCTGCGACGCATGCGGTGCTAGAACCGCACGGTCCATGGCCTGTTCCGGAGGACTGGCGTCGCAGCTTCCTTCATGGGACGTTAGCCCTACTTGGCGTAGAAGGGGGCAATCCTATCGGTGCTTTAACGCAGGCGGAAGGGTTGTTCGCAACGCCGGAGGGCGCAAACAATCTTGGTGTCGCCTGGCGAGATTGCGGAAATGAGCAGGCCGCAATCGCATGTTTCGAGCGAGCGCTCTCCAGGTTTCCCGGCTATCTGGACGCCAGCCTGAACCTGCATGATTCGCAGACACATCGGACCACTACGCTCCCACTGCGGCGCATTGACTATCGTTGCGAGTACCACCCGCCTCGTGGCGGTCTCACCGTTCGACAAGCCATTAACAAAGACCAAGCCGATGCGC
Source organism: Sedimenticolaceae bacterium (assembly GCA_049669185.1). GTDB lineage: Bacteria > Pseudomonadota > Gammaproteobacteria > Chromatiales > Chromatiaceae > Thiosocius. Next base: position 5,991 of record JBATKF010000368.1, on the reverse strand, counting down.
CCACGCCGCACCGCGGTATATGACACTCAATAGCGAAACTTGACTCAGAGCAACTGCCCATACTCCTAGCCTGCAGGAGATCATGGCTTTCTGTGTCAGTCACAAGAGGCGGGGCGTTGTCAGAGGTTGTCGAAAGCAATCGTGCTATCGGTCTAGCCAGATAGGGGAAAAAAGCAGATCACCCACCTCGTTGTTACAGTGCCCCGATTGAGTGTCGAAGCCAGTAGCTTGGAGTGATCGATTCACGGGCGAAATCAGCAAGCCCGGCCCCATTTTTGATCATTTGCGTAAATTTGGCCGCTGGCAGTGTGGCGTCCGGGCAGATCTGAAAGCCGACCAATAAAACTTTATCCACCTCTGTGCTCGCCGGCAGCTTCCGCAGAACCGCCATCGCATCATCGTTCCGACCCACGGTATTCAGTGCTACTGCGTAACTAGGGTACATGATCGTTGTCATCCTCCCGGCGTCGTGGTCGAAATCGAGGAATCGGCACGCTTCGTCAGTATTGCCGCTGCGCATGAGTGTCCAACCAATAGCGGCCTTCCAATTGACCTCCTCAAGGTGACGCTGATATGCGTCTTCCGCAATTCTTTCTGCACGATCGGAATGCCCTGTTATTGCAAGATACAATGCGTGGAAAAGCTGACCACGGAGGCGAAACCGCCCCGATGAGCGGTCCCGGGCGATCATGTCGGCGAAGTAGCCCTTGCCTTTGCCACGCAGGTAGCCCGTCCACCCTAAACGGCACATTCCATCGCTGAGGTCTGGATTCTCGCCATAGGCATCGGTGGCTAGCGCCTCGGCATCACTCCATTCGCCTAGGTTCGCTAGGAACCAGGCCAGGTGCAGCTTGTACACAGCGGTCATCCGGCCAGCCGTCAGATCACGGTCCATGATGCCGGCGGCGCTGCACCATTCCATCGTCTGTGCTCTTACCAATCCGAGGCGTGCATAGCCGTCCTTGAGAGATGGATCCTCGTGGTATGCCCGGTCGACTGTGGCTTCGGCCCGATGTGACTCTCCATTGCGTTCATACTGCTGAGCGAGATTGAGCTGCCACTGGGGCGTGAGTCTGCCGCTGGCAAGGTCGCGTTCAGCTAGTTGTATTGAGCCTGCTAAATTCCCATTTTCCGAAGCTATCGACCCGATGACTGCGAACCCGTTACACAGGACGGGGCTGGTCGCATAAGCCCAATCCATCAGCGCCGTTGCATTTTCTAGTTGTCCTTCATGGGCAAGGGACAGCGCTAGAAGATAGGCGCTAGCGGGGGAGCGATGTTCAGCGTCGTCGATCATCAAAAGCCGACAGGCTGCGGCGTATTGACGCCTTTGGTAAAAGGGGCCGGCAAAGTATGTTGGGAGGCCTAGAGCCTCTGGAAAGTCGTGACTAAGACGACTTAGTGCGTCAGCAAGCTCATTGATGTGCTCGGGGTTGCTGTCGATTGCCTCAAGGGTCAGAAGGCGCCGCGCGATATCAAGCTTTAGCATAGTTGGGCTCACGGTGCCCTCACCTATCACGCTGGGTAGCTCGTATTCAAGTAAGTCGGCTAACACAACGGAATCTCCGCGTTCCCTGGCATCTCGCATCGCAGTGACGACTGGGAGGGTCCGCTGGTGCCTGGCGGCGTCTGACCGTTCAAGTTGCGACGAGATGAGGTTAATGAGGTTGGCGAAATGAAAGTTGGCTCGGCCGGTTTGGGCAGTACGCAGTCCGACGAGGGTTTCGTGAAAGTCGAAGAGAATGTCGCGTACGTCGTTTGGGCGCATCAAACGCCCCCAGACTCTTCGTATTCGGCACCATGGATGAAAGCACCAGCTCGGCACATGTTGATAAACTTGACGTCTTGGTGGTGGCTGATGAAGTCTTCCAGGCCGATTCGGTATCCATTGAAACTGGCGAGGGTCGGTATTGACTGTCCGTGTCCGTTCAACGCGACGATCTCAGCCTTGGCGGCATTAGCGTAGAAATCAATGGGCGCTTCGTCGTTGGCATGCACGACGCCGTCGGGAAACCCGAAGTCAGCGCCGAACAGCAGAACTTTGGCTGATCGCAATCTCACGGCGAGATCGACGGCGGGGTGGATCACGGAGCCGGCCACGAACAACTCGGCCTTCGGGTGGGATTGCTTCAGATCGTCGTAGATCGGCTCATGGGTATACATCGTCAACTTTCGCCCCGGCCAGTTGGAAAGTGGGGCATGATCGACGATAGGGGTGTAGATCAACGTGCTGTTAGTGCAGGCAGAGAGGTCGCCGTCGAAGTAACGCGCAATCGTTTCCGAATTGTCATCCAGACTCAATACGTAATCCGGAATGAGTCCGACTCTTAGCAATGGCTTCAGCGCGCCGTCGACAGCGATCAGCAACCCTTCGTCGCGGTGTTCGATGATCCAAGGCGCGGTCTTGAGCAGCGTCGGGCCAGCCGCACAGACGAACGCCGTGCTCCCCGGTGCCGTGCCGAACAGCTCCGCCACGTCGCCATCCGACGCGATGAAATCCATGTTGGCCTCGATATGCTGTCGACGCATCGGTGCACGCCTGGCTTGGCGCTCCTCTTCGAACGGCCGGATCAGTTCATTGGTGAGGTGGTCACGCAGCGCAGCCAGGGGCGGATCGCACAACTGCAAACAGGGTGGAATCGCGGAAAACGGTGTGTTCACTGTAAGCTGCGATCCAGGGTCCCAAAGCTGGGTGCGCGAATCTGATAACCAGTCGCGATAATCGAGGACATGCATCAGCAGGTGAAACAGCCCGAGGTTGAGTGGCACCAGATTGAGTTGCCGGATTGCATCGCGCTTGAGCAACTCACGGGCCAGGTCGCCGCTACCCACGCCGTATACCCAGGCCTGTTTGCTATCCTCGGGGATCATAGTCGCCTGCAGGCGTGCCTCGGCCTCGGCGTCGTAGGCGCTCCACAGACGCAGGCCGTTGACCGACAAGGTTGGGCTTTCTTCCGACCCCTCCCAGGCTACCTCTTGCGGTGGCGCTGCGGCCGAGATCTGCGCGGCCAGCGTCGGCCAGCGTCGTTTGCAGATCTGCAGGTTTTGTTCGGCGATGTCAGTCATGTTCCACAAGCGGCATGATTGAACCAGGCCTATCCGTTGGCGTCAGTCGGCAGATCATCCACCAGGTCAACGCGACCTATCAAGGCCTGGCTCGATCGAATCGCCTACCCCAGCAGCTGCAGCACGTTCTGTGGTAGCAGGTTGGCCTGTGCCAGCATTGCCGTGCCCGCCTGCTGCAGGATTTGGGTACGGGTCAGATTGGACGTCTCGACGGCGAAATCGGCATCCTGGACCCGCGATCGTGCCGCGCTCTGGTTCTCGACGACATTCGCCAGGTTGCGCACCGTCGACTCCAGCCGGTTCTGGGTGGCGCCGATGGCGGCGCGGGAGTTGGTTACGGCATCAAGGTCTGCGTCGATCTTTCCGAGTTCGGCCTGGGCACCGGTCGCGGTCTGCAGTTCGGTGCCGTTGACGGTGGGTGAACCGGCTGTGATGTAGGCGTTGAGGCTGGTCAGGTTTGCAAAACTGATGGCGAACCGGTTGTTGTCGTTGTCTTGATAGCCTACCTGCAGCGTCAAAGTCGGGGAGGTGCCGTCGAGAACTTTGGTGCCGTTGAACTCCGTCGAGTCGATGATCCGCTTGATCTCGTCGGCCAGCGCCTGAAATTCGAGGTTCAGCTTGCCCTTGTCACTGGTCGCGCCGCCCGCAGAGCTGACCGTACCGGTCGATGCCTGCACCGCGAGTTCGCGCATGCGCTGCAGCGCGTTCGATATCTCGTCGATTGCGCCCTCGGTCGTCTGTAGCATCGAGATACCGTCGTTGGCGTTGCGGACTGCCTGATTCAGGCCACGGATCTGAGCGGTGATGCGTTCTGAGATGGCCAGACCTGCGGCGTCGTCTTTTGCGCGGTTTATCCTCAGGCCGGAAGAAAGCCGCTCCACGGAGCTCTGCATGCTGAGCTGCGATTCGTTCAATGCACGCTGAGAGATCAGCGACATGATGTTGGTATTGATGACCTGGGGCATGATGCGCTCCTCTTGCCAAAATTCTCTGGTTCGGCACTGGCCAGGCGACGTACTTGCGACAGTGCATTGACAACTCAATCAGCAAGAAGCAGGCCAAGTCGTCGGTGCAGCCCTCAAGCGCGCTCTTCGGCTGGTTTCAGGACAAGAAAAAACCCGCAGCCAGGACGGCTACGGGTGAAAACAACAGGGTCGGCAGGATGGGGTGGCAGGATTCGGCAAGGCTTTGCCGTCGCCGGCCGGCAATGCAGCGGCAGCAGTCTTCCGCGTCAGTTGGCGTCTATCACCACAGCGCCATCGACCCGGTTCAGGACTTTCTGTATCCCGATGCGGCTCTGGGCGTTGATGATGATGGGACCCATCAGGTTTGCGGTGATCCCGGTTTTTGGCTGCTCCGGATTATCCGACAGCGTGACCAGCACAATGATGTCGTCCTCGGGTTGGATCCGCAGTTTGGCGGTCTCTGCGTCGCTGAGTTCGATGCGGAAATCGATCTTGCATGAATGCGGCGCGACCACCGGCAGGCGAACGCCGGCATCTTCGGTGGATTGCAGGAAGTGCACGCTCTCGGTGTCTTCCTCATGAAATAGTTTGAACTCGCGCAGGTTTTCAAACCCCGGGAGTCCGTCCGGGAAGGTCAGTAGACTCGATTTGGCAACCATCTGTTTGCCGTAGCGGGTATCGATCTCCATGTATTCCTCCTCTTCCTGCTGTGCTGCATTGCTGGTTGCCATAGCGCGTTGCTCCTGTGTCGTTGGCTGGCCGGTTTTGCACCGTGCACGTTCCGCTGTTGCGCTGGAAGCGTTGGGCGCAAAGGCCTGCCGAGTCTCTGCAGAAAGCGTGCCATACATTGCTCGTACCGCCGGTCTTCAAGTTTGCTGCTGCGCCGACCGATGCCAAACAGCGCTAAGTCCGACAGGCTGCTCGTCTGCATGTTGTCCCAGCGCCCGCGATGATCGTGCAGGCCAGGCGGCAAACCCCCGGCACGAATGCGGCCACAAAGCGGCAATTCTTTGCCGAATTGGGGATTGTAGGTGTTAAAGAAGGCTACTCGACGGTCGCAACAGGGGGTGAAAGCGGTAAATGCGGGGATTGGCCCCAGCATATCCGCTAACGATCAGCGATCCATCACGTCTGCCGCGCAGCGTGATGTATCGCGAGGAGCTTTCACAATGCCACAGGTAATCAATACCAATATCTTTGCGCTCAACGCGCAGCGTAACCTCAACAAAACCACCTCCGCCCTGCAGACCTCGATGGAACGGTTGTCCTCCGGCCTGCGTATCAACCGCGCCAAAGACGATGCGGCCGGTCTGGCGATCTCCGACAAGATGACCGCCCAGATCCGCGGCCTCAACCAGGCCATCCGCAACGTCAACGATGGCGTCGGCTATGTGCAGACGGCCGATGGCGCCCTCGAAGAAGTCACCAACTCACTGCAGCGTATGCGTGAACTCGCGGTGCAGGCATCCACCGGAACCGTGAGTTCGACCGCCGGCGCAGGCGGCGGGACCAGTGACAAGGGTAAACTGAACGCAGAATTCCAGGCGCTTGCGTTATCGATAGGCGATATTCTGGCTGATACCAAGTTCAACGGCGTAACTGTCTTTGGCGCCAGCGTGGACATCCAATCCGGTACCGAGAGTGGCGACAGCATCACGGTCAGCGTGGGCAGCCTTTCCCTTAGCGGTCTTGCCGCCGACATCAGCTCAGCGAGCGGTGCGCAAGGCGCACTCGCTACGCTCGATGGAGACCTCAATGTTGTTGCCACTGCCCGCGCCGACGCGGGTGCGTCACAAAGCCGGCTGGAATCGACGGCCCGCAACCTGGCCAACGTCGTGGAGAACGTCAGTGCGGCCAGGTCGCAGATCCTGGACGCCGACTTCGCGATGGAGACAGCTAACCTGACGCGTGCACAGATCCTGCAGCAGTCCGGTGCGGCGATCCTTGCGCAGGCCAATGT
>JBATKF010000367.1:0-7562 GCA_049669185.1 Sedimenticolaceae bacterium | reverse complement strand
CGTCTGGCCGGACTGATCCGGATGCCCGCGCACCCCGATTGCCGGGCGGCGGGCCACCGGTGGCTGGTCCGCTAGGGCGGCCGGCTGCGCTCCGATGTCTCCACCGAACGATCGAGGTTACACGCCGCCCGCCGCGATGCCGGACTACCTCATCCGGCATGCCACGCTGCGCCAGTTTCAGGTGTTCGAGGCCATCGTCCGGCTGGGCAGCTTCACCCGTGCCGCCGAAGAGCTGTTCTTGACCCAGCCGACCGTGTCGATGCAGATCAAAAAGCTCGCTGACGCGGTCGGGCTGCCGTTGTTCGAGCACGTCGGGCGCAATGTCAGGCCGACCGAGGCAGGGCTCGAACTTTACGAGTCGGTGCGTCGCATCCTCGAGACCCTGGCCAATCTCGAGATGAAGATGAATGACCTCAAGGGTATTCGGACGGGCCGGCTGCGTCTGTGTGTCATCACGACGGCGAAATACTTCGCCCCGGAACTGCTGGGCGAGTTTTGCAATGAATATCCGGGGATAGAGGTCGCGCTGAAGGTTACCAATCGCGACCGCATCATTGAGCGCATCAACGCGAACGAGGACGATCTCTACATCATGGGTCAGGCGCCCTCGGAGCAAACGGACATCGTCGCGTTTCCGTTTGCACCCAACCCGCTCGTGATGCTCGCGCCACGGGGTCACCCGTTGGTCGGCCAGCAGAACATCCCACTCGCACGTATCGCCGAGGAACCCATCATCCTGCGCGAGCCCGGCTCCGGTATTCGCGACACCATGCTCAAGGCCTTCGAAGAACGCGGCCTGAAACCGACGGTGCGCATGGAACTTGGAAGCAACGAGGCGATCAAGCACGCAATCGTCGGTGGTCTCGGGCTCTCGGTGCTTTCCCTGCATACCCTGACCCTCGAGGGCCTCGAAGGGCCGGTCGCGATGCTCGATGTCGAGGGTTTTCCGATCGTCCGGCAGTGGTTCATCGTGCACCCGCGCGGTAAAGAGCATTCCGTGGTCGCGCAGGAGTTCCTGCGCTTTGCGCTGGAGATCGAGCCGCGTATGCGTCAGCGCATCGAGGCGATGCTGCCGAGCTATAAGAAGTCTGCTGACAAGCAGGGCAGGACGACGAAGAAGAAGGTCGCAGGGCGCCGGCGCCACTGACTGCCCTCAAAATCTCACCGTCTGTCAAGTAGCCCGTAGCGCAGCCGGCGCGTCTTTTCGACCATGCGCAGGGTCGACCGATTGTTGTTGAAGCGCGGCACATCGGCCAAAGCCACCCAGAGTACCTGGTGGGACTCGTCGTTGCCCGGGATCGCGACGACGTCGTCCATCTCGACGAGGAACCGGATGTCGTAATGGGTATGGCGCGGGCCGCGGGGGCTTGCCGGGATAGTGTGTACGTCCACATCGAAGATGCGGTCGCCGACCAGACGGATATGGGACGGATCGAGTCCGGTCTCTTCAGAGGTCTCGCGCAGTGTGACGCGCAGGATGTCGGCGTCGCCGTCGGCGTGCCCCCCCGGTTGGAACCACTGATCGTGTTTGCGGTGGTGCAGCAGCAAGACATGGGTGCGCAAGGGATTGACGACCCAGGCCGAGCCGGTCACGTGGCCGGGCCAGAGATCGCAGTGAAAGCAGTCGGTGTGGGCCTTTACAAAGGCCCGAGTGCGCGCGATGTAGGCGGCCTCGTCCATGAAACGGCTGCGGTGGCGGTCGAGGAGGTTGAGCAGCTCGCGTCGATGCATGCGGACTCCCCGGATCAGTGCGCGACCGGGTTTTCGATCGCGGCGATCGCCGCGGCGGCGGCCTCGTCGATGTCGCCTTCCTTGCCGGCGAGCGTGAGGCGGCCGAACGCACCGACCGCCCGGGCATCGACGAGCGTGACGTTGGATGCCTTCTCGGCCTGGTTCGCGGCGTAGATGACGTAGCCAGCGGGCTCGGTTTCGAGGATGAACATGCTCTGCCCGGGCAGGATCATCGAGCCGCGTCGGTCCTGGCGGTTGATCAGCACCGTGTGGTCTGGCGTCATGCCGCGGATTATCTCCCGCCACGCGATCCGCGGTTGCTGGCGGTCGGTGTGCCTTGCCCTGAGATTCGCCAGCAGGATGCGTCCGGCCTCGCGCACGTCATCCTGATCGCGCTGGTGAATCACCATGGTGCCGTACTCGCGTTCGACGACCTGTTGGGACAGGTGTACGCGGGTGGCCTTCAGCGCAATGTCGGTCAGCCGGTGGATGGCCATGCCCGGAGAGACCTCGACCCACAGGCAGGCATCCCCGGGGACCGGCAGGAAGCCCTGGGAAACGGTCGCCATATACTCGGCCAGCTGCGGCTGCAGCGAGTCGATGTAGACGTAGGTGCGGAGCTTTATCATGCCGTTGATGCCCGAGAAAGCGTCGCCTATGCGACTGCCCGTGAGCCTCCTGCGGAATTCTTGTCGCCCGGCGGTGGCGTATCGCCTTCGAGCAGTGCCGTTGCCTTTTCAAGCGCCTCCTGGCGTGTCTCGGTGACATGGTCTTCTGGCAGGGCCTCAAGCAGACCCAGCGTCGCGAGGCGGGTCTTCACCTCCCCTTTGGCACCGACGATGAACACCGGGCGAGCCGCCTCCAGGTCCTCGAGCACCATCTGTTCCAGGGCCAGCGACGATGATACGCCCAGCATCGGCACCTCGGTGAAGTCGAGGATCAGGACCTCATGCCCGGCCAGCACGGCGTGCTTACGGGATATCGCCTTGGCCAGACCAAAGATCAGCGGGCCGCCGAGGGCGAATACCAGGATCTTGCCCTTGGCGCGCTCCAGCAGGGTCTGCTCGTCGCGAGTCAGCTCGTGCGAATCGTCGGTATGTTCGATCGCCTTGACCGACTGACTCTGCAGTTTGACCATCCGGTCGATGGTCAGCACGTTGGCGATGAATACGCCGATCGCGACAGCGGTGATCAGATCGACGAATACCGTGAGACCGATCACGCCATACATGATCCAGGCGGCCTTGGGTGAGACGCGGTGTGCGCGTCGCAGAAATGACCAGTCGATGATGTCGAAGCCGACCTTGACCGCGATGCCGGCCAGCACCGCGAGCGGGATGTAGGCGGTCAGGGGACCGGCCCACAGCACGACGATCAGCAGCAGCAGGGCGCGCGTCAGGCCCGAAAATGCGCTACGGCCACCGGTCTGGATATTCACCACGGTGCCCATGGTCGCGCCGGCGCCGGGTATCCCGCCGAACAGGCCCGAGGCCAGATTACCCACGCCCTGGCCGAACAGTTCCTTGTCAGAACTGTGCTCTTTGCGGGTGAGGTTCTCGGCGATCACCGAGGTGAGCAGCGCATCGATGCTGCCGAGCACCGCCAGCACGGCGGCATCGACGACCATCACCTGCCACTGCGCCGCACTGAACACCGGCAGCTGCAGCTCCGGCAGTCCCGTCGGGATCTCGCCGATGCGTCGGATGTCCATCTGCGATAAGAGATATACCGATATCAGGGTGCCGACTACCAATGCGACTAGCTGCGGTGGCAGGAACCGGCGCAGGCGTGTCGGAAAGAACACGATCAGCACTAAGGTCAGCAAGGCCAGCATGGCCTCGAACGGCTTCAGGGTGGTGATCAGCGTCGGCAGGCGTTCGAGGGTGCCGAGGACGCCGCCGGGCGGCGTCGCGTGGCCAAGCATCGGGCCGAGTTGGAGCACGATGAGGATTACGCCGATCCCGGTCATGAAGCCGGAGATCACCGTGTACGGCATCATGGTCACGTAGCGACCGAGCTTCATCGCACCGAAGAGGATCTGAAACACCCCGGCCAGCATGACTACGGTGAAGGCCATCGCCATGCCATTGTCCGGGTTTACTGCGATAAGGCTGGCGATAACGGCGGTCATGACCACCGTCATCGGACCGGTCGGCTCCGAAATCAAGGTGGGTGTGCCGCCGAACAGCGAGGCGACCAGTCCGACCAGCACGGCGCCGTAGAGCCCGGCCGCGGGCCCGGCGCCGGAGGCAACGCCGAACGCCAGCGCCATCGGGAGTGCGATAATCGCAGCGGTCACGCCGCCGAAAAGGTCGCCGCGGAGGTTATCGAGTCGGAATTCGTTGAAGATGCGCAAGGCCGGACACCCGTCGCTTATAGCGACGCTCTTTATACCCGGCTGCGGTCTATATTGAAAAGCGATAGTTTCGATTTATCGCATAGCTTATTGTCGATGTTATGCCCAGCCCGCTAAGGGATGACGCATGACAGACTGACGCCAATTGGGGGAGCCGATGCGCCACACGCTTTCTGTTGCAACGTCCAGCCGGGAGGTCCTCGTCGACATCACCCGGCAGGTGTCCGAAGCGGTCGATCGCAGCGGACATCGGAACGGCCTGGTCAATGTCTATGTCCAGGGCGCGACCGCGGCGGTAATGATTCAGGAGAACTGGGACGACAGCGTGCAGAGCGATGTCGTCAACCTGCTGCGCCAGCTGATACCCAAGGGTGTCTGGCTGCACGACGCACAGGACGGCAATGGTGATGCCCACCTCAAGGCGGGCCTGGTCGGTCCCTCGGAATCGATCCCGCTGATCGACGGCCGGCTCGGACTCTCGCGCTGGCAGAACATCTTCTTGTGCGAGTTTGATGGCCCCCGCCGTCAGCGCCAGGTTGTTTTGACCATTCTAGCCTGAAAATGTCAGTGCGCCGTTTTTCGTCGCGAGGGTGTCGAAACGCCGCCATGGCGGGGCGCACACAGTGAAAGACGGTGAAGGCGTAGCCGACACTACGTCGAACCAACTGTAGCGAGTACGCCCGCTAGGGCGAGTGTATCGCCGCCCGCAGCAGGAAATCGGTGAGATATGCAGGTTAGTTCAGGCGATTCCCTGCAGGATCTCGCGATAGCTGTGCTCGCGGAACATCGTGTCCGAGATCCGTACCGTCGGGGTGGTTAGGCAGTTGTTGAGCACCTTGGGCCCGTGCACGAAGAGGATCTCGGGCTTCACGTTCACGTGTGGCATCCCGCCCTGGGCCGAGGCCAGGCTCTCGAACTCGACCATCGTCAGGTATTCCGCGGGAATCGTATAGCCCTCCCAGACCTCGGCGGTGCGCTTGAGCTTGCTGCCCGAGCTGTCCTTGAGATCCTCCATGATCGATTCGACGGTCGCATGCCCGCTGCCGAGCGTCGACAGCCCAACCCGCTTGAGTATCTGGTAGCCGACCACGCCGGCGGTCGCCTTCAGCATCTCCATGGTCTGCACCTCGCCTTCCTCGAACTCAGCCTCCTTGCCCGGTTTGACATGGTGCGTGGCCATGACGGTTACGGTCTCACCCGAATCCATTGCATACCCTTGGGTGTCTCCCTGATTCTCGAACCCGAGCTTCATCATCTGGTTCTTTGAGATCAGCTTGGGCAGATCGCTCTTCACGATGCGGTAGATGGGTTCCTCCGGGCCATCGAGCAGCATGCCGCCGCACTGGGCGCAGGATTCAACCACCACGTCCTCGAAGGTCTCGTGAAAGTCTTCATGCGCCTCCCAGGAATCCCAATAAGTGAACTGATCGATCCAGATATGCGAGAGCTCGGTCGACATGTCTGAGCTGGCGGCCCAGCGCATGCCCATCGGACAGGTACCGCGCTGCCGCATCAGGTCGAAGCCGCGAAAGCCCGGAGTCAATGCGGTGGCCAGACACATCTTGCTGCTGGCCTCTTTCATCATCCGCAGCAGACCTGGATCGTTGCGCACCAGGACCTTGTTGATCGCAACATACAGCGGCGAAACAGGTTCAGCGTCGAACAGGGCTTTGATGTCCATCGGAAAAACTTTCCTCCTTTCCGCGAGATGAGCCACGGACCGAAAGTCCGTACCTGTGGCATAGTAGCCTGGGCGTCCGAGGTTGCCAAAAACCGGCCAGCCGAGTCCATGCTGTATTCAGGGTTTAGCGATGACCAACGGCTGAAGAGCCTTGTTGTCCGCTACCGGCACCAAGACAATGACACTAGGGGGCCACGATGACTCATGCCGTTCGTATCCATGCATACGGCGATGCCGATGTGCTGCGTTGGGAGGAGATGGATGTCGGCCGTCCCGGACGCGGTGAGGTGTTGCTGCGCCAGACCGCCTGCGGTCTCAATTATATCGATGTCTATCAGCGTACCGGCCTGTATCCGGCAGGCGACCTGCCGGCGGTGCTGGGGATGGAAGCGGCCGGCGTCGTCGAGGCGATGGGTGAGGGCGTCAGCGGCTTGTCGGTGGGGGATCGCGTCGCCTACCCGATGTGCCAGGGTGCCTACGCGGAGGTGCGAGTCATCGCGGCAGACAAACTGGTCCGGCTACCCGATAGCATCAGCGATGAGCAGGCGGCGGCGATGATGCTCAAAGGACTGACCGCGCACTATCTGCTGTTTCGATCCTATCCAGTGCAGGCGGGTGACAACATACTGGTATATGCCGCTGCGGGTGGGGTCGGATTGCTGCTTTGCCAATGGGCCAAACACCTTGGTGCCACAGTGATAGGTTGCGTCGGTTCACCCGCCAAGGCCGAGTTGGCACGGGCAAACGGCTGCGATCACACCATCCTCTATCGTGACGAGGATATTCCGAGCATGGTGCGCCAACTTACCGGTGGCGTCGGGGTGGCTGCCGCCTATGACTCCATCGGCAAGGCCACCTTCATGGACTCGCTGGATTCGCTGCGGCCGTTCGGCGTGATGGTCAGCTATGGGAATGCCTCGGGACCGGTGGAACCATTCAATCCCGCGATTCTGGCGCCCAAGGGCTCGCTATATGTCACCCGGCCGACCCTGGCGACCCATATCGCGACACGAGAGCTTCTGGAAGACGGCGCCGAGCGGTTGTTCAGCACCGTCACCGATGGCCTGCTGCGCATTCAGATCAACCAACGCTATGCGCTGTCGGACACCGCGCAGGCGCACCGGGATCTTGAGGCGCGCAAGACTACCGGTTCGACCGTGCTACTTTCCTAGCCACGATGTCTTGACCTGCCCAGCCTCCACGTACGTGAGTTATGTTCCGGCTGGACAGCTTTACACAACGCCGCATTGAGGAAGCAGGTGATGAGTAGGCAAATCGCGCGCGCGGCTGTCCCTGAGGGTGCGCTAGCCCGCTTATGAAGCTGCTGGCGATCGATACGACCGAAGATGCCTGCTCGGCCGCGCTGCTGATCGATAGTGAGGTCGCAGAGCGCTTCGAGATAGTACCGCGCCGCCATAGCGAAATCCTGCTGCCGATGATGGACGGGCTGCTGAGCGACGCCGGTCTGCGTCTGCGCGATCTGGATGCGCTGGCCTTTGCACGGGGTCCGGGCTCGTTTACCGGCGTGCGCATTGCGGTGTCTGTTGCACAGGGTGCGGCATTCGGCGCACAACTACCGGTGGTGCCGGTCTCCAGCCTGCAGGCGTTGGCGCAGGGTGTGCGGCGGGAGCAAGCGGCCGGTGCCGTACTCAGTGCGCTCGATGCCCGTATGCGGGAGGTCTACTGGGGCGGCTACCGCGCCGATGCCATGGGTATCATGCGCACAGTGATTGCGGACTGCGTCAGCGCGCCGCAGCAGGTGCCGCCGCCTGGCGATGGCGATTGGGTCGGCGC
>JBATKF010000366.1:0-4312 GCA_049669185.1 Sedimenticolaceae bacterium | reverse complement strand
CCCGGGTGCCGTGCACCTGCGTGAGCCAGCGCGGTTCGCACGGCAACGCCAACCGTTCCGCCACGCGCGCGCGGTTGCGTGCGACGGCGCTGGGTGCATCGCCCACATGATCGCCGAGATTCAGGCCCTGCCAGGGACCACGACTGACGCCGCCGATCCGGGTCGTTGTACATGCCTGGACCTGCAACGGCGCGGGCCAGTCGGGGCGGATAAGATCAATCCCGGCCGTCGGCGCAGCCATTTAGGTGAGGCCCTCAATGTCCTCGAAACCGGCAAAGTCGTCGTGTCCGTGCTCCTGCCAATGCACATTCGCGTCGCGGGCGAGCGCGTCGATGACCACGCGCATGTCCACCGGGAGGGCACACTCGAAACGCATCGAACGCCGCTGGATCGGGTGCATGAACGCCAGGCGTTTGGCATGCAGGGCCTGGCGCTTGAAGCTGCGCATCACCTGCTTCAGTGCCTCAGACGCCCCGGCGGGCAGGCGCAGGCGGCCGCCATACTGGGGATCGCCGAATACCGGATGACGCAGATGTGCCATGTGGACGCGGATCTGATGGGTGCGCCCGGTCTCCAGCATGACCTTGAGCAGCGTGTGTCCGCGAAAACGTTCCAGGACGCGGAAATGCGTGACCGCGGGTTTGCCGAGCGGATTGACCGCCATCCGGGTGCGCTGGGTCGGATGCCGTCCGATCGGCAGATCGATGGTGCCACCGGCGGGCATGCTACCGACGACCAGGGCACGGTATTCGCGTTGCACCCGGCGTGCTGAGATCGCCTCGACCAGGCGCTTGTGGGCCGCCTGGGTGCGCCCTATCACCATCAATCCGGTCGTATCTTTGTCCAGCCGGTGGACGATGCCCGCACGCGGCAGCTCGCTCAATGCGGGATCGCGATACAGCAGTGCATTCTGCAGTGTGCCGTCGGGATTGCCCGCCGCCGGGTGCACCACCATGCCGGCCGGCTTGTTGATCACCAGGATGTGCTCATCTTCGAACACGACGGCGAGTGGAATGTCCTGCGGCATGCAGGGGACCTGATCCTCGACCACCGCGCGCAAGCGCAGGCGGTCATGCAGATCGACCTTGTCACGCGGGCGCCGCTGCTCGCCGTTGACACTGACCCGCCCCTCGCGCACCCAGGCCTGCAGACGGCTGCGCGAATAATCCGCGAACAGGCTCGCCAGCGCCTGATCCAGACGCGCCCCGGCGAGCATCGGACCGACAACGGCCTCGAGCAGCGTCTCTTCATGATCCTGATCGACCACGGGGCTTCCGGTATAATTACCCATCGATTCGAATATCCGGATTATCACCCATGTTGCGCAACTTCTGGCCAATTTTGCTTGCCGCCCTGCTCCTGTCCGGCTGCGCCGCCTTCCGCGACACGGACGAGACCGTCGACTGGAGCCAGCAGAAGCTCTTCACCGAGGCGACAGACGAGATGGACGCCGGCAATTATGAGAAGGCGATCAAGTACTACGAGATCCTCGAATCACGCTATCCGTTCGGCAAATATGCGCGCCAGGCGCAGCTCAACGTCGCCTATGCCTACTACCAATTCCAGGAGCCCGAATCGGCGCTGGCGGCGGCGGACCGCTTCATCAAACTGCACCCGAATCAACCGGCGACAGCCTATGCCTATTACCTGCGCGGCCTGATCAATTTCAACCGCAGCCTGGGTTTTCTCGATCGCTTCCTGCCAACCGATACATCGCAGCGTGACCCGGGGGCGACCCTCGACTCCTTCAAGGATTTCGGCGAAGTGGTCAGCAGATTTCCAAACAGTGAGTACGCGGAAGACTCACTGCAGCGGATGATCTATCTGCGCAACAATCTCGCGCGGCATGAGGTTAATGTCGCGCGCTACTATGTTCGCCGCGGCGCATTTCTCGCCGCGGCCAACCGTGCGGAATACGTGGTTCAGAACTACGAACGCACCCCCGCACTGCGCGACGCGCTGGAGCTGATGATCACGGCCTACACCGAGCTCGGCATGGAGCAACTGGCAGATGATACCCGCCGGGTACTGGCCCTGAATCAAGACAGCGGCGCGCTTATCAGCGATCCGCAGAAGTTTGAAGACGGCGGCAAGCCACTGGGACTGAAGGTATGGGAGTTTTTCGATCTTGACGAGAACTGATAAGTGGCGCCCCGGTAACGCACTCGCTACCGGGGTCCACACTGCATAGAGCGGCTAAGCTCAGATGGCGTCTTCGTCCTGTTCACCGGTCCGAATCCTTACGACCTTTTCGACACTGTTGACGAAGATCTTGCCGTCACCGATCTTGCCGGTCCGCGCGGCGCTGGTGATGGCCTCGATACAGGCGTCCACCTGATCCTCCCTGACCACCACATCGATCTTCAGTTTTGGCAGAAAGTCAACCACGTACTCGGCACCGCGATACAGCTCGGTATGCCCTTTCTGCCGCCCAAAGCCCTTGACCTCGGTCGCCGTCATTCCGGTGACACCGATTGCCGACAGGCTTTCCCGTACGTCATCCAGCTTGAACGGCTTGATGATCGCCTCGACTTTCTTCATGACTGCATCTCCCGTGTCCTAGAGTGTTTCGGCGTTCACGCCCAGGGGCGCCATTGTAGTCAGAATCTGTTGACGATGGGATAGCGCCGGTCACGTCCATAGGCGCGCCGCGTTATCTTGATACCCGGCGGCGCCTGCCGGCGCTTGTATTCATTGCGGTCGACCAGTCGCGTCACATGCTCTACCTGGGAAGGTTCATAACCCGCCTCGACGATCTCCTCGATCGAAAAGTCCTGCTCGACGTACAGCGCGAGGATCCCATCGAGGACGGCATAATCGGGCAGGCTGTCGCTGTCCTTCTGGTCGGGTCGCAACTCGGCCGAGGGCGGCCGATCGATAACCCGCTGCGGGATGACCTCGCCGTCGCGATTGCGCCAGCGCGCCAGATCGTAGACCAGGAGTTTCGGGACGTCTTTCAGCGGCGCAAAACCGCCGGCCATGTCGCCATAGAGTGTGGCATAACCGACCGACATCTCGCTCTTGTTGCCCGTCGTCAACAGCATGCGCTGGCGCTTGTTGCTGATCGCCATCAGGACGATGCCACGGCAGCGCGCCTGGATATTCTCCTCGGTGATATCCGGTTGCGTGCCGGCGAAGGTCTCAGACAGCATCGCGAGGAAGGCGTTGAAGGCGGGCTCTATCGGTATCGATTGATAGGCGACTCCCATCTGTTCAGCCTGCTGTGCGGCGTCGAGATTGCTGATCTCGGCGGTGTAGCGCGACGGCATCGAGACGGCCTCCACGTTGTGCGGGCCCAGGGCATCTACCGCGATCGCCAGTGTCAACGCCGAGTCGATCCCACCCGAGAGCCCGAGTACCACCGAAGAAAAACCGTTCTTTCTGACGTAATCGCGCGTCCCGGTGACCAGCGCAAGATAGACCTGCTCCTCGTCGTCGGCGAAGGGCTGGATGTCGGCGGGCTGCGGCACGCCGCCCTCAAGGCTGACCAGGGTCTCGCTTTCGCCGAAGAAGGGCGCACGATGGCGCACCTGCCCGCGTGCATCGGTGACGAAAGAGCCGCCGTCGAACACCAGCTCGTCCTGGCCACCGACCAGGTTGACATAGACGACGGCGACCCCGAAGCGTTGCGCGCGTCCGGCGACCAGTTTCTCGCGCTCGGCCGCCTTTCCCTGATGAAACGGCGAGGCGTTCAGATTCAACAGCACCTGGGCACCCGCCGCGGCCGCACGCTGCACCGGCATGTCGTACCAGATGTCTTCGCAGATGGAGACCCCGAATCTGGTGCCGCCCTGAGTGAACACGAGCGCATTGGCGCCGGGTTCGAAATAGCGTGGTTCATCGAAGACGCTGTAGTTGGGCAGCTTCATCTTGCGGTATTCGGCCTCGACCACGCCGTCGCGCAGCACGCCAGCCACGTTGTAGCGCACCCCGTCCCGCAGGGCGGGATAACCGACGACCAGCGTGATACCGACCGCGGCCGAGGCGATCTCGTGCAATGCCTTGGCCACGCGCCTGTCACAGGCCGGGCGCAACAGCAGATCCTCGGGCGGATAGCCGGTCAACGTCAGTTCGGGAAAGACGACCAGGTCGGCGCGCCCGCGCATGCGCTGCGCGCAATCGATGACGCGCCGGGCATTGCCCGCGATGTCGCCGACGATCAGGTTGATCTGCGCAAGCGCTACCGTCGTTGGCACGGGACACCCATCGTCATGACAGCAGTTCCGCCATGCGGGCGCCGATCATGGCCGGTGAACGGACGGTCGCGACGCCGGCCGCGTCCAGCGCCGCGAATTTCCCCTCGGCCGTCCCC
>JBATKF010000365.1:0-1606 GCA_049669185.1 Sedimenticolaceae bacterium | reverse complement strand
TCTCGCGGACAGTGATGCGCTTCACTGGGGCGAGGGAATCGTCTCGATCGGGCAGGGTATGGTGTCGCTGCAGGGCCGGATTGCACCGGGGCCGGATTACAAGCTCTACCTGTCGCCGGAGTTCGTTCAGACCGAGGCCGATTTTATTCGCCTAAAGCAGAACATGGTGCAAGTCGGCGACGTCAAGACCTTCGAAAACTTTGTGGTGGCTTTGCCTGCATCGATCGATCCATCGGCCTATAACAGCGTAATCGTCTGGTGCGAATCCTTCGGCGAGTTCATCACGGCCGCAGAGTACCGTTAGCCTTTCATCACGCGATCGAGGAAATGCCGGGTATAGGGCCCAGCGATCTCACGCACATTGACCAGTACCGGGTTGGCAGCGCATATGACCCAACGCTTCGAGGAATTCCTCTCCAGTCGTGCGGCCGTTGTACTGGCGGTAGCGGTGGCCATGGTGTGGGGTTTCTGGTCGGCGCCGCTGTACGACCTCGACGAAGGCGCGTTCACCGAGGCGACACGCGAAATGATCGTGTCTGGCAACTATGTCTCCATCTATCTCAACGGTGAACCGAGACACGATAAGCCCATCTTGATCTATTGGCTGCAGGCCGGGTCCGTGCATCTTTTCGGCCTGTCGGAGTTTGCGCTGCGACTGCCTTCTGTGTTGGCCGGCCTGGCATGGGTCTGGGTGTTGTTTGCATTTGCCCGCCGCTACACCGATCAGGCGACCGCCGCGGTTGCCGCTCTGCTTCTGGCGCTGTCCCTCTACGTCGGGCTTATCGCCCGGGCCGCGGTCGCTGACGCACTACTGAATCTGTTCCTCGCGCTGGCGATGTTCGACATATACAGCCACTTTCAGCGACCGTCACGCACACTGCATGCCCGGGTCTTCGTTTGGCTGGGCCTGGGGTTCCTGACCAAGGGTCCGGTCGCCGTGGTGTTCCCGGTGTTGGTGAGCGGACTTTTCTATCTTAGCTATGGCCGCTGGCGCGAGTGGTTGAAGCTCGCGCTCGACCCACGGGGCCTGCTGATCTTTCTCGCCATCGTGCTGCCCTGGCATGTGGCCGTCTACCTGGACTCGGGATGGGCGTTTTTCGAGGGGTTCTACCTCGATCACAACATCAATCGCTACAGCGAGCCCATGGAGGGGCACGGCGGGGGCATTTTCTATTTTCTGCTGGTTGCGCCCTTGATCATCATGCCATTTGGCGGCTGGTTTCTGCTCATCTTTCCGCAGCTCCGCAACGCACTATCGAGACCTTTGGATCGCTATCTGTGGCTTTGGTTCTTCAGCGTGCTGGCGGTGTTTTCGCTATCGGGCACGAAATTGCCACACTACCTGCTGTACGGCATGAGTGGTGCGTTTCTGTTGATGGCGCAATACCGCGAAAAGATTCGCAACCCCTGGATTGGCATTGCACCGGCACTGCTGCTTTTTGCGCTGTTCGCGGCGCTGCCTCAGCTGTTCGGCTATCTGGCGGGGCAGACCGATCGACTCTATGAACAGAGCCTGTTCCAGGCAGGCGCCGAACGCTTCACGGGCTGGCCTCAGGCAGCCTGTGTCGCCGCCTTCATGCTGACGGTCGCCATCGTTTTTCTGAAG
>JBATKF010000364.1:0-12450 GCA_049669185.1 Sedimenticolaceae bacterium | reverse complement strand
CGCCGGCGTGGTACCGGCATTGCGCGCCGCGGGTCTCGATCCGGTCGAGGCCCTGCATGACGAATAGCCCGTATGTCTAAAGCCGCGCAAGCAACGCTTTCAGACAGGTCATGAACCCCTGCGGCTGGTCCGCGTATACCCAGTGCCCCGCCTGCGCCACCGGACACTGCACCGCATCCGGGAAATAGCGCCGGATCTGGGGCAGATAGGCCGGCGTGACGTAGTCCGACTGATCGCCGTAGATGAAGCTCGTGGGACCGGCGAATTGTGCGCCGGCCGGCTGCGCCGGGAACCCGGTGATCTCGCCCTGCGCCGCCGCCAGGGCATCCAGATTGGCGCGCCACGCCCAACCGTCCGGACGCTTGACCAGGTTCTGCAGCAGGAAGGCGCGCACCCCACTCCCGATGACATGTTCGGCCATCTGGGCGTCGGCGTCCGCGCGATTGCGTATCGCGGTCAGATCGACCGCATCGAACCCCGCAAGCACGCCGGCGAAATTGTGTGTGTAACGAACCGGGGCCATATCAACCACCGCAAGCCCGGCGACCCACTGCGGGTGGGTGAGCGCCAGGTGCATTGCCACCTTGCCACCCATACTGTGGCCAACCAGGGTCGCGTCTGCCAGACCGTGCTGATCCAACAGGCCGAGCAGGTCATCGACCATCGCCGGGTAGCCGCTGTCGGGATGGTGCGGCGACTGGCCGTGGTTGCGCAGATCCGGAACGAGCACGAAGTATTGCGCGGCAAGCTGTCGTGCCACCGAGCCCCAATTCGTCGAGGACCCGAACAGCCCGTGCAACAGTACGACCGGCGGCCGAGCGGCGTCGCCATAGGTGCGGACCTGAAGTTTCAGCATGCCTGAGAGTGTACGCGCATGCGCAACGATCGCCGGGGTGAAACCGACCCGAATGGCACTCAGTTAGCGCAACCGTGAGAAATGTGGGGGCGCTCCGGGGGTTCGACCCGAGGGCGTCTGCAGCAATGATGCTGCAGTCGAGCCTCCAGGGACGGATTTACGGCGTCCCTCGGCTCGAATCCGCCCGGGCCCACGTCCTCAACTGAGTGCCGTTCGGAGCAGATCCCGACAGCGTTTGCGCCACGATGATCCCGCGCCCGCTATTCGAAAAAAACGAGGTCAACTCGGGTGGATTTCGAATTCTCCCGACGAAAGCTTGGGCGACACTTGGGTGCGGAAAATCGTTAGATCTCTGAGGGACACAATGAAACCGAACTGGAAGAAGTCCATCACACGACTGCATGACCTGGAGCGACACATCACGCGCCTCGCCGACCGTCCGGCCGACGCTGGTCCCGTGATCAGTTGCCATCTCGACCTCACGCGCGGCGTGGCGGCGTGCCGACGTTTCGTCAGCGATCAGGCGTCGAGTCTCCGCAGCGGCTTGCAGGGCAAGGCCCGCCTTGATTTTGAACGCGGCCTGTCGGTCTTGCTGGAGCGCCTCGCCCCACCTCCCGGACCGCGCGCCAGTGGCCTCTCGCTGTTTATTGCTGTACGTAGCGACCCGACGGTGCTGGCAAGCCTCACCTTTGCGGTGCCAATGGCCGATCGTATGAGCCTAACCGCCACACCGGATATCTTTCCGCTGCTCTGCCTGAAAGATCGCCTTGAGAGTCATATGCTGGTGCTGGTGCAACCGGACTGGCTACAGATAGCCGAGGTCAACCTCGGCGATATCTCGGTCAAGGCCTGGGCGGCGCACTCGACATCAACCGCATCCCAGCCACTCGACATTCGGCCCGTCGATCCGGCGCCGACGGCAGCGGCCGACATGGGCCTGGGGCGCCATATGCACCTCGTCGAGCGGGTGCTGCAGGCCGCGGGACGCAGCTACCTGTTCTTGGCGGGTGATCCGCAGCTCTGCGAGGAACTTTACGACCTGCTCGCCCCCGCCCACCGCGCGCGTCTGGTGCAGACGCTGCCTCTGCCGACCACGTGCAATCTGAAACAGGCCGCATCAGTCTCGATGGCGGCCTTCGAAGAGTTCGAGAGCGGTGTGTCGGAGGCGACAGCGGCACGTCTGCTGCGTGGCATCCGTGCGCGGGGATCGGCGGTCGCCGGCACTGCCGCTACGCTGTCGGCATTGCGCGAGCGTCGCGCCGATACCCTGGTGATGAGTCACAACTATGCCGCGTCCAAAGGGTGGGTCTGTAGCAGCTGCGGCGATGGCGATCCCCAGGCAATGGCACCGGGACACTGTCCCAGCTGCGGTGGAGCCAATGTCGCACCGTTGGATCTGCGCGTAGAGCTGATCCGCCTGGCCGGACAGCAGGGTCTGCCGGTCGAACTGGTCGACGGCGACGCACTGCGCTATCTCGGCGGCGTCGGCTGCCTGCTGCGCAACAGTCCGGAGACGCGCGCCGCCCCGTTACCGCGCCACGTCGGTACGCTGGATCTGGTCGCCTGAGCAACGGAGGTAAAGCATGCGGATGCACATCGATGTCGACCAGGACAGTCTGGTTCCAAGGGTACGCCACCTGGTGACTTTCGCGCTGTCCAGCGTGAGCTTCGCGATCGCCGAACTGCGTATATCCAGCTGGCGCATCAAGGACTCCCGCGGGACCACTTTGACCCAGTTTAGGGTAGAGACCTACCCACGATACGGCGACCCGTTCGAGGTAGAGGAGGTGCAATCCGATCCCGAGATCGCAGCGATAAGGACGCTGGAGCGCACCGGCCGGACGCTGCATCGTCGCATGCTGATGCAGCATCGCCACTCCGCCTGATCCGTCGGCGACACGGCGGAGAAACCTCCTCCGCCTTGGTTCGCCGACGCATCGCAGCCCCCAACTGCGTGCTGAACCGCATAGTGCGCGAAGGCGCATTGGTGCCATTGGTTCGCTGCATCATTCTCAACGTCTGCGTTTGCACCGGCCTGTTTCACTTCGGCCGCACTCTTTTCTTTTGGAGACATACGCGGGCCACCCCCCTGGGGAACCAACGTTCCACAGGGCCACAAAACGCTGCGCTGCATACCGCCCGAGTCTGCCGCCGAGCACGCCATCGCGATGATTAACGGTTCGATTTTTTCGAATATTTAAGACCATCAATTCGATTTTTTCTTTTTCTTGGCGAGCCTCATAGTTGATGCGCACACGTTGGGAACGTTGCAGCGGCAGAGACTTCGAGCCGCTCGGGAAAGGCTCGATGGCACCGTTCGGCGGCGGGACTTCCGCCATGCGCCGCTGCGTTCGCCATCCAACTGGCAGAAGGACGCCCAGCGGCCCATCCCGTTGTTGTCGCTTAGCGCCGTGGGTGCGCTGTGTTTGAGCCTCTGCTCAATGCTGCTCCCGGCCATTTCATTGCCCAAACTGACGCTCCGGAGGTGAACCATGAGACGTTTCAAGAGCATCCTCTATTTTGCCGACGGGATGACCGTATCCGGTGCGGCACTCGAACGCGCAGTCGACCTCGCCAGACGCAATCAGGCGCGCCTGACCCTGATCGACGTGATCGAGGCGCAGGATTCACCGCCAGGGATCGAACAGCAGTTCGGCCTGGACCTGAACGGCCTCCTGCAGGAGCGCCGCCGCGACGACCTGGAGCGGCTGATCGCACCGTTCGAGGAGAGGGATAAACTGGTTCCCACCCGCGTGATATCGGGTACGCCATTCGTAGAGGTGATCCGCGCCGTGCTGCAAAACGGCTACGATCTGGTCGTCAAACCAGCGCGCCCGCCGCAAGGTCTGTCCGGCCGCCTGCTCGGCAGCACCGACATGCACCTGTTGCGCAAATGCCCCTGTCCGATGTGGATCGAACGGCAGACAGCGTATACCCCCTATCGCCAGGTGCTGGCCGCGGTCGATCCCGTAGAGCCGACACGTGCCGGCTGTGCCCGTCTGGTGATGGACCTGGCTACCTCGCTGGCCGAGCAAGAAGGGGCGAAGCCGAGCGTTGTCCATGCGTGGCGAATGTATGGAGAATCCATCCTCAGCGAAGGACGCGCGCGCCTGACGCAATCCGATCTGGAACAACTGGTCGATCAGACCCGTTTCCATCACGAGGAAAGCCTCGACCTATTGCTCAGCGCCTATGACATGAACAGGGAGTCGCCCGGCGTGCATTTGATCAAGGGCGAGCCCGCACCGAGCATCCGTGCGGTCGCTGAGCGCACCGACGCAGACCTGATCGTCATGGGCACCGTAGGCCGGACCGGGATACCGGGCTTCTTCATCGGCAACACCGCGGAGGAGGTCTTGCAGACCGCGGCGGCCTCGATCCTGGCGGTCAAACCGGAGGGGTTCGTCTCGCCGGTGACTGCGAATTGACGACCGCGCCGGTACCGCTCGCCTCCACCCACGGCGTCCGCGTATCCTGCACCCATCCGTCCGAGATCAAATGGCATGCTGAATCTGAAGCTGAATCTGAAGCACTTGCGCTACTTCTGGTCGGTGGCCAGCCATGGCTCCATCGCCCGCGCCGCTGAGACCCTCTACCTGACGCCGCAGACCATCAGCGGACAGCTGCGTGATCTCGAGGAGCAGGTGGGTGCGAAGCTGTTCAGTCGCGAGGGTCGCAACCTGGTGCTGACGGAGACCGGGCGCCTGGTGTTCTCCTACGCCGACGAGATGTTCCGTCTGGGGATCGAGCTGCAGGATGCGCTCGCCGGACACACGCCGGGATCGGCGACGACCGTGCGCATAGGCGTGGCCATGGTGGTCCCCAAGCTGCTGGCGTTTCGCGTACTAGAGCCCGTCCTGAAGCTGGACCAGCCGGTGCGCATGATCTGTCACGAGGCACCGCTGGTCGACCTGCTGGCGGACCTGTCGGTCCACAAGCTGGACATGGTGCTGGCAGACAGCCCGATCAATCCGGCCCTGAACATCCGCGCCTATAATCACACGTTGGGCGAATCAGGCATCAGTTTCTTCGCGACCGCAGCACAGGCCGACGCGCTGCGCGCGGCATTTCCGAACAGTCTCGACGGCCATCCGATGTTGATGCCCAGCAGCGGCAGTAACCTGCGCCGCGACCTGCAGAACTGGTTCGACCGCAACGGCATCAGTCCGCGCGTTGTCGCAGAGTTCGAAGACCGCGCCTTGATGAAGGCATTCGGCGAGGGAGGCAGTGGTGTCTTTACCTCGCCGACCGCAGTCGAACAGGATGTGCTACAGAAGTACGGCGTCAGCGTAATCGGCCGCACCGATGAGATCACCGAGCGCTTTTTCGCGATCTCAGCAGAGCGCCGCATCAAGCATCCCGCGGTCTCGGCGATCACCGAGGCGGCGCGCAGCAAACTATTCGTTTAGCGATCTTCGCTCGCGCCGAGTTCGGCATCGAGGCGCCGCTGCATCTGCTTTGGAGAGCCGGTGCGACGCGCCAATAAATCATAGGCAACCGGCACTACGAACAGGGTGAATACGGTCGCGGCCAATACGCCGTACAGGATCACCGTGCCCATCACCGCGCGGGTCTCGGCACCCGGGCCGGACGACAGCAGAAGGGGTATGGAACCGGCCGCGGTCGTGATCCCGGTCATGACGATCGGACGGAAACGGACCTCAGTCGCCTCGAGCAGCGCCTGGTGAAACTCATGCCCGGCATCGCGCAGCTGATTGGCAAACTCGACGATCAGGATGCCGTTCTTCGCCGCCAGGCCGACCAGCATGATCAGACCGATCTGACTGTACAGGTTGAGCGTCATGCCACTGAGGTACAGACCGAGCAGCGCGCCGGCGATCGCCAGCGGCACGGTCAGCATGATCACCAGCGGATGTATCCAGCTCTCGAACTGCGCCGCGAGGACCAGATACACCACCAGCGCACCGAGCATGAAGACGAACACCACCGAGCCGCCGGTCGCCTTGAAGTCCTGCGACTGCCCTTTGTAGTCGACAATCACCTTGCCGGGCAGGTGCTCGCTCACCAGGCCGTCGAGGTAGTCCAGCGCCTCTCCGAGGGAAAGGCCTTCGGCCAGGTTGGCCTCGATGGTGATCGCGCGGACCCGGTTGTAGCGGTTGAGTGCAATCGAGTCGGCGATCTCTTCCAGGCGTACCAGGTTGCCCAGCGGGATCAGCTGATCGGAGCGCTGCGAACGCACGTAGATGTTGGACAGGTCGGTCGGCGTGCGCTGTTCGCCGCGTTCGCCCTCGAGTATCACGTCGTACTCCTCGCCCTCGTCGATATAGGTGGTGACCCGTCGCGACCCCAACATGGTCTCGAGCGTGCGTCCGAGATCGCCTATGGTCACACCGAGATCCGCGGCGCGGTCGTAGTCGACCACGACCTGAAGCTGGGGCTTGGTCTCCTTGTAGTCCCAGTCGACACCCTCGAGGCCCGGATTGGATTCCTCGATCTTCTCCAGCAGCAGGTCCCGCCACTGCGCCAGTTCTGCGTATGTGCCCCCGCCGATCACGTACTGCACCGGTTTCTGGATGCGTGCACCGAAGCCCTGGCGCATCACCGGAAAGGCGCGCACTCCGGGGAGGTCGGCGAGCCGCTGCCTGACGTCGGCCATGATCTCCCAGGCGGAGCGCCGCTGTCCCCAGTCGGCGAGCACGTTGATCACGATGCCGCTATTGAAGATCTCGAAGTTGCTGAAGGTGCGCGGCGCACGGACCAGTAGGCGCGAGACCTCTCCGGCCTCGACCAGCGGCAGCATGCGCCGCTCGATCTCGTCCATGTATTCCTTCATGTACTCGTAGGTGGCGCCTTCCGGGCCGTTGACCAGTACGAAGAAGGCACCGCGGTCTTCTTTCGGTGCGTACTCGCTGGGGATCTCTTCGAGCAGCCACTGACTGCCGGCCAGGATCGCGATGAAGATGACGCCCACCAACCATTTGTGCCGCAGCGCCCCGCGCAGCAGCCATTCATAACCGTCGCGGACGCGCCCGAAGACGAGGTCGACCGCATGTACCAGTCGGCCCTCGCCCATGTCGCTCGGCAGCAGCTGCGAGGCCAGCATCGGCGACAGCGACAGAGCGACGAAACTCGAGAAACCCACGGCTGCGGCCATAGTCAGCGCGAACTCGGAGAATAATCTGCCGACGTCGCCCTGCAGGAACGCAATCGGCACGAATACGGCGACCAGAACGATAGTAGTCGCAATCACCGCGAAGGCGACCTGGCGTGCACCGCGAAAGGCAGCGACCAGTCGCGTCTCACCGTAGCGCTCCATGCGCCGGTGAATATTCTCGATCACCACGATTGCATCGTCTACGACCAGACCGATCGCCAGCACCAGCGCCAACAGCGTGAGGATATTGATCGAGAAGCCCAGCATCCACAGCACCAGGAAGGTCGCGACGAGTGACACCGGCACCGTGACCGCCGGCACCAGCATGGCCCGGGCGCTGCCCAGGAACAGGAAAATAACGCCGACCACCAGCGCAATGGCGATCGCCAGGGTCTTGTAGACCTCCTTGATGGCGCCCTTGACGAACACCGAGGTGTCGTAGCTCTGCTTGATATCCATACCGTCGGGCAGGCTGGCGTTTATCTGCGCCATCTCCCGCTTGGCCGCCTCGGCCACCTCGATGGTGTTGGCCGTGGACTGCTTGATGATGCCGATCCCGACCATGGGTATGCCGTTGCCCCGAAAGAAGGTGCGATCTTCGTCGGCGCCCTTCTCGACCCTTGCGACATCGGCCAACCTGACCAGATAGCCATCATCACCGCGCGCGAGCACCAGCTGCGCGAAGTCTTGCGCCGTGCGGAAGTTGCGCGCCACGCGCACGGTGAACTGCCGGTCGAGCGAATCCAGACTGCCTGCCGGAAGCTCGAGGTTCTCCGCACGCAGGGCATTCTCGACATCGCTGACCGACAGCCTTCGGGCCGCCAGCTCGCGGCGATCGAGCCATATGCGCATCGCGAAGGTCTGACCGCCACCGACGCGCACCCGGGCCACGCCATCGAGTACAGAGAACCGGTCGACGAGATAGCGCCTCGCGTAGTCGGACAGCTCGGGCACGGTCATGCGGTCGCTGACCAGGTTGAGCCACATGATCACGTCTTCGTTGCTGTCGACCTTTTGGATCTCTGGCGGATCGGCCTCGTCCGGCAGATCGTCCAGCACGGTAGAGACCCGGTCCCGGATGTCGTTTGCGGCCCCGTCGATATCCCGGGCGACATCGAACTCAACGGTGATCGCCGAGCGCCCGTCCTCACTGCGTGATTCGATGAACTGAATACCCTCGACACCCGCGATGCGGTCTTCGATGACCTGGGTGACGCGGGTCTCGACGACGTTGGCGGCCGCGCCCGGATACAGGGTCTCGACGGATACGACCGGGGGATCGATATCCGGATACTCGCGCAGAGGTAGGCGGTCGAACGCGATGATCCCGAATGCGATCAGCAGCAGCGACATCACCGAGGCCAAGACCGGACGGGTGACCGACAGGTCGGAAAGGATCATGGCTGGTCCTGCGCCGTGCCGGACTCGTCCTGCAGCAGCTCGCGCAGTGTCCTCGAACCATCATCGACGGCCCGCACGTCGACCTGCTCGCCCGGGCGAACGCGCAGGGTGCCCTCGGTGATAACCCAATCGCCTTCTTTCAGACCGTCGATTACCTCGACCTCCCCAGGACGCCGTGAGCCGATAACGATGCGCCGCCGCTCCGCCTTGTGCTGATCGCCATCCGGCGAGGCGATCAGGACATACTGCTCGCGCCCCAGCGGCATCAGCGCCGCTTCCGGGATGACCAGGGTCTCACGCGGGTCCTTGCGCAGCGTCACCTGCATCAGCATGCCGGGCTTGAGCAGGCGTTCCGGATTCGGCAGCATCACCCGCACCTGTACGGACCGGGTCACTGGGTCGACACGGCTGTCGATACTGCGGACCTCGCCGGTGAACTCGCGTTCACCGTAGGCGCGTGTCGTCGCCACAACCCCCAGGCCCGGCCGCAGGCTCCCGAGATAAACATTGGGCACCGCGAGATCGAGCTTCATCTGCGTGTCATCATCGAGCGTGGTGATCAGGTCACCCGGTTCGACCAGCGCTCCGACGCTGATTTTGCGCAGGCCCAGCACGCCGTCAAACGGCGCCTTGATCAAGCGATCAGACAGACGCGACTCGATCGCAGCCAGGCGCGCACGCGCGGTCTCGAGTTCACGCCGTCGTTCATCGAGCAGCGACTGCGATGCCGTGCCCTGGGTAGCCAGAGACTGCACGCGACGGTACTGTCGCGCGGCCTCGTCGAGCAGCGATTGGGCCTCTTCGAGCTGGGCGTGCTCTTCGGTGCTGGTCATCTCGACCAGCAGGGTATCGGCCGCCACCCGCTGCCCGTCATCGAAGTACAGCGCGCTCACCGTCTCGGTGACGGATGCAGTAAGCTCGACCGACTCGTTGGCGCGCAACGTACCCAGCGCCTCGATGCGGTCCTCGAAGCTGACCTGCTGCACCTTGGCGACGATCACCGCGGTCGGGGGCGCGGCCCAGCCCGGGGTCGCGCACAGCGCCGCGATGGTCAGGCCCAGCCTGGCGACGCTGACGAAGGGTTTTAGGAGGGGGATCACGCTTGCCTCGTTTCAAGAAAGGGGAACTGTGTCGGTGGCGCACCCCTGCTGGGATGGACTTCAGGAGTTGTCAGACCAGCACTCGGGACGATGGTTCACGCACTCCCACATCCTGAATCGTAGGGTCGAACAGGCGCGTGCCGCGGCCGCGTCTGTTCGTCCACGGAGGCGATCGTTGTATCGGAAACCGGCTCCCTGAACTGCACTCAGCGCTTTTTCGGTGGCATCAGATCCGTGATCGTACCC
This sequence comes from Sedimenticolaceae bacterium, assembly GCA_049669185.1. Lineage (GTDB taxonomy): Bacteria > Pseudomonadota > Gammaproteobacteria > Chromatiales > Chromatiaceae > Thiosocius. Next base: position 2,732 of record JBATKF010000364.1, on the reverse strand, counting down.
TCGGCCATCTCGGCGGCGAAGCATACCGTCTCGTTGAGCGTCGGATGCGGATGGATGGTCAGACCGATGTCCTCCGCGTCCGCGCCCATCTCCATGGCGAGCACGGTCTCGCCGATCAGCTCGCCGGCGCTGCGGCCGACGATCCCTGCCCCGATCAGGCGCTTGGTCTTGGCATCGAAGATCAGTTTAGTCAGACCCTCTTCGCGATGGATGCCCAGTGCCCGGCCCGACGCGGCCCAGGGAAAGACGCCCTTCTCGATCTCGATGCCCTGGGCCTTGGCCTCGGTCTCCGTAAGGCCCATCCAGGCAACCTCCGGATCGGTGTAGGCGACATTGGGGATGGTGACCGGGTCGAACAGCGCCGGCAGGCCGGCGATCACCTCGGCCGCGGTCTTGCCCTCGTGCGTCGCCTTGTGGGCCAGCATCGGGTTGCCTACGACATCGCCAATTGCATAGATGTGCGGGACATTGGTGCGCATGTGCGCGTCGGTCGGGATGAAACCGCGTTCGTCGACCTGAACGCCGGCCGCCTCGGCATTGATTTGCCTGCCGTTTGGCGTGCGGCCTACCGCGACCAGCACCCGGTCATAGAGCTTCGGATCCGGCGCCTGGTCACCTTCGAACGACACCTTGAGCCCGTTCTTCTGCGCCTTGATGTCACTGACCTTGGTCTTCAACAGAATGCTGCTGACCTGCTTCTCGAGACGTTTCTGCAACGGTTTGACCAAGTCGCGGTCGACACCCGGGATCAGGCCGTCCAGCAGCTCGACGATATCGACCTCGGTGCCCAGCGTGGCATACACGGACGCCATCTCGAGACCGATGATGCCCCCACCGACGATCAGCATCTTTTTCGGGATGTCTTTGAGGGCCAGGGCGCCAGTGGAATCGATCAGGCGCGGATCGTCGTTGGGAAAACCGGGGATCTTTACCGGGCTGGAACCGCAGGCAATGATGCAATGCTCGAATTCGATGCGGGTCAGGCCCTCGGCGGTCTGCACCTCGAGGTGACGTGGATCCGTGAACCTGGCAACGCCGGTGACGACCTGCACCTTGCGCTGCTTGGCCAACGCGGCCAGCCCACCGGTCAGCTTGCCGACCACTTTGTCCTTGCCGATCCGCATCTTGTCCAGATCGATCCGCGGCTGCGTGAAGCGCACGCCCATGTTTTCCAGCTCGGCGGCTTCGTTGATCACCTCGGCCGTATGCAGCAGGGCCTTCGAGGGTATACAACCGACATTCAGACAGACGCCGCCCAGGCTTGCGTAGCGTTCGATCAACACCACCTGTTTGCCGAGATCAGCCGCACGAAAGGCCGCTGTGTAACCGCCCGGACCCGCGCCTAGCACCACTACCTCGGTGCGAATGTCCGCCACTTCGCCTTGCTTGACCATACACGCTCCTTTAGCCCGAAAATCTCACCAGCCGGTCAACGGCTGCCTCGTACTCTACCGAACGGCTGTCGAAATAAATCCCAGTGCGCATAATCCAGGTGATTTCACTGAGTCGAAGCCGTCGTCCTATCTCGAATCTGGGGTTTCCAACCCATCCGGTAAGGCGGACCTTAATCGGAATGCTATTACCGCAGCAAAGCACGGGGGATGCACGGCAACCCTGTCAATGTTGTGCATTGCCCGGCGCACAGCTCCCCAGGCTCTCCTAATACGGCGTGCCGCCGGTCACAACAGCAGGCGTCGGATGTCCTCCAACAGAAGGCCCAGGTATGTCGTGAAGCGCACACCCTCGGCGCCGTCGATGACACGGTGATCGTAAGATAGGCTGAACGGCATTATCAGGCGCGGCGCGAACGCCTGGCCGTCCCATTTGGGCTGCATCGCGGCGCGCGAGATGCCAAGGATCGCAACCTCGGGGGCGTTGACGATAGGCGCAAACTGGGTGCCGCCGATACCGCCCAGACTGGAGATCGAGAGGCAGCCACCCTGCATATCGGCCGGTGCCAGCTTACCCGCGCGGGCCTTCGCGCTCACCTCACCGAGGTCAGCCGCCAGGTCGAAGATGCCCTTGCGGTCGACGTCGCGCACTACCGGAACGACCAGGCCGTTCGGCGTATCGACCGCGACCCCGATATGCACGTACTTCTTCAGGATCAGCCGTTCACCATCGGGGGACAGCGCGCTATTGAACTGCGGGAATTCAGCCAATGCCTTGCACACGGCCTTCATCAGGAAGGGCATGAAGGTGAGCTTGACCTCGGCCTTCGCGGCGGCGTCCTTGTTCGCCTTGCGAAACGCCTCCAGCTCCGTGATGTCGGCCTCGTCGAACTGCGTGACATGCGGGACATTCAACCAGCTGCGGTGCAGGTGGGCGCCGCTGAGTTTCTTGATCCGCCCGAGCGGCTGTTCTTCGACCTCACCGAACTTGCTGAAATCCACTTCGGGCATGCCTGGCAGTGCCAGCGCTCCGGTGCCGCCGCTCGTGGGCGCGGTAGCGGCGGCCCCTTCGGCCAGCGACCGCTTTACGAAACCCTGGACGTCTTCCTTGGTGATGCGACCCTTGGTCCCCGAACCCGACACACGGTAGAGATCCACGCCCAGTTCCCGTGCGAAACGACGCACCCCGGGACTGGCGTGTGGCTTGCTGCGCTGTGCATCCGACGGCAACGTGGCAATTGGTCTCCGCGAGGGCTGTTTCTCGCCCGGCGGCCGCGACGCCACCGCGGGTTGCACCGCTTCGGTAACGGCCGCCTGGGCCGTCTCGGGTGCGGCGGATAC
>JBATKF010000363.1:0-6132 GCA_049669185.1 Sedimenticolaceae bacterium | reverse complement strand
GCGGCGGCGCGCTGAAGCCGGCGGTCTCGGCGAAGGCCGGCGGATCCGGTCGATCAGCCACGGTCATGCAGGCGCCCAGCAGCCCGGCCGAGAGCAGGAGAGCAACACGCAGCGGTGACAAGTCAGGGATTCTCGGCAAAACGCATGGTCGGTCTCGATCGGGAGGGCGGGTGCGGGATATCCCCGCCTGCCGGGTGGAGCGTCAGAAAAATAACAGTTTGATGATAAAGGCTGACAATGCCAGGTAAAGCACCCGGCGGATCAGGGTTTCGCCGTGCGTAACGGTCGTGTGAGCCCCGAGCCAGCCGCCGATGGAGTTGCCGACCGCCAGGCCCAGCCCGGTCCACCACAGCAACTCGAGCTGCGATGCGAAAACGGCCAGCGCGACCAGGGTATAGACCAGCACGATGAACACCTTGTGCATGTTGACTCGCACCAGGTCGAGCCCCATCACGCGGTGCAAAATCGGCATCAGGATGAAACCGACGCCGATCTGGATGAAGCCGCCCCAGAAACCGGCGCCGACCATCAACAGATGACCGAGCAGCAGGTTGCCCGCCCGGGCCTCGGCGCTGACCGGCTTGACCTTGTCGTGGCCGGTCGCCATCAGGATCATGACCCCGATCATCACCAGCGCCAGGACGCGGTCGAACCACTCGCCTTCGAGCTGTACGCCGACCGAGGCACCGCCGACGGCGCCGAGTGCGGCGGCACTGGCCAGGCTCAGGCTGAGGCGGAAGTCCGCGAAGCCGCGGCGGCGGAAGGTGGTCACCGCCGTGATGCTCTGTGCCAGGATGGCGATCCGGTTGGTGCCGTTGGCGACCGGCCCCGGCACCCCCATGAACAACATCACCGGCACGGTCAGCAGCGAGCCGCCGCCGGCCAGTACATTGAGCCAGCCGGCGAGCACGCCCACCAGGGCGAGAACGAAGATCTGCCAGATTTCCACGGCGGCCGGGCCCTGCCTAGCGGAAGGAGAATGGTGCCCCCGAGACGATTCGAACGTCCGACCTACCGCTTAGGAGGCGGTTGCTCTATCCTGCTGAGCTACGGGGGCGACGTGATTCGCGCCCTCGACAAGACCTGTCGCGGAGACGCAAAAACGACGCCATTATATACCGCGGCGAGTGCCAAAGAGCTTGGCGTGGGGGAACATTGCCCATCGAAATCGACAAGCTATGTGTCGCATTATTTTGCAGCTCTGACGACTGACCGCGCCGACGCATCCCTCGCCACGGCACAACCCGATGTTTTTCAGCGGCTTGCCTGCTTCGGCTGGAAGCTCGCGGGCCGTTGTTCACGATTCGTCGGCCCTGGCAGCCGCTGGGGACGCCGTAGCCGTCGGCGCATTGTGACAGCCAGCCCAAGACCGACCATCTTGGATGGAAGGCCCGCCGCGCCTCGACTAATCTGACAACTGTGTGATGCGGATTCAGATCCACCCGTCGAGCGGGGAATCACCGCCAGCTGATCCATGGGGGGTCCGGTACGATGTCGCGCACGCTCAATCTGGTCCTCGGGATCACGTTCTGTCTGCAGTCCGCCGCCTGGGCTGGCGATCCAGCCGCTGCGTTGCAGAGTCATAACCAGGTCCGCGAGGACGTCAATGCGGGGGATTACCCTGGGCAGCCGGTTGCGGACCCTCCGCTGCCGCTGCTGAATTGGGATCAGCCGCTTGCCGACAGTGCCGAGGCCTATGCGAAACAATGCGTGTGGGCGCACAGCAACGACCGGGTGAACGAGGGCGAGAACCTGGCGTACTCGACCGGTCTGGACTTCAGCATCGGTGAGGCGGTCGGACTCTGGGCCGACGAGTATCGCGGCTACGACTTTGCGACCGGCGCCTGTTCGATCTCCGCGTGTGGCCACTACACCCAGCTGGTCTGGCAGAACACCCTGCTGGTGGGCTGTGGTGATACCGTCTGTGCGCCCTTGCGCTCGAGCAGCGGTACCGTGCTTGCCAACCAGGCGCGCTATCATGTCTGCCGTTACGCCACCGCGGGCAATATCAATGGTGAGCCGCCCTATGTGATCGACGGCGGCGATCCGACAGTGATCGCCGACTATTCGGAGAGAACCCAGGAGCTGACTGTGCCCTATGCGCTGATCTGGCAGCCGAGCAACCTGGTCCAGCCTGTCGGCGCCGTCTTCGAGCTCGTGTCCGTTAATCCGATCCGCTTTGCGCTGAGGCAGGCGTTGAATGAGGACTATCGCGACGATCTGCACGTGAGCATCTACGACGTACGCAGTGCGCGGCTATTCCTGCCCGAGTTGGAGACCCTGCTGGGCGGGGTCTGGCAGCGCCACAGTGCGGTGCTGCGCACGGTTCCGGGTAGCACACCGTTCCAGGTTGAACTGGAGTATTTTCGCTGATGCGGGCGATGGTTCAGGTTAAACGCGAACTAGCAGGGAACGGCCACTAAGGCCATTCGCTACGAGTCGATAGCGAATCAGACCTTGCCGAGGGAGTAACGTGTAGCGGCGTCGCGGCCGTGCCGCAGGGTGCTGTAGGTGTCTTGGCGATCTTTGCGACCAGTCAGGATAGATAACGCAGTGCGGGTCGCGCGCTGCCCCTGCATCGCGAGTTGGCCATTGCGGTCATTGAGCACAGCGATCCGCTGCGCCAATGCGACCAGCGCGCCCCATTCCGCCGTCAGCGCGTCCTGGTCGAAGGCCTCGACCAGCTGCTTGCCGCCGTCGAGGCCCTGTGTGAAGCCTGCGACCTCCTGCAGGCGATCACGCGCATGGACGCTGTGTTCGATCTGACGCAGCAGCTCGAGTTTGCCGGCGACGATGCGGTCGAGTGCGGCGGCATTACGTCCGCCCAGCGCGGTCAGTTCCTGCTCAAGCACCGGCTCGAGCGACTGCAGGCCGTGCAGGCTCGCCTGGACGGTCGCGGTGAAGGCCTTGGAGAGCTGAGTGCGGTCCACGATTACTCGGCCTTACTGAGTCCCGCCTCGAAGCTCAGCATCTTGTCGGCCACGCGTGCCGGCTGAATCTCGAAGGATCCGGTCGCCAGGGTGCGCTGCACATCCTGTACCCGCTGGGTGTCGACGACCGGCAGGTTGGCGATCTCGGCCTCGAGGGCCTGGAGCTGCGCGGCCTGATTCGACAGCTGCAACTGATCCCCCGTGGGGGCGTTCTTGGCGCCGGCATTGGATTGGCCGGCCCGCTGGCCGGTGGTCGCCTGCGATTTGCTGGCTTCAACGGCCTCTTGCGGCGGTCGCCCGCTGTTTCCATTGATTTCGATGCCCATTTCACACCTTCGTTGGTTGCACGCCCCCTGTATCGTCCGACTTTTGACGGACTTTACTCAGCGAGCCTAAGTCGTGAAATTCATTCCGAAATTAGTCGTTTCGGACATGAAGCCGACACGGCCTCGCCGTCAGTTTAGGACATGCACCACGCCGCTGCTGACCACGGTGCCGCTGACAACCCGTCCGGAGCTGAGATTCTCCACCCGGATGCGGTCACCGAGACTGCCATCGGCCAAGGCCTTGCCACGCATCCTGACCTGGAGGCCGCCGCTGATCGCGACGATCTCGACCTGTCCGCCGCGCTTGATCAGCTGGGCGCGCTGCAGCAGTCCGGCGTGCAAAGTGGTGCCGCTCGCGACCGACCGTTTGGCGCGCAGACCGACCACATCCTCGATGCGTGAGAAATAGGCCTTGCGCAGTTCCGAGGTGTCCGCCTCACTGAGCGTCAGGTCTGCGTCTCGCAGCGTTTGCCCCTTGACCAGGGGGCGACGACTGACCACCACGCGGTCTATCAGCGCCACATGCACCGGGACATAGATCTTCCACGGCTTGGCGCCATTGCAGCGCACACCGACCACCCCGCGACCACCGTTGAGGCCATTCGGCGAATCATAGGTCTCCAGCGGTTCGTCGCACGCCGCCAGCTTGAGGCGGCTGTCCAGACCGCGGATGTTGACCTCGGGGTCGCCGGCAAACCTGTCGGCCTGGGCGAGGACGTGCTGCTCGGCCGCGGCACGAATGCTCGCATGAGATTGCACTTGCTCGTCATCGGCGCTTGTCCCATAGCTGGCCAGCGTCAACAGGAGCACCGCCGCGGCGTCGGTTTTCCGTCTGATGGATCGCATACGTTGAAAGTCAGCAAGGTTCATGCCGATTCTTCAGGTTAAAGCTTGGCGTTCCCAAGCCGCTACGCTGAGCACTCAGGATGCGGTTTTGGGGAGGGGCGCGCGCCATGGCAGGGGTACTCGACGGCGTGGATTTGCGCACCAGGCTGGCCGGCTACAACCGCCTCGAGCTGCTGCTGTTTCGTCTCGCGGGTCGTCAGCGCTTCGGCATCAATGTCTTTAAGGTGCAGGAAGTGATCCGGTGTCCGCCACTGACCGTACTGCCACACTCGCATACAGCGGTGCTCGGGATCGCCGCCATGCGCGGCAGGACCATAGCAGTGATAGACCTCGGGCGCGCCATGGGTGCGTCGCCGCTCGAAGATCATCGTGAAAAATTTGTCATCGTCACGGAATACAACCGCAAGGTTCAGGGCTTCCTGGTCGACTCGGTCGATCGCATCGTCAATCGGAACTGGGAGGATGTCCTGCCGCCACCCAGGGGGGCCGCGCAGCGCACCTACCTGACGGCCGTCACCCAGGTCGACGAGGAATTGGTCGAGATCATCGACATCGAGAAGGTATTGAAAGAGGTCGTCGGCGGCCAGGGCGAGGTTTCGGCAGGAGTGATCGGGGAATTCCAGCGCGATTTTCCACAGCATGTGCTGATGGTCGACGACTCTGGCGTGGCGCGTGATCAGGTGGCCCGTGTGCTCGGCCAGCTGGGCGTCGAATTCACCGCGGCGAGCGACGGCCAACAGGCCTTCGATCAACTGCAGGCCTGGCTCGATGAGGGCAGAGATGTCGAGAACTGGCTGGCGCTGGTGATCTCCGATGTGGAAATGCCACGCATGGACGGCTATTCACTGACCCGGGCCATTCGCGCGCATCCCCGGCTATCGCATCTGCATGTGATCCTGCATACCTCGCTGAGTGGGGACTTCAATCAATCGATGGGGCACATGGTCGGTGCCAACGACTTCTTGCCTAAATGGGAGCCCGACACGCTGGCCATGGTCGTGCAGGAGCAACTGCGGCAACACGCCAAAGAGCGCCGGGCAATCGCTTGACGCCATTACCCGACAGCGGATTCATGGAACCTACTGCGGCTCATAAGCTGAGCCCCGCGCAGTACGCGGTCATTCACGATTTCCTCGAGCAGCGCGTCGGTATCCGTCTGGGTCCGGATAAGGGATATCTGGTGGTCAGCCGGCTTGGGCGCCTGCTGACCTGTTTCGGTATCACCGGCTTCGCGGAACTGATCGACAGACTGTCAGCGGCCGACCATGGCGACCTGCAGACCGCGGTCGTGGATGCGATGACGACCAACGAGACGTTCTGGTTTCGTGACTCGGTCCATTTTCGCATATTGACCGATGGCATCCTTGCCGAGACCGAGCGCAGCTCGCTGCGCATCTGGTCGGCTGCCGCGTCGACCGGCCAGGAGGCCTACACGGTGTCGATCAGTCTGCAGGATGCCATGCAGCTCGGGCGGGTACGGCGCAGTCTGGATCATCAGATCCTCGGTACCGATATCTCGGCGACTGCGCTGGCGCAGGCGCAGGCTGCGAACTACTGCGGGGTCTCGGCCGCGCGCGGACTCAGCGACGATCAGCGGCGGCGCTATTTTCGCGAGCAGCAGGGCTGCATCGAGCTGTTGCCTCTTTATCGCCAGCGCGTGAGTTTTCGGCCCTTCAATCTGCTGCAACCGTTCGATCTGCTGGGCCGGTTCGATGTAATCTTCTGCCGCAATGTGCTGATCTATTTTTCGCAGGAACGCAAACGCGAAATCATCATGCGAATCGCCCGGGCACTGCATCCTGGCGGTCATCTGTTCCTGGGTTCGACCGAATCCATGAGCGGACACCAGGACTTGTTCGAGATGCGCAACCTCCAGGGCGGTCTGGTCTATCGCCTGCGATCCTAGCCTGCATAGCTCACCGATTTCCTGCTGCGGCCCCCGATACCCTCGCCCTGACGGGGCGTACTCGTTGCAGGCGATTCGACGTAGTGTCGACTACGCCTTCACCGCCTTCCACTCCGTGCACCCC
>JBATKF010000362.1:0-9385 GCA_049669185.1 Sedimenticolaceae bacterium | reverse complement strand
TTACTTAAGTACTCCATTTTTCGGAATAATCGAGGCGCGTGGACAAGCTGCAGGCCATGTCGGTATTCGTGCAGATCGCCGAACGCGGAAGCCTGACGGCCGCAGCAGAGGCAATCGGCAAGTCGTTGCCCTCCGTGGTACGGATACTCGCCAGCCTCGAAGAGAAGCTACAGGCCCGCCTGCTCAATCGTACGACCCGCAGGCTATCGCTCACCGAGGAAGGCAGGTTCTATCTAGAGAGCTGCCGCCGAATACTCGCGGAAATCGACGACGCAGAGGCCATGCTGGGACGGCAGCAGACAACGCCCAGCGGCCTGATCAATGTGACCGCACCCGTGCGTTTCGGCGAGATGCACGTCGCACCGGCGATCAACACCTACCTGCAGCGCTATCCCTCGGTACGCATCAGGCTTCTGCTACTGGACCGGACAATTGACCTGCTGGAGGAAGGCATCGATGTCGCGATCCGCATCGCCCCGTTGGCCGACTCATCGCTGATCGCGAGGCGGGTCGGTCACATTCGACAGCTTACCTGTGCCAGCCCGGACCTTCTGAGAACGCACGGTCGGCCCGTGCGGCCGGAGGCGTTGTCGGAGCTTCCCTGCATCCGCTTCACCGGGTTATCCGCGGCTTCAGCGTGGCGCTTCAACGACGGCGGGAAGTCGTTGACGGTCAGCATCGACGGCCCACTGACCTGTAACCAGGTCAAGGCGTCGGTTGAGGCCTGTGTCGACGGGCTCGGCTTCGGCCGGTTCCTGTGCTACCAGGTCATGCCGGCGGTGCGACGGGGCGAGTTGGATATCGTGCTGCAGGACTTCGAACCAAAACCGACACCGCTCAGCCTGGTCTTTCTCGAGAACCGCCTGCTTTCGACCCGGATTCGTACCTTCGTTGACTGGATGGCACAGGTACTACCCGAATCATTGAAAGACACAGGCTAAGTGCTCAGCTAAGCGTAATCTCGGCCGCCACGAAAATCGAAGCGACCCAATCCTCCCCCCCGCGAGCGCCAAACGGCCCGCGCTCGTCAACAGATTCGCGAATTCGGCTACCTGCCGAACGCTTAAGTAAGTGCCATTGAGGTTAATAGCCTTTGGTAAGGCTGCCCGCGGCCTGCGTAGCGAACAGGCCGCAGGCAGACGGCTTTCTTAGACCGTCGTGCAAACACCTCAGAGAACGTCGCAGAAGACGCACCAATGATGCCCGCTGTTATGCATCACGGCTTGGTGCATCGCGGCCGACGTGACCACGCCACGCAAATCAAGCTTGGCTGCGGGACGCCGATAGCCATTGGGAACCTCGTTTTGTTCTGGCGCTCGCTGGACAAGAAACTTTTGGTAATCTCAGGACTTATGCGGATAGTCCAAAGCGAAAGGCCACTGTATCTCCAGTTATTCGGGCGCCGCCTAAGGGATCTCCTTGTCCTGTCGCTGTTGTGGCTCGCGTCGGGCGGCTGCGCCGCCCTCGATCTGAGCGCGGAGGAACAGGCCTGGCTCCAGGCCCACCCGGTGATCAGTGTCGGAGTCGATATCGACTGGGCACCGATCGAGTACGTTGATGGCCAGGGCCGGTTTCAGGGGATCTCGTCGGATTACCTGGCGCTGCTTTCCGATATCCTCGGCGTCCGTTTCAAGGCCGCCACCGAACTGAACTGGCAGCAGACCCTGGATGCGATTAGAAGGGGCGAGCTCGACATGTTGTCTTCAGTGAAGAGAACCCCCGAGCGCGAGAACTATCTGAGCTTCACCAGCACCTACGTCACGATGCCAATCGTGATCTTCGCTGGCCCGGACACGCCGTTCATTAGCGGTCTGGATGCCCTTGGCCAGCAGGACGTCGCGGTCGTCGATGGCTATGCGATCCATGAACTGCTGGCCACCCACTATCCCGCAATTCGGCTGCGGCCGGTGGCCAATGCCAGCGAAGGACTGCGTCTGCTGTCCAGTGGCGATGTTGAGGCCTTCGTCGGCAACATCCTGAGCACCACCTACTACCTGGGGAAACTAGGACTTACCCAGATCAAAGTCGCCGGTGAAACGCCCTACCGCAATGACCAGGCGATGGCGGTGCGTAAGGAGCATGTGCTGCTGCGATCGATCCTCGAAAAGGCACTACTTTCCATCCCGCCGGCCGAACACAACAGCATTTACCAGCGCTGGCTGACTATCAAATACGAACAGAGCCTCGACTATGGCCTGCTATGGAAGTTGGCTGCAGGTGCGGCAATTTTGCTGATGCTCGTCCTGACTTGGAACCGCGCACTGCGAAACCGGGTGAATCAGCGCACCGCGCAGTTTCAGGAAGAGTTTGCCCGGCGGAAAGCCAGTGAAAAACGCCTATTCACGTTTTTCGAGCACTCCCCTGATGCCATCGTCATATTGGATTGGGAAACCGGTCTCTTCGTCGAGGCGAACGAAAACGCCGAGCGCCTGTTTGGTCTTTCGCGCAAAGCGCTTCTGGCGCTGGGCCCGATCGATGTGAGCCCACGGCTTCAGCCGGACGGCAGCCCGAGTGAGGTCAAGGCGATGGAGATGCTCCGCTCGGCGACCGAAGGGAGGGTGATGGTCTTTGAATGGACTCATCTCAATGCCTCTGGCGAGGAGATACCCTGCGAAATCCGCCTGGTAAGAATCCCATCGGAGTCCGGCGTGCATGTCCAAGGCAGCATCAGTGATATCTCTTCCCGCAAGAGGTCGGAGGAAGACCTGAAGCTTGTCGCCGGCGTGTTCGACAATACGCCTGAGGCGATCTTCGTAACCGACGCCAACGCCAGGATATTGCGCGTCAACCGCGCCTTTATCGAGATTACCGGCTACTCGACGGAAGAGGCAGTCGGCCAGACGCCACGCCTGCTGCACTCTGGTTACCATGACGAGTCGTTCTACCGCAGTTTCTGGGCTTCTCTGAACGAGACCGGCGTCTGGCGCGGCGAAATCCGCAATCGCACCAAGAGTGGTGAGATTTTTCCGGCCTGGGAGAACGTGTCGGCGGTAAGGAACAACGCTGGCCAGACGGTGCAGTACATCTGCATTTTCTCCGACATTTCAGAGAAGAAGCTGTCCGAGGAGCGCCTGCGCAAGCTGGCCCACTACGATGTACTCACCGACCTGCCGAACCGATTGCTGTTCAACGAGCGGCTCGATCATGCCCTGAAGCGGGTGCAGCGTAACGACCGCGAACTGGCCTTGTTATTCCTTGACCTGGATCACTTCAAGAACATCAATGACAGCCTCGGCCATCCGGTCGGTGATGCCGTGCTGCGCCTGGTGGCGGAACGACTGACCCAAGCGGTACGAGAAGAAGACACGGTGGCACGCCTGGGCGGGGATGAGTTCGTGGTCATCCTCGAGGACTTGAGCCATGGCGAAGATGCGGCCAATGTTGCTGAAAAGTTGGTCGAGGCTATGGAGCACCCCTTTGTGATTGATGGCCAGGAGTTGACCCTAACCACCAGCATAGGGATTGGTCTGCGCGATGACGCTGGCGATGATTCGACCACGCTGCTGAAGAACGCCGACTCCGCCATGTACCATGCGAAACAGGCCGGGCGGAACCAATACCAGTTTTACAAGCCCGAACTGACCGTTGCCGCACTGCAGCGCGTCCACCTCGGCGGGGAACTGCGGCGCGCCCTCGACCGTGGCGAGTTTGAGGTCTGGTACCAGCCTCTAATCCGGCTGAGTGATGGAGCTGTCGTCGGTGCCGAGGCACTGCTGCGCTGGCATCACCCGGAACGCGGATTGGTCCCACCCGGCACCTTCATCCCGCTGGCCGAGGAGCAGGGGCTGATCGGCCCGATCGGAGATATGGTGCTGGAAACGGCATGCATGCAGCTACGTCACTGGCTGGACTGCGGCCTGTCGCTGGAGAAAATCTCGGTCAACGTCTCGGGTCATCAACTGCACAAAGGCGACTTCGCCGCCACGGTCGCGCGCAACCTACAGGCCGCCCGGCTGTCGGCGAACCAACTTGAACTGGAACTCACCGAGAGCACCATCATGGAACACAGCAAACAGTCGCTTGGCCTGATGGGGCGGCTCAAAGAACTGGGCGTGACTATCTCGGTCGACGACTTCGGTACCGGCTATTCTTCGCTCCACTATCTGAAGATCCTGCCGATCGACAAGCTCAAAATCGATCGCTCCTTCGTAAAAGAGGTGCCGCAGGATGCCAGCGATGTAGCGATCGTACGCGCGATCATCGCCCTTGGTCAGAGTCTCAATCTGGATGTGCTCGCCGAGGGTGTGGAGACTGCCGAGCAGCAGGCCTTCCTTGTCGATGAGGGATGTGACGAGGTGCAAGGCTATCTGTTCGGCAGGCCCTTGCCCCCGAACGAGTTCGTCACCGTATGGCAGCGCGAACAGCACAAGTCCGTGTCGAGCAACTAGCCCGGGAATCTCACCGATTACCTACTGCGGGCACTCGCCAATCCGCCTGGCTCACGTGGCCACAACTGCGCTGCGGACCAGGCCCAAGGAGCTAGACCTGCGCAGCGCCCAGGCGCCATCGCCCAACAGTGCCTGGACCGCAGCCGCGATGGTCAGAAACGCCGGGTACTCCCAACCGCCGCCTGTGTTGGTGAACAGCCAACCCGAGGGCAGGTGTGCCCAAGTCGCTCCAGCCAGCACGGGCAACAGCACCAGCGCGACCCAACGGGTCTCGATACCGAGCACCAGGGCGAGCCCCCCCAGCGCCTCCACTGCAAAGACTATGTAAGCGAGCTCCGCTGGCAACCCGAGGCTTCCGAAGAATTGGGCGGTGCCCGGCAGGGTGAAAACGACCAGCTTGAGGTAGACGCTGTGGGCGATAAGGATGATGCCCAGGCTGATGCGCAGCAGGGTCGTTCCGTAGGCGTTCAGATTACGTTCGTTCATGGCTGACAATCCCATAGCAGTTGTTGATGCTGGGGAGTCTATATTTGCACTCACGCTTTTTGGAGAGCAATATCTGCATGAGCATTTTGCATATTTGCAAACATGGACTGGAGCCTCATCCCCGATTTCCTCGCCGTCGCCCGTGCGGGCACCCTCGCCGGCGCCGCCAAGGCACGCCGCGTCAACCACAGCACCATGTATCGGCGCCTCAACCAGCTCGAGGCGACACTCGAGACCCGGTTGTTCGAACGTCTGCCCGACGGCTATCAGCTCACCGAGGGCGGCGAGCGCCTGCGGCCCTTCGCCGAGGCGATGGAGGCGCAGGCGCTTGCGGCCGAACGCAGCCTGACCGGGATCGACCGTTCGTTGCTCGGTGAAGTCCGACTCACCGCCCCGGAGAATCTTGCCTACGATTACTTGCCGGTCTATCTCGCCGAGTTTCGCGCGCGCTATCCAGACATCCGCGTCACAATTCTGGTATCCAACACGGAACTCGATCTCGATCGGCGCGAGGCCGACGTGGCCCTGCGCGCTACGCCGCAACCACCGGAACACCTGGTCGGGCGCAGGGTCCTCGACGTGGAGTGGGGCGTGTTCGCCGCGCCGGCATTTCTCGCGCGCCACGGGAGCCCCACCGACCTAGGCGACCTGTCGGGATTCGACTGGGTGGTCCCCGAGGCCTCGCTCTATCATCTGCCGGCTGCGGCATGGATTCGCCAGCACATCTCGGACGAGCGCGTAGTGGCGCGCGGCAGCACGCTCAACACCCTGTCGCGAATGGCCGAGGCGGGGCTCGGGCTCACCGTGCTACCGCACGATCAGGTCAAGCCGACACTGGTGCGCGTCATGGCCTTCCCGCCCGGAGGAGCAAGCGGCTTCTGGCTACTGACCCACCCAGACCTGCGCCACACAGGTCGCATCAGGGTCCTGATCGATTTTCTCGCCGAGGCACTCAGGGCGGAGCCGCGATTGCGCACGCCCGCAGACGGCTCCTGATGCCAGCTGCCGAGCGGGCCAGCGTCAGATTCGCAGATGCGACCAGAAAATCCCGCTGGATCGGTACGGGCTGTTCAGAAGTCGTCCGACTCCACCTCGAGAAACGCCCGACTCACATGAGCCCCAAGGCGCATTGAGAATCCCTCCCAATCGCTGAAAGACGCCAAGGCACGACTGACCGCAGGCTTCATCTCGTAGTCCGCCATCCCCTCCGCATAGTAGGCGCGTACCTGGGTCAGCAGGGTGTCCAAGTAAGTACGATATGCCATGACTGCAGCTTTACCGTCGATCTTCCCGTGACCCGGTATGTGATGATCGACGTCCATTGCAAGCAGCGCATCGATCGCAGAGAGGTTGCCGGCGAAGCTCGAGTCCGACTCCATCAGCCCCAACATACCGTTCCTGACGATATCGCCCGTGAACAGAACCCGCCTTTCGACGATTTCGATCATGATGTCATTGTCGGTATGTGCTGGCCCGGTATGGTGAATGCGGAAGGTCGTGTCGCCGATGACGATTTCGTCTCCGTCGACGACCGTCCTGGTGGGCGACACAACGGCGCTGCCACTGGCCGTGCCTTTCGTGAGGCGCTGAATCTGTCCCAGCCACTGGCTGCCTTCAGCCCCTTCCACCCGCGCCTTCATCTTTGGATGACCATAGATATCGACGCCAGGATAGATGCGCTTTACGCCCTCGTTTCCCAGCCAGTGATCGCCATGGGCGTGGGAGTTGAACACCGCAACGATGGGCCCGCGTGAGATCGCCTCTACCGCGGCTGCGATCTGTTCCCCCGCCCAGGCACTGCCACCCGGATCAAAGACGACGACACCGTCGGCGGTATCCACGACCACGGCATTGTTGCGAAACCCGCGATTGTGTTCGTCCGGCAGCTCGAGTGGTCCATAAATGACGAACACGCCGTCAGTGACCCGCGCCAAATCAAACGACAGTGCATTTCCAGCCGCGTCGCTTCGCGGGACATCAATCAAGGCCGCGACTACCAAGGCGGTAACCAGCACCGCTGAAGCGGGGACAAGACTTTTGATGACGCTATACCTCCTCCGATCCGGCAGCACCAAGAATCGACACCCACCCTTTGTGCCGCATTTTGATCGGATGATCTGTTGTCAGACTAGTCGCAATCATCGTCCGACTCCACGGAGCCATCCTGTTGGACATATCGGGTTCTGACGAACATCATGCGTCCGACGCGTTCAAACTGCTGATCGAGTGCCCGATCGACGACCTGGTCGTCGAGTCCGTCAACGATAGTCACGCGGCCGCGGGATTCCGCAAGCCGAATGGCCTCACTCGGATGCAGCAAGGCGTCGCGGTAATAATCGCTGCCATCCGCGGTCGCGGTCTGTCCGAGCCCAGCCGCCAACGCGGCCACGGCGACGAGTCCCCGATAAATATGCTTAATCTGCCTTCCCGACATGCTAATGGTGTTGGCTTGTGCCTTCATTGTGGCGGCCTCCTGGTGTGAAGCATGTTTCCGCAGGCGGTTCTTCACCGGAAATTCCAACCCCGTCGGGTGCGCCCTCGTTGGTCGTCTCCTGCGCCTTGGCCTAATGTTTAGTCGGGGCCGGATGACACAACCTGACCAATCCCTAATGCTTAGAGAACTTTTATCTAACGAAAATATTCTTTTGTAAAAACATACATTTAGAAAAATAAATCGGAGAGAACCTTGGCAATAGCGCGTCCGACCAGCGATGACCATCCGGCGGCGATCAGTTTCGTGGTTGCGGGCTGGACGCTCGAGGAGGACCGTCACTGCCTGGTGCGGGATGCCGAACTACGGAAACTCGAACCGAAGACCACCAAGCTGCTCGGTCATCTGGCGAGGCACGCCGGGCAACCGCTGAGTCGGGAAGAACTCCTCAAGACAGTCTGGCCGGATGTGGTTGTCGGCGACGAGGCGCTGACGACGGCAATCAACAAGATTCGGCGGGCCTTTGACGACGATCGACGTCACCCAAAGGTGATCGAGACTATTCCCAAAATGGGTTACCGACTGATTGCACCCGTGAGGCGCATCAGACCGAGCGAATCGCCTGGCGGACTTCCGACAGCGGAAGCGTCGCAGGAACCTGCCAGCTCAACAGTACCCAACCGCCTGGAGAGTCCCCTTCGGTCAGTCACCACTTTAGGGATTTTGGCCATTGGGATCCTGCTGCTGATTGGCGTATCTGCGACGTTTTATATCCGCTCGCAGCCTGACGGGACGACTGCCTCCATTCCGGCGTCGGATGAACGATCTAAGCCGATAGACAGTGTCCAGCCGTTTGAGGTACTGGGGGGCGATCCGGAGCAGCAATATCTCGCGCGCGGCGTCACCGCCGACCTGATTGCCCAGCTCTCGCGCTTGTCCGGATTGAATGTCACTGCGGCAGCCACCTCCCTGGGCACCGCCGGAGGGACAGACCAACATAAGGGCATGGACCGCTACTCAGTCTGGGGCGGTGTTCGGCGTGACGGGCAATTGCTGGAGGTGGAGGTCCACCTTGTCGAATCACAGTCAGGCCGGCAGCTCTGGGTTCAGAGATACGCGAGGCCATTCGACGATCTTTTTGAGATACAGCGGCAGATCGGGACCCAGTTGGCTCAGGCACTTTCGCTGCGTTTGAACGAAACCGAGCTCAAAAGAATCGCGCACCGCTACACCACGTCCGTTACAGCGTACGACTTGTTCCTCAAAGCACAATCCGAGCTCCTTGTCCGGCGCGCACCAAATAACGAGCGCGCGCGGGACCTCTACCTGCAGGCCGTTGCGTTGGATCCTGCATTTGCACGGGCCTACGGCGGATTGGCGCTGATATATGCGGGCAATTATCGAAACCAGTGGGCCGACGACCGCAATCATGCACTCGAGCAGGCCTTGAAGTTCGCCAATTCGGCGAAAGAGATCTACCCGACGTTGCCCGAAATCCATTGGGTTCTCGGCTA
This sequence comes from Sedimenticolaceae bacterium, assembly GCA_049669185.1. GTDB lineage: Bacteria > Pseudomonadota > Gammaproteobacteria > Chromatiales > Chromatiaceae > Thiosocius. The sequence continues at coordinate 566 of JBATKF010000362.1, read as the reverse complement.
CGTCAAGACGCAACAACGTCGCCACGAAGAAGCCCTGAGGCATCTCGACGACGCGTTGAAACTGGATCCGAGATTTGCCGACGCCCTGGCGCTCAAAGGGGGAATCATGACCTACACGGGAAGACCCGAAGAGACCATCACCCTGCTGCGTCAGGCGATGCGGCTCAACCCGGCCGCCGGTTATCTGTACTTCATGACTCTCGGAAGGGCCTATTTTTTTCTCGGCGACCACGAACAGGCCATCATCAATCTGAGGGAGGCTCTTTCGCGCAACCCTGCCAGCCTCGAGTTACACGTCTACCTGGCGGCCGCATTGCAGCTCGGCGGAGATCAGGACGAGGCCGAATGGCAAGCCCAGGAGATCCGATCTATCAAACCGGACTTCACCGTGTCTGAAATGTTGGAAACCTACCCGCTTGTCGACAATGGGCAGCTCGCAAAGCTGTCTTCAACACTAGGGGAACTCGGCCTCTGAAGGTCAAAAGAGCAGATCGAGCGCAAACACCAAAATAAGCCCCATGGCCACAGGCCCCTTTGATCCTAAACCTGCATATCTCACCGTTTTT
>JBATKF010000361.1:0-35156 GCA_049669185.1 Sedimenticolaceae bacterium | reverse complement strand
GACCCGATCCGGACGGGTTTCGTGGCCTTTTTCTACAGCCTGCGAACCGCGGTTCTGCCGTTCCTGTTCATCTTTAACACGGACCTGCTACTGATCAATGTGGACTGGGCGCATGGGATTTTCATATTCATCGTGGCCACCATAGCGATACTGATATTTTCGGCGGCGACCCAGGGCTTCTTCATCGCCCGAAGTCGATTTTACGAATCTGCAGCACTGCTGTTGATTGCATTCACGCTTTTTCGGCCCGGGTTCTGGATGGATATGCTGGTATCACCCTACGAAGAGGCAGAGCCGACTGAGCTGGCGCAGGTTGCGGGGGCGCTCGCGCCCGGTGAGCAACTGCGCCTGCGGGTTGCCGGCGTGGACGAGGTGGGGGCGCCAAGGGAGTTTGTGGCCTTGCTGACCCTGCCCGACGGTGCGACGGGTCCGGAACGGCTGGAGGCAGCGGGCCTCCAGGTGGTCGAGAAGGAGGGTGCGCTGATCGTTGATAACGTTACGTTCGGCTCGTCCGCACAGAAGGCCGGTTTGGATTGGGATCAGAAGATTCTGAAGGTGCGTGTACCCGCATCCCAGCCCTGGAAGGAGCTCATGTACCTGCCCGCTCTTATCCTGCTCGGGCTGATCATTGTGTTGCAACGCAGACGCAGGGACGCCACTGAACCCCATGGCGCCCAGGCATAGCGGAGAGAAATTATGTTCAAGGAAATCTTACTTCCCATCAGTATCAGTGACCCGGTGACTTGGGAGAAACCCCTGGAGGCCGCCATCTACCTGGCGCAGAACTGCGGGGCCAGACTGCATGTGATGAGCGTTGTGCCGAGTTTCGATTATCCGTCGGTAGAAAGTTTCTTCCCTGTGGACTTCGAGAAAAAGGCGCATGCGCAGGTAAGCAAGGAGCTCAAGGACTTTGTCGCGAAGCACATACCCGAGGGTGTCACCGCACAAACTATCGTAGCTGTGGGGTCGGTCTACGAGCAGATACTGAAGACCGTCGAAGAGATCCCATGCGACTTGATCGTCATGACGCGGAAGGGTGGTCCGCGTCGCCATTTCCTGCTTGGCGGCAACACGGAAAAAGTCGTTCATCATTCGGGGACTGCGGTACTGGTGTTGGAATAAGCATCCGTGGATGCGTATCCATATTGTTAGCGGTACGCTGTCGGCTGCCTGGCCCGCGAAATCAGTTGAATGAGTATCAATGATCGCAACTGCGGGGATGCTCGCTCGCGTTCAAAACAGAATCAGAGCGGACCAGCAAAAGCTTGACGGCAATTTGGCCTGGCTCAGCGCTTAGATGGACCGTTCTTTATTTGGCGTAAACACCCCGGCGTCCCCGATGGCGTATTCAGGCGACGACGCTGCGGTGTTTTCCTCCATCATTGAGGCGAAACTGGAACGCTTTCCCCTTAGCCAGTAGTTGTGAGGCCGACGGGTTCATCGCAAGCATCGACAATCTTTTCTGCGCCATTGAATTCGGTAAGCCACCGCAATCAGCGCCAAGCGGTTGGGCGCGGATCAACGTGCTGGAGGTGGAAAGCCCGTGTTGAAGAAAATACTTCTCCCGACCATGCTGCTGATACTTGCCTACGGCTTTTAAGTAAGCCCGAACTTCAAGGCGATTGCTGCAGGCGTCGCGATTTTTCTGTTCGGCATGCTGTCTCTGGAGGAAGGCTTCAAGGCCTTTACCGGCGGTGCATTGGACAGGCTGCTCAAGCGCGCCACATCGTCCACCGCGCGGAGCGTGTTGTTCGGCGTTATCAGCACCTCTGTGATGCAGTCCAGCTCGCTGGTCTCGGTGATTACCATCTCGTTTCTCAGCGCTGGGCTGCTCACGCTGGCGGCCGGCCAGATCACTTATGAGAATGCGCTTGCGCTGGCTATCGGTGCCAACGTCGGAACCACGATCACCGCGATTCTGGGCTCTTTGAGCGCCAACGAGGCGGGTAAGCGGCTGGCCGTGGCCCACCTGGTGTTCAATATCGTGACCGGTGCCATCGCTATTGCATTCATCTACCAACGCGTCGACGTCGTGAGCCATGCATCAGCGATGGTGGGGATTGCAGACGATGACTACACATTGAAACTGGCGGTCTTCCATTCGATTTTTAACCTGTTGGGCATTATCGTGATGTTGCCGCTATTGAACATGCTGGTCGTTTGGTTGGAAAAACTCCTTCCGGAAAAGAAGCCTGAAGTAGACCAGCCGATGTACCTGCTGGAGTCGTCGGAAGAGTTTCCGGCAACGGCAGTTCAGGCAGTCCGCCGAGAAACCGAGCGCGTGTTCCAGGCGGCGACCCGTATCGTGATCACCGGCCTCGGCTTGAAAAAGGGACAGGTACTGTCGGATGTAGACCTGAACCAAGTCGTGGCAGCTCGGTGTCCGATTCACAAATTTGACATCGACGCCATGTGGAACCGGCGCATCAAGGGAATCTACAGTGGAATCGTGGGATTCATCAGTCGAACTCAGTTCTCCCGCAGCGATGAGTCGTCGATGCGCAGCTCGCTAAAGGAGTGAAGGCATTGCGACAATTGGAGGAAGCCTGACGCCGCTGAGCACACTGGCGCCAGTCGGGCGGCTTCGGTAGGCTAGGGTATGATTGCGGCGTGCGCGATGCGCATGGCCTAAGTTCCTGTATGGAGGTTTGCATAATGTCTGCGGTTGCCGAAAGGGTTTTGCGCAGGCGCTGTGGCGCCCTTGGCGCCACATTGCTCGCCTGTTGCGTATTTACCTCAGCCGCCTGGGCTGAAGATCAGGAAGTGATGGCAGGGTCGGTAGCAGCGGCTGTCCGGGAGGCCGGTTATCCGTGCGCCCACGTGATCCAGATGGACCGCTTGAAGGAAGGGGCAGCCGAGGGCTTCACGGCCTGGAATGTGAGCTGCAACTCTGGTCGCTTCAAGGTCACATTCAAGGGCGATACGGGGTCGGAGGTCGTCCCCCTCGACTGATATGCTGCGAGGAGGCTAGCCTTCCTCAGGATATTGATCGACCAGGACGCGGCGGCGCTCGAAGCGGATCGGCCGGTACTCGGGAGTCCACATCGCCTCGGTGACCCGATCCTCCAATTTGTCGAGCAGACGCTCGTCAGTCTGACCCTCCGCTACCGCGCGCCGGATGACGGCGCACGCAACGGCGTGTGAGCACTCCCGGATTCGGGTGAGGCTCGGATAGACGGCCGCCTCGGCGAGATCTTCGTCCGATACTTGATGTGCCAGGGCCTTGGCGGCATCGAGGAACATGCCATCGGTGATGGTTCGTGCCGAGGCCAACCACGCACCCAGACCAACGCCGGGGAAGATGAAGGCGTTGTTGCCCTGACCGATGCGATGGCGAGTGCCCGTGTAGTCGACCGGATCGAAGGGGCTGCCGGTGGCGACAATCGCGCGGCCATCCGACCAGTTAATGGCCTGCTCGGCGGTGCACTCGGCCTTGCTCGTTGGGTTCGAGAGGGGAAAGATGATCGGCCGTTCGTTGTTTTCAGCCATTGCGCGCACCACCGCCTCGGTGAACATCCCCGCGGTGCCTGAGGTTCCGATCAGGATTGTCGGTTGGGCGTTCACTACGGCCTCTTCGAGGGTGATATGTGCGCGGTACTGGCACTTGTAGTCGGCGACCTCCTCGGGGTCGCGGGCATACACGGCCTTGAAGCCCTCGAGGCCAGGCCGATCCCTGGTTACCAGTCCCTTGGTGTCGACCTTCCAGATGCGCCGCACGGCGTCCCCGACGGACATCCCGGCCTCGGTCATCGCCGATACCAGCAGGTCCGAGATGCCCTGGGCCGAGGCCCCTGCGCCGGCGAAGAGAATGCGTTGCTCCTCGATCGGCTGGCCGGTAATCCGCAGAGCGCTGTAGATGCCGGCAAGGGCCACGCTGGCCGTACCCTGAATATCGTCGTTGAAGCTGCAGAGGCGATTCCGGAATCGCTTGAGCTGCTTCATGGCGTTCTCCTTGAGGAAGTCCTCCCACTGCAGCAGCGTTCCGGGGTATAGCTTCCTGACCGTTTCCACAAATTCGTCGACGAAAGCCTGATACTCCGGGCCGCGCACCCGCCTGTGGCTTTCTCCAAGGTACAACGGATCGGCGAGGCGCTCCTCGTTGTCAGTGCCGACATCCAGCATGATCGGCAGCGTCAGGTGGGGCGGCACGCCGGCGCAGAGGGTGTAGAGGCAGAGCTTGCCGATCGGGATGCCCATGCCGCCGGCCCCCTGGTCGCCGAGGCCGAGGATCCGCTCGCCGTCGGTCACGACGATGACGGCCGGCTCGCGCGGTACGTTCCCGAGTATCTGTTCCATGCGGTCACGCTGCGCGTAAGAGATGTAGAGTCCGCGGCCGCGCCGGTATATGTGGGAGAATTTCTGGCACGCCTCGCCGACCACCGGCGTGTAAATGATCGGCATCATCTCGTCGATGTGCTCGGATAAGAGACGAAAAAACAGGGTCTCGTTGCGATCCTGCAGGGCCGCCAGAAAGATGAAGCGCTCCAGGTTTGTGTTCTTGGCCTGGAAGTTCTCATAGGTGCGTACCAGCTGCTGCTCCATCGTGCAGCATGCCGGCGGCAGCAGGCCGTGGAGGTTGAGGGCGTCGCGTTCCTCCGGCGTGAACGCCGAGCCCTTATTGGTGAAGGGGTTGAGCAGTACCGGTCTCCCCCGATCGTCCACGACCAATTGTTCGGCAACGGTGTCAGGGTCTTTTCGCACATGCCATCTCATGATCGCTCCTCGCTTCTCTGGCGGTCCGGGCGTCTTGTTATCTGGGCAAAGTTAAGCGCCCATTACGCACCAAGGTTCCGGGATTGTTTCGCGCGACGCGGGACCAGGAACTGCTCGGGCGAGACAGTGCCATCGATCTGGTTCCGGCGGGTAACAGCAAACCGACCGTTGCGCCAACCCCAGCTGAAATCATAGAAGAGAATTCGACGGAGCACGGCGGCCGATGCTGCGTCAGGCAACCGCGCAGGGCAGGCGACCATACTCCTACGCGGGCAACCCGGTTCAGCGTATCTCTGTCTTATAGCTGAACTTGTCTGCGCGGCCCTTCGAGGTGCGCACCTCGATGATCTGGTTGTCGCGGGTATAGGTGGTGCGGCTGAGAACCAGTACCGGCGTTCCCGGGCTGATGGCCAGATGCGCGGCGGTTTGTCGGTCGGCCGCGCCGGCGGTCAGGGTCTCCTCGGCGCGAACCACCGGGACCTGAAACTTGTCGACGATCAGCGCATACAGCAGGTCGGGGATATGCAGCGCCTCGTCCTCCAGGCCGGGGACAACATCGGCACGCCAGTGCGAGTACTCGACCATCACCGGTTCCTCGTCGACGAAGCCGACTCGTTCGATGTATAGCACCTCGGTACCCATAGGCACCTGGAGCTTGTCGCGCACCGCAGTTGATGCCTGCTCGATGCGCCGCGTAGTGGTCTCCTTGTGGATACGCGTGGGTTTGCCCTCGGCGTCGCCGTAGGTGGTGAAGCGGAACAGGCTGTTGTTGAAGTCGATGTTCGAGACGTAGGTACCCTTGCCTTGGTGCCGGTACAGACGACGCTCCCAGACCAGGTTGTCGATCGCCTTCTTGACGGTGCCCTGGCTGACCTCGAGCTGCCTGGCCAGCTGCGGTTCCGACGGGATCAGATCGCCCGGTACCAGGGTGCCATCATCGATGAGCTCGCGGATGTGGTCCTCCACTATTTGATACAGTGGCTTTGCGCTGCGGCCCTTGATCGTCGGCGAGTTCATGTCCCCGTTTGTCCTCACGAATGTTTCCCGCCATCGGGTCGGCGAATGCTGCATTGCGATAGTATAGGTCATGTATCTGAGATAGTAAGTTGTGGGTTGACAACCCCGCGCCGGGGGTCTAAACCTCTGTGCTACCGATAAGTCATCTACATGACATATATAAGCAAACGGCGATGTCCATCGCACGCTTGCGGGCAGAGGAAGAGGAGGCGGTGTGGAATTCATCCACTACTTCGGCGAAGTCTTTACGCCGATCAATTTTCTGATCCTGGTCGGCGGTACCGTCGGCGGCCTGCTGCTGGGGGCGACGCCCGGACTCAGCCCGACGATGGCCGTGGCTCTGCTGATTCCGTTCACCTTCCAGATGGAACCGGCCGCCTCGCTGATCATGCTGGGTGCGGTCTACACGGCCACCGTGGCTGGTGGGGCGGTCAGCGGTATCCTGGTCAATATCCCCGGTGCGCCCGCCAATATCGCGACCATCATGGATGGCCACCCGATGGCCAAGCAGGGCAGGGCGACCGAGGCGCTGCACTATTGTTTCATCAGCTCGCTGATCGGCGGTCTAATCGGCGTCTTCTTGCTGATCTTCTTTACGCCGCCGCTGGCCGAACTGGCGCTCAAGTTTGGGCCGGCGGAGCTGTTCTGGATCTCTATCTTCGGCGTGACGATCATCGCCTCGATCGGCGGCGGCTCCGTCGTCAAGGGGCTGATCGCCGGTGCCGTTGGCTTGTGGCTGTCGACCATCGGTTACAACCCGGTGCTCGGCGAGGAGCGTTTCGTCTTCAGCGAGCATCTGGCCGGCGGCATCCATGTCATCGCGGCGCTAATCGGGCTGTTCGCGATCCCCGAGGTATTGTCGCTGGTCGGCAGCGCGGGCACCTCGCGCGCGAAAGTTGAATACGCGGAGCTCTCGACGCACAGCGTATGGCGTTCGATGGCCTACAACATCCGGCGCGTCAAGGCGCTGGCCATCGGCTCAGTGGTCGGCAGCATTATCGGTGTCATACCCGGCGCCGGGGGACAGATCGCCGGCCTGGTCGCCTACGACCAGACGAAGAAGATGAGCAGGGACCCGTCCGCCTTTGGCAAGGGCGAACCCGACGGCGTCATCGCGGCCGAGAGTGCCAATAACGCGATGGTCGGCCCATCGCTGGTTCCGCTGCTGACCCTGGGGATACCGGGCAGCCCGACTGCGGCGGTGTTACTGGGGGGTCTGCTAATCAACGGGCTCTTTCCGGGGCCCGATCTGTTCAGCGTGCATGCCAAGATCACCTGGACCTTCATCGATTCGCTGTTGGTCGGCCAGGTGCTGATGATGATCTTCGGTCTGATGATCGCGCGCTACAGCGTGTTTGTTACGCGCATCCCGAAGCACATGATGGCCGCTGCGGTCATCGTGCTCGCGGTATTCGGCACCTTCAGCGTGCAGAACAGTGTCTCCGACGTGGTCGTGATGTTGGTGCTCGGCGTCATGATGTACTTCGCCTCGCGCATCGGGTTCAGTGCGGCACCGCTGGTGCTCGGTCTGATCCTCGGCCAGTTGACCGAGACGAACTTCCTGCAGGGCAGGATGATCGCGGGCGACGACGCCTGGACGTACTTTTTCGACGGACCGATCAATCAGATCGTGATTGCGCTGTGCCTGCTTTCGATTTTCTATAGCGTCTACAACGAGCGTAAGGAGATACGCAGGCGTCGTGAGGAGGCGGTGGCATGAGGATAGTCTTCGGTCGTCGTCTCGTGGTCGCCCTGATCGTCGCGTTCGTCGCCGCCTTTCTGTTCAAGGTGAGCTACTTCCAGGAAAATAGCGAGGCCTATTTGTTTCCCGCAGTGGTCGCTGCCGTCATGCTCTGCCTGAGCCTAGTCTCGCTGGCGCGTGAGGCCTTCGACTTGTGTGTCGATGACTTCCAGCCGTTTCCTTTCGAGCGTCAATGGCCGGTCATTTTGGTGTTGGGTGCGGGTGTGGCGCTGATCGAGCTATTGGGCATGTATTCGACCGCATTTCTGATCCTGTTGTTCGTGACCTACTGGTACTCGCCACAAGAGAGTCTCCGCAGCAGACTGGTGCAGAGTGTGACGATGGCAGGAGGGTTCAGCCTGGCCATGTATGTTCTTTTTTCTATGTTGCTGAACGTCCAGGTGCCAAGAGGTTGGCTGATATGAGACGTGCAGTAAGTTCGGCTGATATGGCAGCGGCCAGTCGGCCATCACTTCATTCCCGCGTGCTGTCGGGACACAACGATAAAACTGTTAAGGAGGAATTTTCGATGATGTCTATATCCAGGATGCTGACTCAATCCGTCATCGCAGGGGCGCTGGGCCTGTCGCTCTCGGCCGGAACCGCGATGGCGGAGGAGTATCCCGACCGCCCGATAAGCCTGATCGTATCCTACGGTGCCGGTGGCGCGACCGACTTTCAGGCGCGCATCGTCACGATGATGGCCGCCACGGAGGACAAGGACGGCAAACCGGTCTACCTGAATGGGCAACCCATGGTGATCATCAATCGCCCGGGCGCCGGTGGCCAGGTCGGCTGGAACAAGTTCGTGCAGCAGGCCAACCCGGATGGTTATGAGTTGGCCGCGTACAATGTGCCGCACTTCATCGCGCAGTCGATCGTCTTTCCGAAGAAGGTCAAATACAACATCGACAACCTCGAGCCGATCGCCAACTGGGGGGCCGACCCGGCCGTGCTGATCGTCAATCAGGACAGCCCGTTCAACTCCTTGCAGGACTTCCTGGACTATGCCAAGGCCAATCCCGACAAACTCACCCTGTCCGGGGCCGGTCTGTATGTCGGTCACCATATCGCTAGCCTGCAGCTCGACAAGGCCGCCGGAATCACGACCAAATACGTCCCCGCCGGCGGCGGTGTGAAAGCCATGCAGTTCGTGCTCGGCGGTCAGACCATGGGTGGTTTCAACAACCTCTCGGATGCCTACCGCAACCGTGATCGCCTGAAGATCCTGGCGATCGCGGATCTGGAGCGCAACGAATTCCTGCCGGATGTGCCGACCTTCAAAGAGCTCGGTATCGATGTCGACGACAGCAGCGTCAACTTCCGCGGCATCATGGCGCCGAAGGGCACGCCCGAAGGAGCGATCACGCTGCTGGCCGACACAATGCCGGCGATGTTCAACGACAAGAAGGTCATCGCAAAGATGCAGGAAGGTGGCTCGCCGATGCGGGTGATGACGCGTGAACAGGTACAGGCGATGTGGAAAGAGCGCCAGGCCTACCTTGCCGAGCTGCTGAAAGACCTGCGCAAGGAATGACCGCGGCATGCCCCGGTGCACCGATGCCGGTGCGCCGGGGTCAGCAGAGCCCATTGATTCGAACGCCCCGCCTTGGGGGCAGTGAGAGAGAGCCATGCAAACCAATGCCACAACGACAACAGTGGATTCGGGTCAGGAACGCGCGGTCGCTGTGATCTCGAGCCTGATGGCAAAGGCCAGGGCCGCCCAATCGATCTACGCCGGATTCGACCAGGAGCGCGTCGATGAGGTCGTCACCGCCGTTGCCTGGACGCTGCTGGATCCCGCGACCAATCGACGGCTCTCCGAGCAGGCGGTGGCCGATACCGGGCTGGGCCGGGTCGATGACAAGATGATCAAGAACCACCGCAAGACCCTGGGGCTGCTGCGCGACCTCAAGCGCGCACGCAGTGTCGGTGTCATCGCCGAGTATCCAGAGAAGGGTCTGGTCGAGATCGCACGCCCGGTCGGGGTGGTCGGTGCCGTGGTGCCGTCGACCAACCCGGTAGCCACACCGTACAACAAGACATTGAACGCGCTCAAGGGCGCCAATGCCATCATCCTGGCGCCGTCGCCCAAGGGCGAGGCGGTATGCGAACAGGTGGTCGCGCTGATGCGCGGTGCATTGCGAAGGGTCGGCGCACCCGAGGATCTGGTACAGAAGCTGCCGCCGCCGATCAGCAAGGCCATGACGCACGAGATGATGCGCCAGGTCGACCTGGTGGTCGTGACCGGTTCGCAGAACAACGTGCGCGCGGCCTACACCTGTGGGACACCGGCCATCGGCGTGGGGGCCGGTAATGTACCCACGATCGTCGATGAGACGGCGGATCTGGCCGCCGCGGCCGACAAGATCATTGCATCCAAGACATTCGACAACGCGACCAGCTGCTCGTCGGAGAACAGTCTGATCGTCGTCGAGGATGTTTATGCACCGATGCTGGAGGCGCTGCAGAAACGCGGCGCACGCCTGCTCGACGCCGACGAAAAGGAGCGGCTGCGTTCGGCCATGTGGGTCGACGGCAGACTCAGCGGTCGGGTGACGGCCAAGTCCGCCGACGAGATCCTCGATCTCGCGGCTATCGATCGTGGTGGTCGCCCGGTGAGCGTCATCCTGGTCGAGGAAAAGGGGCCCGACCCCGAAAGCAGGTTTTCCGACGAGAAACTGAGCCCGGTGCTGACGGTGTTCCGTGCCGCGGATTTCGACCATGCCGTTGATCTGGCGCGCAGCGTGTTGGAGATCAAGGGCAAGGGCCATTCGGTCGGCGTGCATTCGAGCGATGACGATCGGGTTCTGCACCTCGGTCTGACGCTCCCGGTCTGTCGCGTGATCGTCAACCAGGCGCATTGCTTCGCCACCGGCGGTTCGTTCGACAACGGCCTGCCGTTCTCGCTGTCGATGGGCTGCGGCACCTGGGGCGGTAACAATATCTCGGACAACCTGAACTATCGTCACTATCTCAACACGACGCGCATTGCGCGCACCATCACGCCTGACGAGCCGTCTTTGGACGAGATCTTCGGCGACTACTGGCGCAAGTACGGCATCGAGCCCGCGCAAGGTCTGGATTGAGGAGATGCGCATGAACACGGTGAGGCACTTGATCGATCGCCATGCGGCCGACCGGCCCGATAAGCCGTTTCTGTTGGCACCGGAGACCGATGCGGTGATGTCTTATGCGCGCCTGCGGGAACATGCGCTCGATATTGCGGCGCACCTCGATGCCCTGGCGGTAGGGCAGGGTGACAAGGTCGCCTTTCTGATGCCGAATGGTTACTGGACTACCGCATTGTTCCTGGGCGTGATGTACAGCGGCCGAGTGATCGTGCCGCTGAACGCGGTCTCTGGCGGGTCGGCACTGTCGTACGTGATCGAGCATTCGGATTGCCGGCTGCTGTTTGTTGACGAGGTCCTCGGCGAAAGATTCGCCGCGGTCCTTGGGGACCTGCCCCCCGGCGTACAGAGGATCACCATGAGTGTCGACCATGGGCCGGCGTGGCCGGACGCGGACGCCGCAGCGGTCGAGCCGCCGCCGGTCGACGAGGCCTCGGATGCGGTGCTCATCTACACCTCGGGCACGACCGGGCGGCCGAAGGGCGTGCTCTTGACCCATCGCAACGCGATCGCCGGAGGCGGCAACACCGTACTGGCACACCAGTTGACCGGGGACGACCGCGCAATGTGCGTATTGCCCCTGTATCACATCAACGCCGAGATGGTCAGCGTAATGGCCCCCCTGGTCAGCGGCGGCAGCGTGGTGATGCCGCAGCGCTTCAGTACCTCGAATTTCTGGGAGGCCATTGCCCGGTGTGCATGCACCTGGTTCAGCATCGTGCCGACGATGATCGCCTATCTGCTCGAGCACGCCGAGCGTGAGGGCTTCGACCGGGCGACATTGGGCGGGCTGCCGCAGCTGCGGTTCGGACGCTCCGCATCGGCGCCGCTGGCGCCTGAGATACACCGGGCCTTCGAACACCGCTTCGGCGTGCCGATCATCGAGACCATGGGACTGACCGAGACCGCCGCGCAGATCCTGTCCAATCCGATGCCGCCGGCGGCGGCCAAATACGGCTCGCCCGGCGTGGCGGTCGGCAACGAGGCGAAAGTGGTCGATGAAAACGGCAACGCCTGTCCGGCCGGCGTAGCGGGCGAGCTGATGATACGTGGTGCCAATGTCATGCACGGCTATTACAAGAACCCGGAGGCCACCGCGGCCGCCCTGGACCCGGATGGCTGGCTGCATACGGGCGATATCGCGCTGCAGGACGAAGACGGCTTCTTCTTCATCACCGGGCGCATCAAGGAACTGATCATCAAGGGCGGCGAGAATATCGCGCCGCGCGAGATCGACGAGGCGCTCTACGAGCATCCGGCGGTACTCGAGGCAGCGGGCTTCGGAATGCCCGACAGCCGCTATGGTCAAGAGGTGATGGCCTGCGTCGCCCTCAAGCCTGGCGCGTCTTGCAGCGTCGAGGAGCTGAACCGCCTTGCGGAGATCCGCCTGGGTGGCTTCAAGTCACCCAAGCGCATTTTTATCTTGGATGAATTGCCCAAAGGGCCATCCGGCAAGATCCAGCGTCTGAAGCTGCCCGAGATCGTGGCGGATCGCTTGGTAGAAATCTGATGAGGGGAAGTGATTCGGCGGGGCCTCGACGAGCGACTTGGCGACCGCCAACTGATGGAGATGGAAATGTTTGACAAGGTTCTGGTGGCGTTGGACGGTTCCGATCATGCGCAGCACGCATTGCAGATGGCGACCAAGCTGGCGCAGCGCTGTAATGCCGGTCTGATCCTTTTTCATTCCGTCGAGATCAACGTCTTCCGCAGTGACTACGACCGCCGCGTCGTAGAGTCGGCGCGCGAGGTCTACCGGCGTATCGGCAGGGAGCAGGCGGAAGCTATTCTACAGGAGGCAGAGGACGTGGCACGTGCCGCGGGATTAAATGATGTGGCGCGGGCGGTCGGCGAGGGTGATCCGGTCAAGGCGATGCTGAAGATCACGCGTCAGACGCCGGTCGACCTGCTGGTGGTCGGCACGCGCGGTCTGACGGGGCTGCGCGAGATCGCGATGGGCAGCGTGGCGCACAAGATGAGCGTGGCGGCGCCCTGTCCGGTCTTGATCGTGAAGTGATCAGCCTGCATGTTGCACCAGTATCCGAGATTATTCCGCAGACCCGGTGCGCTGACCACGGTTGCGCGTTGGGTTACCAGCTAGCTGTCAGGTCACGAGCTGTCCGGCGTCATCGCAGGCAAACAGCCGCTCCTCGACGCCTGCCGCTTGCGCGGTCTGGCGCAGCATTGCATCGAACACCCGCCTTTCCCACCAGTCACTGTCATCGAGTAACTGTTGGATGAGCCGGCGTTGCGCGGCATCGCCGAATACCGGCGCAGGCCCCGGCAGCGCGCGCAGCGCCTTGGACCGTGCGCGATAGGCGTGCTCAGCCGCCGCCGCGTAGGCGTGATAGCCCTCGCCCTGCGCGGTGTGTCCGAGCCGCTGCAGGGCCAGCAGGTGGCCGCGACTGAGGTTGAACAGCGGCAGCATCGGGCACAGGAAGAACAGCAGTCGGCTGGCGGCCGGCTGGCTGTGCAGCGAGCCAAAGCATTGCTGGGCCATGTCGGCCACCCAGCGGCTGGCCAGCTCGGCCTGGTCCGTCGCATTCAGGTCTGCCAGCCCGTCCCATACCGGTTCGATCTGGTCGCGGATGAAATTGTCCAGTGCGGCAGCAATCTGTTCCGGCCGGCAGGTCCGCAGGGTGGTCAGGTGCTGCACGTGCCAGAGGATATCGATATAGGTCTTGTCGATCAGGCGCCGGCCCGCGTTCAGCCATTCATGCCGGGCGGCGTGGATCAAACCGCCATACATGAGCACCAGCAAGGCGTTGTCGCTGCTGCGTGGATCTCGGCCCGAGGTGAAGCCGGACCATGGCCCCTGCCAACGCCGCAATGCGGCCGAACACGCCTGGTCCAACGCCGATATTTCAGACATCTTTTTGCAAAAAATCGATATAAATCGTCTCGATTATTGTCTATTATTGACATCACGTCCAATGCGATGGCCGTTTTTGTTGGGCGGGCCAACACCCGTCAGGTGACCGGCCGGCGGTGATCAAAGGGGTGATCGACCGATGAGTGAGATTACGCAAATCAAACCGGACCGCCTGGTCGCGGTACGCGACGTGTTCGGTATCGACAGCGATCTGCAGGTGCCGGCGTTCAGCGAACGCGATGACCATGTGCCCGAGGTCGATGCGGCCTACCGCTTCAATGCCGATGTCACGCTGGCGATCCTGGCCGGTTTCATGCGTGACCGGCGGGTGATGCTGCAGGGGCTGCACGGCACCGGCAAGTCGACGCATATCGAGCAGGTCGCCGCGCGGCTGAACTGGCCCTGCGTGCGCGTCAATCTGGACGGCCACATCTCCCGCCTCGACCTGGTAGGCCGCGACACCATCGTGATTCGCGACGGCAAACAGGTCACCGAGTTTCAGGAGGGCATCGTACCCTGGTCGCTGCAGCGCCCGGTCGCGCTGATCTTCGACGAATACGATGCCGGCCGGCCCGACGTGATGTTCGTGATCCAGCGCATCCTCGAGCGCGACGGCAAGTTCACGTTGCTCGACCAGAACCGGGTGATCCGACCGAACCCCTATTTCCGTCTGTTCGCCACCGCGAATACCGTCGGTCTGGGTAACCTCAACGGCCTCTATCACGGTGCGCAGATGTTGAACCATGCGCAGATCGACCGCTGGAACATCGTGGCCACCCTGAACTACCTGCCACGTGACGAAGAGATCGCGATCGTCCAGGCGCGCGTGCCGGGGATCAGCGATCGGCGCCTGCTGGAATCCATGGTCGCGTTGGCTGAGCTGACGCGCAACGGCTTCGCCGCCGGCGACCTGTCGACCTTGATGTCGCCCCGGACCCTGATCACCTGGGCCGAGAACTGCGAGATCTTCGATGATCCGCTACAGGCTTTCCAGCTATCCTATCTGAACAAGTGCGACGAGGCCGAGCACGCAATCATCGCCGAGTACTTTCAGCGCTGCTTTGATCGAGAGCTAGACGGCTCCGGCCCGCAGACGCCGCACGCCGTGAACCTCTGACATCTCCCACGGCAACGACGATGAGGACGGCGCAACAGCAGGCGCGTGAGCAACAGCGGGTCGAGGAGTTATGTGGCGCCGCGGTCCGCGCGCTGACCGGTGATCGTGAACTACACATGCGGGCGCGCGGTCTGTATCGCGGGCGTCATCGTCTAACCTTGCATGCGCCGCATCTGCGCACCGATCCCGAGCGCGACGAGCTCACTGATCATCGCGGTGCCGCCGATGGCATGGCATTGCGCCTGCTGCATTCTGACGCTGCGCTGCATCACTCCCTGTGTCCCGACGATCCGGTGCAGCGCCTGATCTTCGATCTGCTGGAACAGCTGCGCGTCGAGTCGTTGGCGCCGGCTGGCAGGCCGGGCATGGCGAGCAACTTGCTCCATCGCTTCGAATCCTGGTCGCTCCAGTACCATCACGCGGGTCTGACCGACAGCGCGCTGGGGATCCTGTTGTATACCCTGGCACAGATCTGCTGGGCGCGGCTCAATGCCCGCCGCGTGGTGGTCGAGACCGAGGACCTGATCGAGGCCACGCGCGCCGGTATCGTCCCGCTGATCGGGCATGACCTGGCCGCAATGAAAAGGCACCGCGACGACCAGAGTGCCTTCGCAGCCGCCGCCCTGTCGATTGCCCGCCAGGTGCACGCGATGATCGAGGATGCGCAGACCGGGCAGCTGCGGGATACCGACGACGATGAACAAGACTCAGACGGCGCGGCACTCCGATTCCTGCTGGACGTCGACGAGGGTGACGACGGCGCGATGGCGGTCGCGGCGACGGGGCGCAGCAAGGTGTTCACAGAGGCCGATGCCGGCTACCGGGTGTTCAGCACGACATACGACCGGGAGGTCCCAGCTGCCAGCCTGGTGCGCCCGGCGCTGCTGGGTGAGCTGCGTGAGCGTCTCGACCGGCGCGTGATTGATCAGGGGATCAATATCCCGCGCCTCGCACGTCGACTCGCGTCTCTGTTCGCGCACCCCGAGCGCGACGGTTGGGCCTTCGGTGAGGAGGAGGGCACTATCGACGGCCGGCGGCTGGCACAGCTGATCAGCTCGCCGACACAGCGGGGCTTATTCTATAAAGACCGCTACCAGCCGATCCCGCATACGCTGTTCAGTATCCTGATCGATTGTTCCGGCTCGATGAAGGCGCATATCGAGGCGGTCGCGGTGCTGGTCGACGTGTTGGCACGCGCGCTGCAGCAGGCCGGCGTCGGCACTGAGATCCTGGGTTTTACCACCGGCGCCTGGAACGGCGGGCGCGTACAGCGTGACTGGATGGCAAAGGGGCGGCCGCAGCACCCGGGGCGTCTGAACGAGCTGACCTACATGGTCTACAAGGAGGCCGATGCCAGCTGGCGCCGGGCACGGCCGGCAATCGCCGCGCTGCTAAAGCCCGACCTGTTTCGCGAGGGAATCGACGGCGAGGCCATCGACTGGGCCTGTGCGCGCATGCTAGGCCGCCGCGAGACGCGACGTGTGCTCTTGGTGATCTCCGATGGCTGCCCCATGGATACTGCGACCAATCTGGCCAATGACCCGTTCTATCTCGACAATCACCTCAAGGATGTGGTCGCCCGGCACGAGCAGCAGGGCGAGGTGGAGATCTATGGTCTCGGCGTCGGGCTCGACCTGAGCCCCTATTACAGCCGCTGCCTGGCACTCGACTTCTCGCAGGGCCTCGACAATGACATGGTGGGCGAGATCCTGCGCCTGCTGCGCGGCGGGCATCGGCGCTAGCCTGCGCCGCTGGTCGGATTCAGAGGTGTTGAAGCTCCCCCGTCTGGAACAAGCGTCTCAGCGACCGCTCTTCGAGCGCCTCGGGCGGTTCGACGTCGATGTCCTGCGCCTCGCCGACAAAGCCCAGGGTGATGCCGTCGTCGTCGCGTCGGCCATGGTAGTGCTCGGACCAGGGCAGATGCTGCATCGCCTTGCGCTGCCGCTGCGCAGCATCCGCACCGGTGAGGATCACGATGAGGTAGGGCCTACCGCAGCTGGTGAAGTGCACCAGCCGATAGCGCGGCTCGAACACATCCGCGATCTCCGACAGATTACTGAATGCGGTATTGCGTTCGCCCCAGGGACAGAAGGTGACATGGAATTCGTCCGGCAGATCGCTGCCCTCGCGTTGCGCCCGGGACAGCGCCGACTCGATAAAGCCGTCGATGGACGTGATCCCCCATGGCGGCGGCGACCCCTCCAATCTTATCCTACCGATAGTGTGCATTGCCTTTGACCTCCTGTTCTGTCGCGTGGGCCGCAAAGCCGCTGCATGCGCCCCGATAGCCGAAAGGGGCGACAAATTGTAACCTGGTGATGCGGGAATCCTCCTCTAATATTTAGACAGGGTCCGGGGGACACGAAAACGCCTGTTGCTCGGAAGGCCTGGACCGGCATTGGATCTCTCAACGCCTATGCAAACCGTCAGCGGCACCAGTCTGATCGACCGATTCGGCATGGAGTATTTCCAGGGGGCCTCGGTTTTTGGTGCGGTCTCCCCGGCCGCGATCGAGTTTCTGCTCAACCGCGGTCGTGTGCTGGAACTCGAAAGGGGTGAGGTCGTCTACAGGCCCGGTGACAAGGGTGACAAGTTCTATGTGGTCCTGCAGGGATCGCTGTCCTTCTACCAATTCTATCGGGACGAGTTCGCCTACATCCGCGACCATCTCTTCGGGGAGGAGATGGGATTCGTGGCGATGATCGCGTTGCACGATCGCATCGGTAAAGCGGTGGCTGCCGAAGACGCTTACTTGTTGGAGATATCGTGCGGTTTGTTTTATGAACTGCGGAAGGAATTCCCCGCAGACTTTGGATTGTTCCTGCTCAACCTGTCGCGCGAGATGGCGCGAACCATCCGCGAGGTCAGCAACATCATTGTGGAAAACGAGATCGCAAAACGCGGGGGCCTCAAAAACCGCTGAAGCCTGTCCGCCTTGGCAGTGTACGACAGCGATTTTTCAGATCTTGCTGACGATCAGTGACAGACCCAACAGGCAAAGCAGCGCGAAAGCGAATCGACGCATCGCCAGATCCGAAAGCGGCGGCGGAAAGCGTCGGGCAAAGACAGTGGCTATGACGGATACCGGCACACTGTACAGGCTGATTTCGAGTACATCGTCGGTGATGTTGCCGTTGAAGGTCTCAAGGATGATGCGGATCACCGGCATGATACCGAGGATCGCCAGCAACGTAGTGCGGATTACCGGAAATGCCAACGGCTGTCGATAGAGATGGATGACCAGCGGCGGGCCGCCGGTTCCAAACATGCCGCTGAGCAGGCCCGCGAAACCGCCGGCAATCAGATGGGCATAGTTGGATGAGACCTGCTTCAGTGGATGTGGGCGGAACATCAACATCGCGCCGCTGGCGAGGATGACGACGCCGAGCAGGATCTCGAGCACGTCTATCGAAGAGCTGCTCAAGTGATTGAGCAGCATCAGGCCGACGCCGCTGAGTATCAACACGCCGATTGAGGCGTAGACGAGTATCTTCAGGTCTATATGACTGTGTCTGCTGTGGACCGCGACAGCGGTGTTGGCGAGCGCGACGAAGCTGATCACATTGGCGGTGAAGGCGACAGACGCCAGACCCAGTGCAGTGGCGCCGCCGGCGATGATCAGCGCAATGGCGAAGCCTGATACGGTCTGGATGTAGCTGCCGAGTGCCACCAGGCCGAGGAACGCCAACAGCGGGTAGGTCTCCATGGTGAACTGTTGACGGCAGAGCAATGAAGGCGGATTGCGAACGAGGTCACGCCTCGTCGTCACCCACGTTGCAGTAGCTTGCCGCCATCGCCGCCGCAGCCTGGCGAAGCGAGGGTATGTATTGGCGCAGCGCTTCCAGCGGTTTGCGCACGGTCGGTGCATGGGCCGCAATGGTGAAACAGATTTCGTTTGCGGCATTGAAGACCGGCACGGCGATGGCGACCATGCCGGTCATGAACTCCTCGTTATCGACACCGATGCCATCGGCCTTGATGCGTTTGAGTTCATCCATCAGCAGCTCGGTATCGGTGATAGTGCGATCTGTAAAGCGTTTCAGGGGCGCCGCATGGATCAAGCGCTGGCTGAGTCGAGGTTTCATGTAGGCGAGAAACAGTTTGCCACTCGCGGTGCAATGCAGGGGGAGCTGCGAACCCACCGGCAGTTGTATCCGGAAGGGCCAGTTGGCCTCCACGCGGTCGAAATAGACCGTGTGGTCGCCATCCAGCATGGTGCAGTTGCAGGTCTCGCCGATCTCTTCGGAAAGCGTCCGCAGGATCGCATGGCGAGGGGCGCCGATCGCCCTGTTCGACATGATGTCGAACGCCATCTCGCGCGAGCGTGGCCCCGGCATGTAGCGGCGGTTGACCGGGTCGCGCTGCAGCAGCCCCTCCTCTTCCAGCTGCTGAAGGATGCGGTTGAGCGTCGGCTTGGGCAGATCGAGCTCCTCGAGCAGCTCTGTCGCCGATATCGGACGCCTCGACTGTACAACCTTTTCCAGCACGATCAGTCCGCGCAGGATGGTGGGGTGGCCGTGTCTCTCGGTCGTCATCGAGGTTGGTCAGGGTCAATGGCTCAGCCGGTGCCGCCGTACTGCACCAGGAAGGTCGACAGTGGCGGCACGAAAGCGACCACCAGCCAGACGACCAGCAAAGAGTACAGATAGGGCAGCACGTGGCGGACGATCGAGAAATAGGGTATCCCGGTCATGCCGCTGGCCACGTACAGGTTGAGTCCGTAGGGGGGCGTGATGAAGCCGATGGCATCACCCACCAGGAATATCACTGCGAAGTGGATCGGGTCGACGCCGGCATTGTAGGCGATGGGTGCCAGAATGGGCGCCAGGATAATGGTGTTGGGCAGGCTCTCCAGTACCGTACCGGCAGCCAGCACCAGAAACATGCAGGCCAGCAATACGAACGTCGGATTGCCGAGCTGCGCCATCCAGCCGTTCACTACCTCCCCCGCGCCGAGCAGCGAGAGGATCTGCTGCATAACGACCGAGACCGCGATCAGCGGGGCCAACATGCCGTTGATCTGACCTGAACGCAGCAGGATCTCGGGGAGCTTGCGGATCTTTATCTCGCGGGTAATCAATACGCCGGCGATCAGACAGAAACCCACGGTCACGCCGGCGGCCTCGGTCGGTGAGAAGGTGCCCGAGTAGATGCCATAGATGACGATGCCGATGGCGATGAAACCGAGATAGGCGCGCAATCCCGCCACGGCGATCTTCTTCGGCTCGAATGCGATCAGGTGACCCCATTTGTTCTTGTTGCTGACATAGAAGCAGGCGCCCTGCATGGCGATGACCATCAGGATGCCGGGCAGCATGCCGCCGATGAACAGATCGCTGATCGGCAGATCGAGCAGGAAACCGTAGACGATAAAGATGATACTCGGCGGGATGATGATGCCGACCGTGCCCCCCGCTGCGGCCGTGGCGGCGGCGAAACGCGGGTCGTAGCCGTTCTTGGCCATCTCCGGCTGCATGATGGAGCCGATGGTCGCCGTGGTGCCGGCGTTCGAGCCGGAGATTGCGGCGAACATGCCACTGGCGCCGATGGTCGCCATACCCAGGCCACCGCGTACCCAACCCAAGACCGAGTAAGCGAAGTCAGACATCCGCTTGGCGATGCCGGCCGCGTTGATCAAGTCGCCGGTCATGATGAACAGCGGCAAGGCCAGCAGGCCGAAGAAACTCAGGCCCTCGAAGAGCGTGACGCCGATATTGGCGAGTGTGAAGTCGATGACGAGGCTGCAGCCGACCACCCAGAAGCCGATGACCAGAAAGATCGGCACGCCCAGGATGAACAGCAGGGTGACGCCAATCGAGATCAGTGCGATCAATGTTCCGTTGTCCATGGTGGTCTCCCCTAGTCCAGCAACGATGCTTGCAGTACGAACGCTTCACGCCGGCGGTAACGCTCGATGTCCTGTGCCAGGTTCTGCAAAACGCGGATGATGATCAGGCTCCAGGCCAGTGGTGTGGCCAGGTAGAACCACCATTCCATGACGTTGTCTGTACCGCCGACGATGGCGAAGTTGTCGTAGGCGAGGTAGGTCTGGTCGTAGGTAAACCAGATGACGATGCAGGCGAACACGATCCAGAGCACCGCATCCAGAATGAAACAGGCGAACTGCAGCGGGTAGGGCAGGCGCGCGCGCACCTCGGTCAGTGCCAGATGCGTGCGCTGGCGGATGTTGTAGGAGGCGCCGAACCAGGTCACCCACAGAAACAGCAGCACCGGAATCGTGGTGCTCCAGGCGACCTGCTCGTTGAACAGGAAGCGGCGGACCACTTCGACAAAGATGATGCCGGCCATACCCGTGTAGGTGATCAGAATAATGACCTTCTCGGTGTTGTTGTCGAGCCATCGCAGAATTGCTTTCAAGAATGACATGCCATTCTCCCTCTTCGGTGTATTGAGGATTCGTTGACAGACGGCAGATACGGCTTAGCGGTCGTCAGCAGCGGATTGCGAACAACCCAGGCGGAGTGTCCGCAGGGCGCAAATGCATGCATCCACGCCCTGCGGGATGGAAGGGTGATTATCCTTTCCACCAGCGGCGCGGGGGCACGTTGACCGCCGGCAGGTCGACGGGGACCTCACGCGCGATGTCGAAGATCTCTTTATAGGTATCGTGGCCGCCAGACCACTTGTTCAGGCGCTCGCGCCATTCCTCCCAGGGCTCGGGAACGAACTCCGGGGAACACATCTGTTCGGCCTTGCGTATCTCGGCGTCCGACAGGGTGGCGACCCTCACGCTGTTTTCGGCAAAGATGGTGCCGGGTTTCTGCGGGTTGGTTGCGCCAACGATTTCGTACAGGGCCGCCTCGTTCATGCCCTGGGTGTAAATCTGCCCCGCATAGGCCGATTCCATGACATCGTCCTGCAGATCGGAGCCGAGCTTGTTGAATACATCCAAGTTCATCGAGGTGTGTTCGGTGCCGCAGAAGAACTTGAGGTCCACACATTGCGAGACGACCGGCGCCATGCCGGCGTAGGCCACCGCACCCATCCAGGTCTCTGCACCATCGATCAGGCCCTGCTTGAGGCCGTCGAGGGTCTCTTCCCAGGCGATCGGTACCGGGTTGAGGTTCATCAGCTCCATCGCGATGCGGCCGAGCTGGGTACCGGTGACGCGGTTCTTGGTGCCGGCCAGCTGCTCGACCGAGGTGACTGTCGGCTTGTCCTCCCACTTGAGGCCAAGCTGTATGCCGCGCAGCTCGCAATGGGTAAACAGGAACTGCAGGTTGTGGCGCTTGCGCAGCGGTTCGCGCAGCAGTGCCTCGCTCTTCGGGCTGTAGAAGAAATGGAACTGAGCCGCGCGTGACGGGAACATGTACGCATAGTCGAGCACGTTCAGGTAGGGTGCTCCGCCGGCCGAGTTCTGCGTCGACGCCGAGTAGATATCGACGATGCCCTGTTGGGTCTTCTTCACGCAGTTGGTCTGGCCACAGATCTGGTTGCTGCCAATGAACTCGACACGAATCGCGCCGTCGGTCCGCTCTTCAAGATCCTTGGCGAAGAACAGCTGCCCGGACTTTTGGATATCGAGGTTCTTTTCGTTGAACCCGGAGGCGCCGAACTTCAACTCGAATTTTGGTTTTACCGCAGAGCGCTTCTGTTCAGTATCAGCCGCGGCATGGGCCAGTTGAGACAGGGTGGCGCCGGTTCCCAGGGTGCCGGCGGCGAGCAGGGTCGAGGTCATGCCGTAGCGGGCGGAGACCTTCATGAAGTCACGGCGGGAAAGCTTGTTTGTCGGGTCGGTCATTGGGTTCGCTCCTCTGATTTTGGTGGGGCATCCGGCCTGTTCCCTTTTGCTGCAGGGCACTCGAAATCCGGTGCCGGTAGGGACTTGGTCCGCTGCCTGTTCAATGGGTCACCGTGTTACGAGCTGCCCCGCCGGCCTTCGACCCTTCCCATGAAGCGCAAGGATCATCGCGTTCGGCTAACACAAAGGCCACAAAAATGACGCCATGGGGATCATTTATAGTTCAAGAAATCTAACTCAACAACCATTGACGATAAAAAATGAGCAAACTAGTATCATAAAATGAATTCAATGACTTTGTTCTCTGGGGTATCGAGTGGCCGGTTCGCTCGGGACGTGGAGAAGGGCTCGATGTCAACAGCACCAGTCGTTTCGCTGATTCCTGCGCGGCGCCGGGGAGACCTGAATGGGCAAATCCGATCAGAGCTACGATTACATCGTCGTCGGCGCAGGGTCGGCCGGCTGTGTGCTGGCCAACCGCTTGTCGGCAGACCCCGGCAACCGGGTACTGTTGCTGGAGGCGGGTGGTCGGGACATCAATCCCTGGATCCATATCCCGGTCGGTTATTTCAAGACCATGCACCATCCGGCGACCGACTGGTGTTATCTGACCGAGCCTGACGTCGGGATCGCCGGTCGCAGCCTGCAATGGCCGCGCGGCAAGGTGCTGGGCGGATCCAGTTCCTTGAATGGATTGTTGTACGTGCGTGGCCAGCCGCAGGACTATGACCGCTGGGCAGAGCTGGGCAACCAGGGCTGGTCATTCAAAGAGGTCCTGCCGTATTTCAAGAAATCCGAAGATCAGGAGCGCGGTGCGGACGAATACCATGGTGTCGGGGGTCCGCTGAAGGTCTCCGACCTGCGCCTGCGTCGGCCGATCGCGGATTTCTTCATCGAGGCGGCGACCCAGACCGGCATCCCCTTCAACAAGGACTACAACGGCGCGCGCCAGGAGGGCGTGGGCTATTTTCAGCAGACCGCCCACAAGGGTTTTCGCTGGAGCACGGCGAAGGGTTTCCTGCGCCCGGCGCGCGGGCGTCCGAACCTGACTGTGCTGATCAAGGCACAGACCACGCGCCTGGTGTTCGAAGGCGGCAGCCGCGCCGTCGGCGTCGAATATCTGCAGGGCGGCCATCTGCACCGGGCCAACGCCGAGCGCGAGGTGATCCTGTCGGCGGGCGCGATCGGTTCGCCACAGATTCTGCAGTTATCCGGTGTCGGCCCCAAGGCCCTGCTCGAGAAAGTCGGTGTACCACTGGTCAGGGATCTGCCGGGCGTCGGTCAGAACCTGCAGGATCATCTGCAGATTCGACTGGTCTTCAAGACCAGCCAGCGCACCCTGAACGACGAGGTCAACAACATCTTCAAGCGGGCCCGTGTGGGGCTTCAGTACCTGTTGACCCGCACCGGGCCGCTGACCCTGGCGGCCAGCCAGGTGGCGATCTTCACCCGCTCGAATCCCGACGTCGAACGGCCCGACATCCAGTTCCACATGCAGCCGCTGAGCGCCGATAAGCCGGGTGAAGGCGCACACAAGTTTTCGGCCTTCACGTCTTCCGTATGCCAGCTGCGGCCGCACAGTCGTGGCTATCTGGCGATCAAGTCGCGGGACCCGCTGCAGCATCCTGCGATCCATCCGAACTATCTGTCGGATGAGCGTGATCACCGGGTCGCGATCGATAGCATCAAGGTCGCGCGGCGGATCGCCGAGGCGCCGGCATTGGCACCGCATATCATCGATGAGTTTGTACCGGGTCGACAGTACCAGAGCGACGAGGAGCTGCTCGAGGCGGCGCGCAAGTACAGCCAGACCATCTACCACCCTACGAGCACCTGCAAGATGGGGCATGACGCCATGGCGGTGGTCGATGCCCGCCTGCGCGTCCACGGTTTGAGCGGACTCCGCGTCGTGGACGCGTCTATCATGCCGGAGATCGTCTCGGGCAATACCAACGCCCCGACCATTATGATCGCGGAGAAGGCGGCCGACATGATCCTCGAGGACGCCTGATCTGCCCGATATAAAAGACGTGCGGCCAGGTTGCTCAGGCGGCGGCGTCCCCGCGGTCGCCGCATTCCAGGGCCGCCATGCGGGCCGCGGCATGGCGCAGGGTGGGAAGATACTGGCGCAATTCGTCGAGCGATTTTCGCGCCGAGGGCGCATGAATGGCGATTGCGAAACACATCTGGCCGTCTTCGCCGATCACCGGTACTGCGATCGCAACCATACCCTCGAGGTACTCGCCGGTATCATAGCCGACGCCCTCGTCGGCGATCCTGTCGAGATGCCGTTCGAGCTGCGCGGTGTCGGTGATGGTCAGGTCGGTGTGCCGCTTGAGTGCCAGGCTGCCGAGCAGGCGACGTCGCGCCGCGGGCCTCATATAGGCGAGGAACAACTTGCCGGTGGCGGTGCAGTGCAGTGGCAGGTGGGAGCCGACCGGGAGATGAATCCGGTAAGGCCAGTTCGTCTCGACGCGGTCGAGATACACGATCTCGTTGTCGTCCAGTACCGTGAGGTTGCAGGTCTCGCCCACTTCGTCCGACAGGGCCTGCAGGATGGCGCGTCGCGGGGCCCCGATCACCGCATTGGACAGGGTCGCCATCGCCAGTGCGCGCAGCCGCTTGCCGCCGGTAAAGCGTTTGCCGCCCGGTTCGCGCTGCAGCAGGCCCTCCTCCTCGAGCTGCTGGGCGATGCGGTGGACGGTGGCCTTGGGCAGGTCGAGCGCCTCGGCCAGGTAGGCGCTGGACAGCGGCCGGTCGGCTTGGACGATCTTTTCCGCAATCAGGAACCCCCGAATCAGGGTGGACTGAGTGGCGCCGTCTTTGGTCACTGTTTGGATTCCTGCTCTACGTTGCTCTGCCACCCCGGATCTAAGCATATTAGATACAAAATGTCTTGAATTTGCTGCTATTGCACGATCTTGGCCCTACAACAGGCGCAAATTGAGATAGCCAGTCAGTAATTTGGGCTCATTCGGCGGGTAGGGGCACCACGAGCACCGGGATCCGTGAGTTGCTCATCACGCGTTTCGACACGCTGCCCAGGAAGGTGTGGGCCACGCCCTTGCGGTGGGTGCCCATTACGATCAGGTCGCAGTCGAGTTTCTTCGACTGGTGCAGGATCTCGTCGACCGGATGCGCCTCGAGCACGTTGATCGCCTTGATGTGGTCTGTGGCGGGTCTTTCGTCTTCGGGCAGTGCGGCGATATAGTCCTGCAGCCGCTGGGTCAGCTGTTCCTTGGTCTCGCGCAGGCGCTGCTTGATGAACGCCTCACGCCCGCTGAAATCCTTTATATAGGTCTCCAGGGTGATCAGCGCGTCTGGCGACGGCATCTCGGCGACGTGCAGCACATAGATTTCGGCCCCGGTCTGTCGCGCCAGGTAGATCGCATAGCGGCAGGCGTACTCGGCGCTCGCGGACAGGTCGGTGCAATAGAGTATTTTCTTAAAGGCAGGCAGCATGGGCGTTCTCCCTGTTGCTCAATATCCCAAGAGTGACGGCAGCCAGAGCGAGATCTCCGGTACATAAGCGATGATGAAGATCGCAATGATCGACATCATCGCGAATGGGAGCGCCTTGACGGAGATGTCCTCGATGCTGGCGCCGCCGATGCCCGAGGCCACGAACAGGTTCTCACCCAGCGGCGGCGTCTGGAAGCCGACCGCGAGGGTGGCCACCATGACCACGCCGAAGTGAACCGGGTCGACCCCGAGGTTGTACATGATCGGCAACAGAACCGGCGTGAGGATCATGATGGTCGCCAGGGTCTCCATGAACATCCCGACGAACAGCAGGAAGGCGATGATCAGACCCCAGATCAGGTACATATTGTTGGTCATATCCAGCAGCGCCTCGGCGACGATGGGCGGGATGTCGTTCTCTACCAGCAGCCGGCCGAACACCGTCGCGGTAAACAGGATCAGCAGCACCCGGCCGCTGATCCAGGTGGTGGTCTCCAGCGCGTGCGAGATGTCCTTAAGGCGCAGTTCCTTGTGGACGAAGATGCCGATCGCCAGGGTGTAGAAGATCGCGACGATCGCCGACTCGGTGGGCGTGAAGAATCCCGTGTAGATGCCGCCCAGGATGATCAACGGCGCCAATGCCGACCAGAATCCCTCCCTCAGGGCCTTGCCGGTATCGGCGGCCGACCAGCTGTCGGTCAGGCCCATGTAACCGCGCTGCTTGCAGCGATAGTAGTTCATGATGATCACCGCAGTGGCGATCAGGAACGCCGGGAAGAATCCCGCTATAAACAGCTTGGAGATCGACAGGCTCTGGAACTCACCAAATTTTTCGATGGCCTCCGGGGGTGGGCGCATGCCCATACCGGATACGCCGAAGATAACCATCGGGATCGACGGCGGGATGATCACGCCGAGGCCGCCGGACGAGGCGGTGATTGCCGAGGCATAGCCGCGGTCATAACCCCGGTTGACCATGGCCGGGATCATCAGCATGCCGACGGCGGCGGTAGTGGCCGGCCCGGACCCGGATATGGCGCCGAAGAATATACAGGCCATCACGGTGGCCATGCCCAGGCCGCCGGTGATTGGACCGGTCATCGCCTCGGCGATCTTGACCAGGCGGCGCGATACACCGGCGGCCTCCATCAGTGCCCCGGCGAGAATGAACGCCGGCAGTGCCATCAGCGGGAATGAGCCGACCGAGGTGAACGCGATCTGCACCAGTTTGATCGGGTTTTCTTCGAGGTAGAGGAAGGCGATCAGTGCCGACACGCCGAGCGATACCGTGATCGGTGCGCCGATCAGCAGTAGGCCGATAAAGCCGCCAAAGAGTATCCAGACGAGGGTAGTTTCCATGCAGTTGATCCCGTCAAATCAGGGGCGATCTTTTTTGTCGGGATCGCGCATAAGGTCTTCGATGTTCTCGAGTTCCTGGCTGTCGGGGTCGCTTATGGCGACTCCCTTGACCAGCTTCAGATAGTTCACCTGGATGATCCGGATCGACATCAGGGCGAATGCGATGGGCAGCACGAGATAGATGTACTTCATCGGTATACCGGTGGTCTGCGACTTCCAGAAGGCGTTCATCCGGTTGAAGATGAAGTCGTAGCTCAGATAGACGAAATACAGGTTAAAGGCCAGCCAGATCATATCCGCAATGAACTCGCTACCCTTGGCCACCACGGCCGGCATGATCTTGAACTGGAAGGTGACCCGGTTGTGTGCCGACATCTTGGCCGCGTGGGCGGCGCCGAAAAAAGCGAACCAGACGAACAGATAGGTGGCGACCTCTTCACCCCAGGGGATGGAATAGCCCATGGTCTCGCGCGATACGATTTGAACGAACAGCAGGGTCACAAAGGTGGCGAGCAGAAAGCGGCACACATAGCTTTCTATGTTGTTGAGGAGGCCGTTGACGACTCTGCCAAACATGGTCCTGACCCTCGTGGCGCTGGCCGGCGTTATCGCCGATCGTTGAATGATGTGGTTTAGGCGCGCGGGGGGCGCTCGCTGGTCGACGGCGTAGCGGCGGAGCCCAGCGCCGCCGTTACGCCCCTGCAGCCGGCGACCGGATCAGCGGCCGAGCAGCTTCAGCACCTGGTCGAGCTTGTCCTTGCCGCCAATGCTGTCGTAGTACTGTGGCCAGACTGCCGTGGTCGCTTTCTCTATCCATTCCTTTTCGTCATTGGCCGGGTCGGAGATCTCCATCCCCTTCGCCGCCAGGTCCTGTTTAATGCTCGCCTCGGTGGCCTTGATGTAGGCCTCGCTGTGCAGCGTCGCCTCTTGGCCGGCCTCGAGGATGGCCTTCTGGACCTCAGGCTTCTGGTCCTGGAACACGGCCTCGCTGATGATCAAGGGTTCGAGCGAGAAGATATATCGAATGTTGGTGATGTACTTCTGGACCTCGTAGAATTTCATCGCGTGGTTGGTAATGTAGGGGTTGTCCTGGCCGTCCACCACGCCCTGCTGCAATGCCGCGAATGTCTCCGCCCAGGCCATCGGGGTCGGGTTGACGCCCCAGGCCTGATAGGTGGCGATCATGATCTCGTTCTTCGGCACCCGGATGATCATCCCCTGCAGATCGTCCAGGGTCTTCACCGGCCGCTTCGAATTGGTGAGTACGCGGAAGCCCGAATAGGCCCAGCCGACGATGCGCACGCCGGCGTCGCGGATGGTGTTCTCGACCAACTCCTTGCCGACCTCACCGCGGGTCAGTTTGACCGCATCGTCCAGGCTTTGGATCACATAGGGCAGGGTGAGGACACCGACCGATGGTGAGAACGGCGTGATGTTGTTGATCGCCAGCACCGAGAAATCCAGCGTGCCGATCGCCGCATCGTTGACCGTGTCCTGCTCGCTTCCCAGCTGCCCGTTGGCATACAGGCGAATCTTGTGCTTGCCACCGGTCTTGGCCTCGAACAGCTCGGCGAACTTGGTCCCCAGCTCCCACTGGGTGCCGCCCTGTGCGTCTCCCAGCGCCATGCGGAACGTCTTGGCCTGAACAGTGGTCATGGCCAGCAGCAAGGCCAATGCAAGTAAACCGGACTTCATTCTCAAGGTCATTGTTCTCTCCTTTGTCCTTACGGCCCGGTGGAGGCCGACGGTGGCTGGTGTACCGAGGTCGCCTGTCCATAAGACTCGGGGAACGGCCCCGGGCTATACTGATCCCCGAGCGTGCGGCGGCTGTCCGTACACCCAATGATAGTACGAAACCTATACGCCGACCCCGGACAGGGTTAGAGCCAGTGTAGGGTTGCGAATGAGACCAGTGGCCGGGTGGCAGCCCTTAGACCTGGCCTCATTTCGGGAAGGTCATCGCACCAGGCCGGGAAATGACGCTGCAATCTGAACAACCGATGTGGCGACAGCTGTTTCAGCTCTCCACCGATTCCGAAGTCAGTCTGCAGCGTCAGCTGCGCCGGGCGCTGGTGGATGCGATCCTCGATGGCCGCATCCCGTTGGATCGGCCGCTGCCTTCTTCGCGGGAACTGGCAAAGCAGCTCGGCATCGCGCGCAACACTGTCGTGCTGTCGTATCAACATCTGGTCGACGACGGCTACCTGAGTGCCCACGCGCGCAGCGGCTATTTTGTCAATCCGGATATCCTAAAAGGCCGCTTTGCGGCAAAACAGGCCAGCGGTGCGGCGGCCTCCGTCGACTGGGAACGCCGCTTCAAGCTGCATCCCTCGCATCAGCGCAACATCCACAAGCCGATGGACTGGAGACAGTACAAGTATCCGTTCATCTACGGGCAACCCGATCCCGAACTCTTTCCGACCGCAGACTGGCGCGAGTGCTGCCGCGAGCTGCAGAGCGTCGCCGAGGTGAGATCCTGCGCACAGGATCGGTTCGATGCGGACGATCCCCTGCTGGTCGAACAGATACAGAACCGCGTGCTGCCGCGTCGTGGAGTCTGGGCCGACAGCGACGAGATCCTCATTACCCTTGGTGCCCAGCATGCGCTGTACCTGATCGCCGAGCTGTTGCTCGACCGCAACAGCCGCGTCGGTATCGAGGATCCCGGCTATCCGGATATGCGCAATATCTTCCAACTCAAGGGCGCACGATTAGTGCCCCTGGCCGTGGATGAGGCGGGGGTGATCCCGGGGGGTGCTATGGACGGCTGCGACATCGCCTATGTCACACCGAGTCATCATGTGCCGACCACCGTTACGCTGCCCGAGCTCCGCCGCCGCGAGCTGCTCGAACGCGCGGCGCAGGAAGACTTTCTGCTGATCGAAGACGATTACGAGAGTGAGACCAACTTCGTCGGCGAACCGACACCGGCGTTGAAGAGCCTGGATCAGGAAGACCGCGTGATCTATGTCGGGGGACTCTCCAAGACGTTGGCACCCGGCCTGCGTGTCGGTTTCATGGTCGGACCGCGTGATCTGATCCGAGAGGCCAGGGCACTGCGCCGACTCATGGTGCGCCATCCGCCGAGCAACAATCAGCGCATGGTGGCACTGTTTCTGTCGATGGGTTACCACGATGCGCACATCCACCGCCTGAACAAGGTGCTCCAGGAACGCTGGCAGCTGATGAACGAGGCGCTGGATGCCCATCTACCCAACTCCTTTCATATACCCACGTTCGGCGGCACCTCCTACTGGATCCGCGGCGATGCTGCATTGGACACAGACCGACTGGCTGAGCACGCGTGTGCGCATGGCCTGTTGCTCGAACCGGGTGGCGTGTATTTCCTCGACCCGAATGGCCCGCGCAACTTCTTCCGCCTCGGCTACTCGTCGATCAAGGGGCCGCGCATCGAGCCCGGTATCGCGACGCTGGCCGCCTTGATCCGGCAACAGCTCGATAGTGCTCCAGACGCCCGCCCGGTGCACAGGGCCTGAACGCCCGCAGCGGGGGCGCCCTTGGCCCAAGCGAATCTCCTCATCTGGTCCTACTCTTGCCAGCGGCCCACGACTAGCCTGCATACGTCACCGTTAGAATCCTCCTCACCGGGCCCGCGCCGGCCATCGTCAGGCCTTGCGCCGTCCGCTGAACGGATGTGTCTTCAACAGCGCCGCACTTGAATCAAAACGGCGGCTACCACAGGAGAGTGCCAATGTCCGATGCCGGGGTTCTGAAGGACCTTTTCGATGCCTTCAATCGTCATGATCTCGCGGGCGTGCTGGCCTGCATGACCGACGACTGTGTGTTCGAGGCCGCCGCCGGCCCCGAGGCCTACGGGGCGCGTTTCGTTGGTCACGATGCCGTCGGTGCCGCCTTCGCCAAGGTGTGGGAGACCTTCCCCGACGTGCGCTGGGCCAACGATGCGCATTTCGCCGCCGACGGGCTCGGTGTTTCGCAATGGACGTTGGTCGGTACGCGCGCAGACGGCATGCGAATCGAGGCGGACGGGGTCGACCTGTTCACCTTTCGTGACGGAAAGGTGGCGACCAAGAAGGCGTTTCGCAAGGACCGCCCGCTGATCAAACCGGTCTGAACGGCCGGTCTCGTTCGTTTTCCTTTCACCGGACCACCACCATGGCAACTGCATCCAAGCATGTGTTGAACGACGCCTTCGGCGCCTATAACCCCGCCTATGACCCCCTGGTCGAGGCGACCCCCGGTCAAGGTCAGCAATACGCGCCGACCTACTGGATTGGCACCGCCGGTACGCCGCCGCCTGACGACGGCCCGGTCAGCGGCGATCTGGATGCGGATGTGGTCATCATCGGCTCCGGTTTCACCGGCCTGGCCTGTGCCATCTTTCTGGCCCGCGAGCACGGCATAAAGGCGACGGTACTGGAGGCCAATCGTGCGAGTTGGGGTTGCAGCACGCGTAACGGCGGACAGGCCCAATGCGCCTCCGGGCGCCTCAAGCGCTCGCAGTGGATCCAGCGCTGGGGCCGCGACGTGGCGTTGCGCCTGCACCACGAGGTTTGTGATGCCATGGAGACCTTCAAGGGCCTTATTGCTGAGATCGACTGCGATCCGCAGCCGGGCGGGCATCTTTATATAGCGCACAAGCCCAGCGTGATGGCCCGTCTGCAGAAGGAGGCCGAGGTCTGCAACGCGGTATTCGATTACAAGGTCCGCATACTCGATGCGGAGACCGTCAAGCGCGACTATGTCGGCGACCAGGAGGCAGCGGGTGCGATGCACGAACCCGAGGGCATCGGCATCCATGCCGGCAAGCTGGCCTTCGGCTACCTGCGCCTGGCACGCTCGCTGGGCGTCAAGGTGCATACCGCAAGTCCGGTACAGGGCTGGGAGACCCGCGATGGCGCGCACTTCCTGCACACCCCTGGCGGTGTGGTGAAGGCCCGCGCAGTCGGTGTTGCGACCGGCGGCTATACCTCGCAGGGCCTGCACAGGAAACTCAAGAACCGGCTGATGCCGATCCTGTCGAACTCCATCGTGACCCGTCCTTTGACCCGGGAGGAGCGCGAGGCGACCAACTTTCGCACCCATCAGGTGCTGACCGATACGCGCGTCTTGCGTCACTACTACCGCCTGTTGCCCGACGGTCGCGTGCAGATCGGCAGCCGCAGTGCGATCACCGGCCGCGATGCGCCACAACAGCAGTACGAGGCATTGTTGCGCACCAACCTGGCGCGCAAGTTCCCCGCGCTGGCCGGGATCGATATCGACTACTCCTGGTGGGGTTGGGTCGACGTGTCGCACGACATGATGCCGCGCATCGGCCAGCCCGATCCGCAGCAAAATATCTTCTACGCCCTCGGCTACGGTGGGAACGGGGTGATGTATTCGGCCCAGGCCGGCCGCCGGATGGCCGCGCGCATTGCCGGCAGACCGGCGCCCGTGGAACTGCCGATATTCGATTCTCCGTTACCGTTTCCAAATGTGCTGACCCCGGCGATCGCGTCGCCGCTGTTCGCGCCTTTTCGCCGCGTCGGCCAGCGCTTCTTGTACCGCTGGTATCACTTCAACGACGAGCGGCCGTGACCGGCTGCCTGTGCCCTGGGGGAGGTCTATGTCGACGAGCCGGAAATCGGGCAGCCAGAGGAACAAAATATCCTGGAACAGTGATCCGGAAAAGTTCAGAAAATGACTTGACATCAAAATCGAGACGTATAATCTCAATTTACGATAAAACAAGCGAAGCCGTCATAGCGACGCTGCCTACAGATGAGGAGATTGGTTTATGGCCCGCATGACCCCGAGTGAAGCGTTTGTGGAGACCATGGTCGCCAACAATGTGACCGACATGTTTGGCATCATGGGTTCCGCCTTCATGGACGCGATGGATATCTTCGCCCCGGCGGGTATCCGACTGATCCCCGTAGTCCACGAACAGGGCGCCACGCACATGGCCGACGGTTACGCGCGAGTGAGCGGCCGCCACGGCGTGACCATTGGCCAGAATGGTCCCGGCATCAGCAACTGTGTGACCGCAGTCGCGGCCGCCTACTGGGCGCACAGTCCGGTGGTCGTGGTGACGCCGGAGGCCGGCACCATGGGGATAGGTCTGGGCGGTTTCCAGGAGGCCAACCAGCTGCCGATGTTCCAGGAGTTCACCAAGTACCAGGGCCATGTCTGCAATCCGGCGCGCATGGCGGAATTCACCGCACGCTGCTTCGATCGCGCAATGTCTGAGATGGGCCCGACCCAGCTCAATATCCCGCGCGATTATTTCTACGGCGACATCGATGTCGAGATCCCACAGCCGCAGCGCCTGGAGCGTGGCCCGGGCGGCGAGAACAGCCTCAACCATGCCGCGGACCTGCTGGCCGAGGCCGCGTTCCCGGTGATCATCTCCGGCGGCGGCGTGGTCATGGCCGATGCGGTGGAGGAGTGCAGGGAACTGGCCGAGCGTCTCGGGGCGCCGGTAGTCAACAGTTATCTGCACAACGATTCCTTCCCGGCCAGCCACCCGCTGTGGTGCGGCCCGCTCGGCTATCAGGGTTCCAAGGCCGCGATGAAGCTGATCGCCAAGGCCGACGTAGTGCTGGCCTTGGGCTCGCGCCTGGGCCCGTTCGGCACGCTGCCGCAGCACGGCATGGACTATTGGCCGAAAAACGCCAAGATCATCCAGGTCGATGCCGATCACAAGATGCTGGGGCTGGTGAAGAAGATCTCGGTCGGTATCTGCGGCGACGCCGGTGCGGCCACGAAGGCGCTGACCGCGCGGCTGCGTGACCGCAATCTGGCCTGCGACGCGACCCGCGATGCGCGGGGTGCCGAGGTGCAACAGGAGAAGCAGGCCTGGGAGAAGGAGCTGAACGAGTGGACCCACGAGAAGGACTCGTTCAGCCTCGACATGATCGCCGAGCAGGAGGCAGAGCCGGGCAACTACCTGCACCCGCGTCAGGTGCTGCGTGAACTGGAGAAGGCCATGCCCGCCGATGTGATGGTGTCGACCGACATCGGCAACATCAACTCGGTGGCCAACAGCTACCTGCGCTTCGAGCGGCCGCGCAGCTTCTTCGCCGCGATGAGCTGGGGCAACTGCGGCTATGCCTT
This sequence comes from Sedimenticolaceae bacterium, assembly GCA_049669185.1. Taxonomy (GTDB): domain Bacteria; phylum Pseudomonadota; class Gammaproteobacteria; order Chromatiales; family Chromatiaceae; genus Thiosocius. The sequence goes on along the minus strand of JBATKF010000361.1, from coordinate 905 downwards.
CCCGACCATCATCGGCGCCAAGGTGGCCGCACCCGACCGCCCGGCGATCGCCTACGCCGGTGACGGCGCCTGGGGCATGAGCATGCAGGAGACGCTGACCTGCGTGCGCCACAACATCCCGGTCACCGCGGTGGTGTTCCACAATCGCCAGTGGGGGGCGGAGAAGAAGAACCAGGTCGACTTCTACAACCGTCGCTTTGTTGCCGCCGAACTCGAGAACGAGAGCTGGGCGAAGATCGCCCAGGCGATGGGTGCCGAGGGTATCCGGGTCGACAGTCTCGAAGAGGTCGGTGCTGCGCTCGACAGGGCAGTGGATCTGCAGATGAACCGGGGCAAGACCTGTGTCCTGGAGATCATGTGCACCCGTGAACTCGGCGACCCCTTCCGCCGTGACGCGCTGAGCAAGCCGGTGCGTTATCTGGAAAAGTACAAGGACTATGTCTGAACCCAGCAGCCTGTCGGATTTGACCGTTTGCAGCCGAACAGTGTTGAGTCCGACAGGCTGCTAGCATCTCCTGAGCCTCTGCTGGATGCGTCTTGCGGGAACCCCGGGGTGGGGTTCCCGCGTTGTTTATTGGGTGCAGCCGGTCGGCAAGGAGGGGAGCGTGACTGACGGTCTATTGGTCCTCAACGCGGGGTCATCCAGTCTGAAGTTTGCGGTCTTCGGCATTCCGCCGGACGCCGACGACCTCGCCGTGACCCTGCGTGGTCAGATCGCTAACATCGGTGCGGCGCCGTTGCTGAGCGCCTGGCGTCGGACGAGTGGGCTAGACGGCGAGGCGCAGCGCTCCGAGCTGGACGGTATCGATAATCATCAACTGGCCATCGCGTTCGCTCTCGACTGGATCGGGCAACACAGCGCCGGCATGTCGCTGCGCGGTGTCGGTCATCGCGTGGTGCACGGT
>JBATKF010000360.1:0-4684 GCA_049669185.1 Sedimenticolaceae bacterium | reverse complement strand
CTGTGGGATCGGTCTCCCCATTCCTTATGAGGAGACCCTAATGAGCAACCAGGACGTGGAGTCGCGCCCGGTCGAGAATCGTTTCGATACGTTGAAGCCAGGTGCACTCAACCGTGCGGAGAAAGATACCGTGATCAAACTGGCCCTGTCCGTGCTTGCCGATCGCCATCGTGCGGGACGCGCGCTGGGCAGTCCGGAGCAGACGCGCGACTTTCTTCGACTGAAGCTCGTCGATCGCAAACACGAAGTGTTCGGTGCGCTGTTCCTCGACAACCGTCACCGGGTGATCCGGGTAGCAGAGATGTTCCAGGGCACCATCGACGGTGCTTCAGTCCATCCTCGGGTTGTGGTGCAGCGGGCCCTCGAGCTCAACGCGGCCGCGGTCGTTTTCTTTCACAACCACCCTTCGGGGGTCGCCGAGCCGAGCCATGCCGACGAGGCGATCACCCGGCGGTTGCGCGATGCGCTGGCGCTGGTGGACGTACGGGTGCTCGATCACTTCGTCGTCGCCGCCGGCGAGAGTGTTTCCTTCGCCGAATCGGGACTTCTTTGAGCCCATTTATCATCAACCATCGACCTGCCGGGAGGGCGTCCCCTTCCCGGCAGGGAGGAGGTGCGCCTGCGGGGTCGCCATCCCAAGGAGAAGCACGATGAGCCATGAACCGAGTGAACACCCGTTTTTCGGGGAGGTCATTTCCGTCTACACCCGCGCGCAGGCCCTGGCCGACGGCGTACTGATCGATGCAGGGGCAATGGTCCATGAGTCCGGCTTCCGGTGGCCTGTTGCCCTGACGGCAGCAGCCTGGAACGACTGTGTGAAATGGACCGAGGCCGACAACGAACGGCAGATCCACCAGGATCCGTCGGGCCGCCTCTGGGACGTGCTGTTCATGGCCGCCTATGCGGCACGGAACGCTGCGGATGCCGTCTCGCAGCGCCTGTTCGAGTTGTATCGTGTCCCGCGTGACGGTCACTCGACCGAAGCCGAGATCGCGACGTTGAAGCTGGTGGTGGGTCCCGGCGACGAGGGCGAGCCGGTCATCACCATCTTGCTTCCGGAAGAGAACTGACCAAGCCGGCCGACGCCGGCACCTTGTCCCTGGCCGCTTGGGTTAAAGCGGCACATGAAAGGAGCGGCCGCCCGTGGTCTCCTCCGGTTGCACAGTAAAATGCCATCGGTCCATACCTCCCAAATGGCCATTGACGACGCCTTGCGTAGTCGCCGTAGTCGGTTGAGCTTCAACGCCGACGAAAGACCTCTCCTAGCGTGATAAGACGAGGTCGCCGATCGAGGCCGCTTCATTTTTTTGCTGCAATGCACTAGATGGCTATCGATCCTGAACTGCCGTTCAAGCGGTCCGAGGTTCATCGGCTGGTTTCAGAGTGGAGCGGTCGCACAGGGCGTCTGGCCACCGGCAACAGGTCGGCCGAACCGGCCGTTCAGGATCCGAGCTGGCTATGACTGCAGTGCGTTGATCACCGGACATTGGTTGGAAAAGCTGGCTCCAATGGCAGCTTTCATGTTTGATGGCGTGCGGCAACCAACACATCGGCGATCATCAATCTGCCTCAGCTCGCGTCTATGCAATCACCTTTCGGTTAATCGGCAAACAGCGGAACGTCCTCAGTTTTGCACCGGTGGCCACTGCCGAGATGTATGAACGAGGGCCAGTATCCATGCCGTGTCGCCGTCCATATCGTAGACCAGGCGGTAGTGCTCATGGGGGATCAGCTCCAGCGTGCCGGCAACTAACCCCTGTCGACCGATCCGTGGATGATCCATCAGCGTGGACGCCGCCTGGCTAAATCGCTCGTCCATCTGGGCGGCCGCTTGAGGGTTATCAGCGGCGATGTAGTCCCAGATGTCGAGGCGGTCCTGCAGTGCCTCGGGCGTCCATATGACTCTCACGACTGGTGATCGACCTGCGCGCGACGGCTGACGAATTCGGCTTCGACCTCATCGTTGGAGCGACCCTGACCAGCCCGCATCGACGCTCGACCTGCCTCGACCTTGCCACGCAGATAGACGTCGTACTCACGCGCATCGCGCTGACGCTGCACGAACTCGCGCATCAACTCGCGCATGATCTGGGAAGCCGGACGGTGCGAGGCCTCAGCCTCGGCCATGAACTCGTCGCGTAGCTCAGGCTCTAGCTTCATCGTGAACACCGCTTGTTTCGACATGGCAGCCTCCAGGAGGAAAGTACTAACGTAGTGTATACCTTTTCATTACCTCTGTGCCATGGGTTGGCGAGCTTTGCCGCGACACGCCACTCGACTGCGGCGAAGTTCAGAATTGCGTGGCCGAGTATCTTGGAGATTGTTTGTCCCCGAATCCTGGATATCGATGCCCAGGGATGGGGTCACGAAGCCTTAAAGGTACTCAGATCCCGGACGGTCGCCACAAACTGCAGCACCGCTCCAGCCGAAGGGCAAAGCTCACCGAACGGCAGCTTTTTGATTTGATAGCCGGCAGGAAACAACACACTGCTGCCGTTCAAGTTGTCAGAGGTGCAAAGTCGGGTATCAAAGTACAGCAGTCATTCCACGCGACTGCCCACTGGCAAGTCATCGGCCAGAGCGGTCGTTGACGACCCGGCTCGGCTAAGACCGCAGTAGTTCGGTTACCGGACATTCGCCGAAAAAGCTCGCCGAAGGGCCGCTTTTTGATTTGATGGCCGGCAGCAACCAACACACAACGGCCCTTCAGCATTAACTGATACAGCTTGTATGGACCTTTGCGGCACCGTCTTCGGCAACGACCGTTCCCGACCCTGAAGAGACATGCCCGGATTCGATTCGGCGGGCGTCCGATCGAGTTACTCCCTCGCTGGATTTGACCTGCAGGAGACCGCATGTTGCGGCCAATCATTTACGCGCAGCTCCGAGGTGCCTGCTTCTGACCCAGCAAACTACCATGGATACTGAGCGTTTGAATTGCGAAAGAAAAGCCCCGCCGCGATGCATGTGAACTAGAATTTCATTCAGCGAGAGGACACGAGGGTCGGTTACTTCCGACTTCCGAGGACATATCTCAAATCCGAGGCAGTCGCCTCGCGACACCCCCGCAAATGATTCGCTGCTGCTTACACTGGCTTCCGGTCGTTTGGATCTTTCGGATCTGAGTAGCGAGTCTCCATTACGCGATGCCGCCGTCGTTGCGCAAAGTCATTCAAGGTCATATAACAAAATGAACACTCTAGAAGAGAGCAAAGGTGTGGCTGAGGAGATAGTTGTACCTGCATTATCTGAAGACTCCGATGCCTCACAATCTGATGAAATAGGAAGTCAAAAGGACAAGAAGAAGAAAAAAGAGAAGAAGGCTGAGAAAGAGACGAAAGGTAAGAAAAAGAAGAAAAAGAAATAATCTCCATACCTCAGTACCGTGATTCTTCACCTAGGACCCAGCCGTTGTGCCGGGTCTTTATCGCTGGCTGAAGGTCTCTTCTTTGCCGATTCTGGATTACAGAAAGTCGGCACTTATCAATCTCGAACAGCCGCCTATAAAGTCTGACTGCCAGCAACTGCGCCTGTACATTCTGTTGTCTAGTGCCGTCAATGCAATGCCGAAGAGCGAGGAACTAAGTAGTGTGTGGAGTTACGCGCTCGCCGCACTTGTAACATCGGTCAGGCGCAGCGGTCCCGGCAACGCGCCATACCCGAAGCCCTATGGGAGAAAAGTTTTGACGCAACAACAGCAGCAGCACCATGACGCGAATCACGAGATAAGAGCCTGCAAAATTTGTGGCCTCAACTTTCTCGCAGTACAGCACACACGGACGTGCACCTGCTCGCCTGTCTGCGAAGCAGAGCAACTTCAGCGTAATGAACGCTCAAAGCAACGGCGCTGGTAAAAAGTGTCTGGGTAGACTACATCTCTCGAAAGGCAGGTCTTGGCCCAGGCCGTGTGAAAGTACCTGGCAACCACCGCCGACACCGATTTCCTGACGTTCACAGCAAGGCGGAAACCACCATGGCTTTTCTGAATTCCGGTAAACGAAGGACTATGCTTCCGCTGTGGTCCAGTATTCTTACCATAGCCTGCGTGCCGTCGCCCCGCACACGAATTGCCAACTGCTTCCCTGCGCAAGACCCGGAAGGCTCCTTAATCCTCACGAGGACAATATGATGAAAATGGGATATCGGATTTCAGTCATGGCGCTGCTGGTAGCCCTTTCAGGCTCTCCCGCACTGGCTGCGGATGGACAAGCATCGTCGATAGGTATGCCCCCCCCGGGTTATGGACCGGGAATGATGAGCGGCATGACCCCGGATCAGCGCCAGCAGCACTGGGAGCAGATGCGCCGGCAGGGTTATAGCCCCGGCATGGGGCGTGGGATGAACCCCGAACAGCGTCAGCAGCACTGGGAGCAGATGCGTCAGCAGGGTTATAGCCCCGGCATGGGGCGTGGGATGAACCCCGAGCCAACCCCACAGGGCCCTGGTGCTCAGTAGGTCGCCATATAAGACAACCTTTGGGGATGCGTCCCCCGTCGATCCCCTGCTTCGGCGGGGTTTCTTTTGTCCGCAGTTGGCCGGTTCCGGCGGTAGCCGAGACTGCCAGCAACGTCAGCTATTCAGCCTGACACCCCACGCTCGAAAGCCGACCCTCGTTTTGTGCGACGCAATAGGCCGAAACCGACCCACTACTGTCAGTCAGCACCCGTGTCTGCATGACCGCTTT
>JBATKF010000359.1:0-4121 GCA_049669185.1 Sedimenticolaceae bacterium | reverse complement strand
AGGCAAGTGTCGTGTTGGTCGCCAACGATGCGAGCGGGGTCGCGACCGGCTTCGTCGGTGCCGCGACGCCGCAGGCGGTCGCGAGCCTGGCGCGCAAGCTCACCCACTACGGGAGCTATGGCCGCTTGGTGTTCGATGCGGACAGCGGCGCGAACCAGGTGCGGGACAGCCTAACGTCGGTGCACTCCAGATTGTCGCGTCAGCTCGGGCAGGCCCCGGTACCGCTGCAGCTGACGCCACGTGCGGTGCTTGGGGAACCGAAACCGGATACGGCTACCGCGCCACCGGTCGCAGGGCGTCAGTCGTCCGCCCGGTAGAAGGCCGGCGCCGCGACGCAGATATCCGCTTCGAACGCGCGGCCGATCGCCACGATGCCGATGCGTTGCAGACGGTCCACGCGCAATGCTGAGTCCGTTCTGTGGGGCTCGAAGCCTGCAAACGGAAATTCGATGCGCCGCCACTGCGGATCTGCAGTGAAGCTCGCGCGGTAGGACTGCCACGGCCGCCATAAATCAGCCGTGCGAAGGTGGACGTTGTAGGACTCGCCATTGCCGGCCACATCGAACGCCAGGCCGTCGTAGGCCTTGGCCTGCCGCGCCAGCGCGTCGTCGAGGTCGAGCGCCAGCTGCAGGAAGCCGCCGTTGTTCTCAGTCCGCACGATGCCCTGCAGGCAGGTCACCGGGACGCCCGCGCGATCCGTGCGCCGCATACCGCCAGCCGACAAGCCACCCATGACGCGGTCGCTCACCAAGCGCCAGTGGGCTCCATCTATCGGCAGCCGCTCGCGCGGCTGAGTCGCCTTCGAACCACCCCCGTGCATCAAGCAACCTCCGATGAGTACGCCGACTGCGGCAGCTCGAGAAGCGTTGAGCAGGCGAAATGTGCAGCCGCGATGTCCTGAACCCGGCCCTGGCCCATCTCGGAACAATTCCCCGACCCCGCGGTCCACCGCTTTGAGTCGGGATCTGTTCTTTCGCCAAGGATGGCGATTGCCCGGCGGGGTGGTCGTGTATTCCCTCTGCCTTCCCATGGTCCGACTGCCTCTTGCCCCCGGCTCCGCCGGGGGATTTGTTTTTGGATCAAATGCCGCATCTGCGCGCCGAGCCATCCGCAGGGGGCGGCGTGTCGCCCGCCGGCCCGGACGCAAACACCTCGACCTCGCCTGGTGCGCAGCGTCTACACCGCGAGCCGCAACCGGGCTGCATGTCCAGGCGGTGCACCAGACCTTTACGCTGCAGCGTTTCCAGCATGCTGCGTACCGCTGGCGATGGCGAACCGACGGCGCGCCCAATTTCATCCAGCGTCGCCGTCTGCTGCTCGGCCAGCAGGTCCAGGATCCGCGAAAGTATCATCGCTCGGCCCAGTCGAGTGTCTCCGGCGTGCCACCGCCGCGCCTCCCCCACCAGCGCAGTGCAACCACCGTCAACGTAAAGATCGCTGCCAGACCGAGAATCCAGGCGAGCGAGCTCCGCGGATGCGCCGCATAGGTGGCGATCTGATAGAACAGCGTCGCGACCGTGTAGGCCACGCCGGTGGTCCATGCCGCGACGAACAGCGCCCAGCCGGTGCCGGTCTCGCGCCGGATCACACCGATCGTCGCCGCACAGGGGAAGTACAGGAGCACAAACAGCAGATAGGCAAAGGCACCGACCTGGCCGTCGAAGCGCGCATGCATGGCCCCGAATACCGCTTCGTTGACACCGTGCGCGGCGGCGTCACTGGCTTCCAGGCTCGCCAGGTCGAGCGGGTCCAGCAGCGCACGCGATGCGGCGGCCAGATTTTTCGGCACCGTCCGCGCGGCGTCCTCCAGGCTCTGCAGCAGGTCGAACGGCGCCGCGCTCGGTGGTGCACCGGATGCCGCGACCCGGCTGTAGAGGTTATCGAGCGTGCCGACGATGACCTCTTTGGCAAGGACACCGGAGAAAATCCCAACGACTGCAGGCCAGTTGTCCTCGCGCAGGCCCATCGGCGCGAATGCCGGGGTCACCATGCGCGCCGTCTCGCTCAGCACCGACTGCTCGCTGTCCTGGTTGCCGAACGTACCGTCGGTGCCGAGCGAATTGAGCAGATTGAGTACGACCACCATGACCACAATCACCTGGCCCGCCTCACGCACGAACAATCGCACCCTGTCCCAGGCGCGCAGCAGAATGCCGCGCAGCGTCGGCAGATGGTAGGGCGGGAGTTCCATGACAAACCCGCTGCTGCTGCCGGGCAACAGCGATTTCTTCATCATCAGGCCGGTCAGGATCGCGACAGCGATCCCGGTGAGGTACAACACGAAGACTACATTCTGACCCGAGCTCGGAAAGAAGGCCGCCGCGAACAGCGCATACACCGGCAGCCGGGCACCGCAAGACATGAATGGATTCATCAGGATCGTGAGTTTGCGTTCGCGCTCATTCTCCAAGGTGCGGGTGGCCATGATCGCCGGCACATTGCAACCGAAACCCACAATCAGGGGTACGAAAGCCTTGCCCGGCAGGCCGATCGCGCGCATCGAGCGGTCCATGACGAAGGCCGCGCGCGCCATGTAGCCCGAGTCTTCGAGAACCGAAAGGAATAGATACAGCGCAGCGATGATCGGGATAAAGGTGGCCACTACCTGCAACCCACCACCGACGCCGTCTGCGAGCAGCGTCCGCAGCCACCCCGGCCCGCCGGCCGCGCTGATCAACCCACCAAAGCCGTCGACGAACAGCGCGCCGGCGACGCCGTCGAACAAGTCGATAAAGGCCCCGCCGAGATTGATGGTGAACAGGAACATCAGATACATCACCGCCAGGAAAAGCGGTATGCCGGTCCAGCGACCCAGCACCAGAGCGTCGATACGGTCACTCAGCGTGCGTCCGAGGGACTCGGCATGGCGCGCCACCTCACGCGCCAGGGTATGCGCATGCGTATAACGACTGTCGGCGATCGCCAGGCCGACATCCTTGCCATAGCGGTCCTCGACCCAGGTCCGGACCTCGCCGACCGCAGCGGAGAGTGCCCGCGGCGTCGCATCGCCACTGCCGTCTTCGAGCGCCTTGAGGGCCACCCAGCGGCGATTCTTCTCGTCGACGTCGGTCAACAGCGGCATCAGCCGCAGCAGCGCCTGTTCGACCGCCTCGTCGAGCGCCAGTGGAAAACCGGGCGCCTGGCGATTGTCGGCGACCGCCAACACGCGCGCCTGCAGTTCGCTCAGGCCCTCGCGGCTGGTCGCCACGATGGGCACTACCGGACACCCGAGGCGGCGCGCCAGCGCCTCGGTGTCGATTTGAATACCCTGTTTGCGCGCGACGTCCATCATGTTCAGCGCAACCACCAGCGGCACGCCCATCTCGAGCAGCTGCACCGAGAAATAGAGGTTGCGCTCGAGATTCGCCGCGTCGACCACGTTGACCACCAGGTCTGCGTCGCGCGACAGCAGATAATCTCGCGTGACCTGCTCGTCTAGCGAGGCGGCATCGAACGAGTAGATGCCGGGGAGATCGACGACGGTGATGTCCCGACCGTCGATGCGGCAGTTTCCGGCCTTGCGTTCGACGGTGACACCCGGCCAGTTCCCGGTCTTCTGGCGAATCCCGGTCAGGGCATTGAACAGCGCCGACTTACCGCAGTTCGGGTTGCCCGCGATGGCGATGGTCAGTGCGCCGCGTGGTGTCTCGATGGCAGCTAGGGCACGCTTCAATCCAGGACCTCGGCAAACAGTCGGTGCGCCACGCCCTCGCCGAGCGCAACGCGATTACCACCGCTCGCCAGCACCACGCCGCCACCCCGTCGCTGGACGAGTTCCACCTCACGACCGATGCTGAGGCCGAGAGCCAGCAGGCGCCGTTGCAGTCGCTGACCTCCCTCGACGCGCACCAGTCGCAGGCGCTGACCGACGGCCAGTTCGCTCAGGGGGAGGATCCGGGACAAGGCGAGCAACTCTAATGAGAACCATTCTCAGTTCCTAGCATATCGCTAGACTGTTTATCAGTAAACATTGAATTGCGCGATGCACCTGAAATCGCGGCTGGGCACGGGTCAGTATCCGATGCGCATCTGCTGGTGCCGTTCGCCCGGCACATGCGTTAACCTGCGTCGCCGAACTTTAGGCCAAAGCATGATGAGAAGCCGAATGCCCGCGTCCCACG
>JBATKF010000358.1:0-5788 GCA_049669185.1 Sedimenticolaceae bacterium | reverse complement strand
AGTGGGACGGACTGACAGGTGATGCGCGGGAGCGCATCGAGAGCGAGATGCAGCGCCGCCTGCCGTTCCTCGATTTTGCAGAATGGCGCTTCGTCTCGGCATTACGCGGCAGCGGTGTCGGCCATCTTTTGAGTGCGGTCGATGCGGCCTTCGCGGCAGCCACGCGCGACCTGAGGACACCGCAACTGACACGAATCCTTGAGGATGCCATCGCCGAACACCAGCCGCCGCTCGTTAAAGGTCGCCGGATCAAGCTGCGCTATGCCCATCAGGGCGGTAAGAACCCACCGATCATCGTCGTGCACGGCAATCAAACCGCTGATGTTCCAGCGGGTTATCAGCGTTATCTGGTGAATCGTTTTCGGAGCGTCCTGAGCCTGCGCGGTACGCCGCTGCGGATCGAGTTCAAGACTGGCGAAAACCCCTATGCTGGCCGTCGCAACATACTCACCGAGCGACAGCGCAAAAAACGCAGTCGTATGATGAAGCACGTACGTAAACGAACATAGTCTGTTCAGGCTAGGGATCGGGTGTTTCAGAGGTCGTGTTTGCGGCGGTCGGGCTGTCTGGCGCAATGCGATCCACGCGCAATGCCAGTCGGCCGTCGACCAGCAGTGCCTCCAGCTGTTCGCCGACAACGACCTGTGCTACCTGCGTCACGACCAAATGCCGCTCGGGCCGGCGCAGGATCGCATAGCCGCGCTGCATGGTCGCCAGCGGGCTGACAGCGTGCAGCTGGCGAGCCGCAGCACGGAGCTGGTCGGCGGAACGGTGTGCCGTATGATGCCAGGCCTGAACGAGGCGCTCCGGCAGTGGCGCCAGGCGTTGTGCGAGCAGTTGGAGGCGGGATAACGGACTTTGGCCAAGCAGCCGGCGTGACACGACGGCAACGTCCTGGCCCTGGCTGCGCAACCGCTCGCGCATGCTGCGCAGTAAACGCAGGTCTAGGCTATCCAGACGCTGTTGATGCTGGCGCAGCCGCCCTGCGGGCGCAGCGCGGTTCAGTCGGCCCTGCAATCGCTCGAGCTGTCGTCGGTCCTGCACTGTACGCCGTCGCAGCGCGCCAAGCAGTCGCTGCAGATATGCCGCGACCGTCCGGTTCAGGGCCTCGCCATCCGGGCTGATCAATTCTGCAGCCGCCGATGGCGTCGGGGCCCGCCGATCGGCGACGAAATCGGCAATGGTGAAATCGATCTCATGGCCGACCGCGCTGACGATGGGGATCTGCGCGGCGCTGATGCTGCGCGCAAGCGATTCATCGTTGAACGCAGCGAGATCCTCGATCGAGCCGCCACCGCGGGTCAGCAACAGGACGTCGCAATCGGCACGCTGCAGCGCAATCGCCAGGGCCTCGCGGAGTTCCGCCGCCGCCTCGGGGCCCTGGACCTGAGAGGGGTAAATGGTCACCGCGAGGTGTGGGGCCCGCCTGCGCAGCACCTGCAACACGTCGCGGACGGCCGCGCCGGACGGTGAGGTGATGACACCCAGGCGACGCGGGAACGCAGGCAATGGGCGTTTGCGTGCCGCATCGAATAGACCTTCCGCTTGCAGTTTGTTCTTCAAGGCCTCGAAGGCGCGCTGTGCGGATCCGGCACCGGCGGGTTCGAGGTGCTCGATGATCAGCTGGAAATCGCCGCGTGGCTCGTAAAAGCTGATACGCGCGCGCGCGAGCACTTGATCGCCGTTGTCGGGCGCAAAGCGCAGCAGCTGCCGCTTGGCACGGAACAGGGCACATCGCACCTGGGCGTGGGCGTCTTTGAGGCTGAAATAGAGATGTCCCGAACGAGGGCTGGCCAGATTGGATATCTCACCCGCGACCCAGAGCAGCGGGAAGCTGCCCTCTAGGACCGCGCGTGCCTCGGCATTCAGCCGACTTATTGAATAGACATCGCGGTTGTTCGCCGCAGATGCCGACATGCTACCGATGCGCAGCGAAGGCCGGGCGGTGCCCGGCCTTCGCGGACAACGATCGCATCACCCGGTCAGTACAGATAGCGCGGGTTTCCGACGTTCTTCTGGCTCTGGGCTTGTTCGTAGCCGGCCTTGTACTGGAAGGTAGCCTTGTCGGCCAGTGCCTTTGCCTTGGCGTAATCGCCCGCCTTGGCGGCCTCTTGTGCCTCTTTCATCAATTTTCCGGTATCGCGCCATTCTCCGCCGACGGAGGCCGCTTTCTTTTGTGCGGCGTTGGCATCGGCCATCGCCATCTCATAGGCGGCGGCCGGATCGCTGGGAGCCGGGGCGGCACTCGATTTGGTCTCCTGTTGGGCGCATCCACTGAGCACAAGGCCGAGCATAATCAGGGCGGCTAGCCATACAATCTTCGTCATCGGGCGGGATCTCCTTATTAGGTTCTGGTTTGTTCTTTTGGCGAACGCCCGGGTCACTGCGTTTTTGTTGTCATTCAGGCTCGGCTGAGTGATCCGCTGCGTAGGGCGTGCTCGGGCGCCGAAACTCGTCTCGTTCAGGGACCAGTCACGACAATTCCAGGAGCGTAACCAGTTTACCGAGTTTTCGTCAAATCCTATAATGACCTGCTATTCGCAACCCTAAGCTGGACTCACGTATGCGCCTCGCCCAAGACGAAGAAGCCCTCACTTTCGACGACGTGCTCCTGGTGCCGGCACGCTCGGAGGTGCTGCCGAAAGACGTCAGCCTGGCGACCAGACTCAGCCGCGGCATCGACCTCAATATCCCGCTGGTGTCGGCGGCCATGGATACGGTGACGGAGTCGAGCCTGGCGATCGCAATGGCCCTCGCGGGCGGCATCGGCATGGTGCACAAGAACATGTCGGCAGCCGATCAGGCGGCGCATGTGCGTATTGTCAAGCGCTACGAAAGCGGCGTGATACACGATCCGATCACGGTGTCGCCGAATCTCAGCATCGGCGAAGTGCTTGAGCTCACGCGATCCAATCACATCTCCGGGGTCCCCGTGGTCGACGGCAGCGAGCTGGTCGGCATCGTGACCGGTCGTGATCTTCGTTTCGAGACGCGTCTGGACGAGAAGGTGAGCTCGATCATGACGCCCAAGGACCGCCTGGTCACCGTCCGCGAGGGCGCCGGCCGTGATGAGGTAGTTGCCAAGCTCCATCAACATCGTATCGAGAAGGTGCTGGTCGTCAACGACGACTTCGAGCTGCGTGGACTGATCACCGTGAAGGACATCCAGAAGGCGACGGATTTTCCGAATGCCTGCCGTGATTCAGAAGAGCGACTGCGCGTGGGTGCGGCGGTCGGCGTCGGCGAGGGCACTGAGGAACGGGTCGAGTTGCTGGTCGAGGCGGGGGTCGACGTGATCACCGTCGATACTGCACACGGCCACTCTATTGGTGTCCTAAATCGCGTCACCTGGATCAAGCGACACTTCCCCGACCTGCAGGTCATCGGGGGCAATATCGCGACTGCCGAGGCCGGCCTGGCGTTGGCCGAGGCCGGTGCCGATGCCGTCAAGGTCGGCATTGGTCCGGGCTCGATCTGCACCACCCGGATCGTCGCCGGCGTCGGTGTGCCGCAGGTGACTGCCGTCGACAACGTCGCGACCGCTCTACTCGGCACGGGTGTACCGGTAATCGCCGACGGTGGGCTGCGCTACTCCGGGGACATCGCCAAAGTGATTGTCGCCGGCGCGCATTCCGTGATGATCGGCGGCCTGTTTGCCGGTACCGACGAATCTCCGGGTGAGGTCGAGATCTACCAGGGCCGCTCCTACAAGTCGTATCGCGGCATGGGCTCGCTTGGGGCCATGGGAGGGCAGCAGGGGTCCAGTGACCGCTATTTCCAGGAGAGCACGAAGAAAGAGAAGCTGGTGCCGGAGGGGATAGAGGGCCGTGTCCCCTACAAGGGGCCACTGGTCAATGTGATCACGCAGCTGCTTGGCGGGATTCGCTCGAGTATGGGATACACCGGTTGCGCCTCATTGGACGAAATGCGCACCAAGCCGCAGTTCGTCCGGGTGACCAATGCGGGTGTGCGTGAGTCGCATGTCCACGACGTGCAGATCACCAAGGAAGCACCCAACTATCGCCGCGATTGACCCGACCTTCGCTCGAAACTAGGTCGACGCGCCGGCTTGCGCCGGGACCATCCTGGCTGATCAAATGTCGCTCTGTTATCACCCGCCTGGTATCGCCGGTGCGCAAAGCCCGGCCGAGAACAAGGGCGATCACCGAGACTCATGGCGCACGCCGCATGCGGTCTCATCGGGAAGTATCGCAATGACCACTGACATTCATGCGCATCGGGTCCTGATCATCGACTTCGGATCACAGTACACCCAGTTGATCGCGCGGCGTGTGCGCGAGGCGGGCGTGTATTGCGAGATCTGGCCCTATGACCACTGCCAGGCGGTGCTGCAGACCAATAGACCGAATGGCATCATCCTGTCGGGTGGTCCGGAAACGGTCACCGGTGAAGATACGCCGCGCGCGCCCCAACAGATCTTCGACATGGGTATTCCGGTGCTCGGTATCTGTTATGGCATGCAGACCATGGCCGCGCAGCTGGGCGGTCGGGTGGAGCCTTCGGACAAGCATGAGTATGGCTATGCACAGGTCCGCGCGAGAGGTCACTCGCGGCTGTTGCGCGATATCGAGGACCACACCAGCCCGGAAGGCTGGGGTTTGCTGGATGTCTGGATGAGCCACGGTGATCGGGTAGAGGAGCTGCCGCCGAACTTTACAGCGATCTGCACCACCGACAATGCCCCGCTCGCCGGTATGGCCGATGAGGCGCGCAACTTCTACGGACTGCAGTTTCACCCCGAGGTGACCCATACCCGCCAGGGCGGCCGCATCCTGGAGCGTTTTCTGTTCGACATCTGCGGTTGTAAGGCATTGTGGAATCCCAGCAGCATCATCGAGGAAGGGATCCGCAGTCTGCGTGAGCAGATAGGCGACGGACGCATTGTGCTTGGGTTGTCCGGCGGCGTGGATTCATCGGTGGTTGCGGCGATGCTGCATCGTGCGGTGGGTGACCGTCTGGTCTGCCTGTTCGTCGACAACGGCCTGTTGCGCCTGCACGAAGGCGATCAGGTCATGGCGACCTTCGCTGAGCACATGGGGGTGAACGTCATCCGCGTCAACGCCGAAGATCGTTTCCTCAAGGGACTCAGGGGAATCATCGACCCGGAGCAAAAGCGCAAAGTCATCGGCAACCTGTTCATCGACATCTTCGAGGAAGAGGCAGCCAAACTGGAAGACTTCGCGTATCTCGCGCAAGGCACGATATATCCGGATGTCATCGAATCTGCCGGCACGGCCTCCGGAAAGGCGCATGTCATCAAGTCGCACCACAACGTCGGCGGTCTGCCGGACTTTATGAAGCTCAAATTGGTCGAGCCGCTGCGCGAGCTGTTCAAGGACGAGGTACGACGTGTCGGTGTCGAGCTGGGCCTGCCGTTCGAGATGATTTACCGCCACCCATTCCCGGGCCCGGGTCTGGGGGTGCGAATTCTCGGCGAGGTGAAAAGGGAGTATGCCGCTATACTCCGCCGCGCCGATGCCATCTATATCGATGAACTGCGCGAGGCCGGCCTGTACGACGATGTCAGTCAGGCATTCGCAGTGTTCCTGCCGGTCAAATCGGTTGGGGTAGTCGGTGATGCGCGGCGCTATGAGTATGTGATCAGCCTCAGGGCCGTAAAGACGGTGGACTTCATGACGGCGAATTTCGCGCATCTGCCGTTCGAGTTTCTGGAACGGGTCTCCCGCCGCATCATCAATGAAGTCAGCGGCGTATCGCGCGTTGTCTATGATATCTCCAGCAAGCCGCCTGCCACCATCGAGTGGGA
>JBATKF010000357.1:0-17049 GCA_049669185.1 Sedimenticolaceae bacterium | reverse complement strand
CCGCTGCTCGATGTCGTTGCGGCGCTGTTATCAGAAGGCTGAAGGCTGAATTCTAAGGCAGCTTCGCCACTCGGCCGACGACGAGGGGCACAAGTACTGACTGTCAGATGAGCTGCCTAAGACTTTGGCAGTGCTGGATGTCGCAGATGGATGAAGCCGCCTAGGTCCGTGCGTGACTGGCGCCAGAGGAGCGATAACATTCGTTTGATTCCAGGCAGTTAATCAACCTAATCAATTTGGGGGTATCTGTGGGGGCATATTCGGCATTTCGCATTTTAAGCCATCAAGTTTTAAGGCAATGTGCTTGTCGCCGCCTCCACCAATAACTTCTTTATTGTTCAGAGGATTACGCTGACTTTATAATGCATCACTTTGAGTTGAAAACCGCCGAGTGTGATTCCGCATGCAGGAATCGAGCTCCACCGCTCCAACCGACTGAAATCGTGGCGTTATTCGCCGCTCATCGCCCTCTCCTGTTTTTCCGAGTTCATCGCAGCCGCTCGTGGCCACATTGCCCCTGTACGTTCTGAAAAGCTGTGTTGGTTGTTTTTGTTGATGTTTTTGGCGAGGGCGGCCATTCTCTAGATCATGCTTGGACTGGCACAATTTGTGATCTCGCTGCTCGCTTCCAGCATGCGGACTCGGTGGTCTCTGCAGTTGGAGATTGCGGCGTTGCGGCACCAGCTCTCCATGTACCAGTATCAGCGGCGCCGACCACGATTACCCGGGCCGATCGGCTTCTTTGGTCTGTCGTCGCTCGGCTATGGTGGGATTGGCAGCGCGCGTTGTATTTCGTTCAGCCACGGACGGTGACGCTTTGGCAGAAGCAGCGTTTTCGCGACTACTGGCGGTGTCTTAGTCGGACAGACCTCGGAGGACGTCCGCAAGTCGCGCCGGAGTTGCGGCAACTGATCAGACGGATGTGACAAGCCAATCCGACGTGGGGCTCGCCCAGGATTGTTGCCGAACTTTCGAAGCTTGGAATCGACGTTGCCAAGTCAACGGTAGAAAAGTATCGGCCCAAGCGCATAGGACCGCCATCGCCCACCTGGCGGAAGTTTCTCGACCAGCATGTTCGAGAACTGGTATCGATCGACTTCTTCACTGTCCCGACCGCGACGTTTCGAGTGTTGTCCGTCTTCCTCGTGCTCGCCCATGACCGACGACGAATCGTGTACTTCAACGTGATGGAACATCCCACGGCACAGTGGACGGCACAACAGTTCGTCGAAGCGTTTCCGTTTGATACCACGCCCCATTATCTGATTCGTGACGGCGACGGAATTTACGGTGATTGGGTTCGGCGGAGAATCCGAAGGCTAGGTATCAAGGACGTTGTAACGGTGCCCGCATCGCCCTGGCAGAACGCCTATGTAGAGCGCGTGATCGGCAGCCTTCGTAGAGAATTACTCAATCATGTCATCATCCTCAACAAGCGTCACCTCAAGCGACTGTTGTCGTCGTATTTCGATTACTCATCCGTGGCGAACGCACCAGTCATTGCCCATCCAGGGCTCAACTACTGGAGCATCAACCCCATTGCGGACATCGCCTACAGCAACCCCAAGACCGGCTTTAAAGCGGGCCTGCACGGCGTGGTCGTGTTCAACACCGAGAACCCGGACACCGACTACCGAAGCGGCACCCTGGTGCACCTCGAGGGCAGCGTCCAGCAGCTCGTCCCGGCGGGGAAAGGCTTTGTCAGTCTCCGAGTCGAAGGCTTTTGGGTCGAGCAGGTGAGCGCCGACAGCGGACAACGGCCGATCTTCGGCGACTTCAAGGGCCGCACGGCTGGCCTCGGGCCGGTGCTGGGCTCCCTGTTGCCGATGGGCGGGCAGAACTTCGTCGCGGAGTTGCGCTGGCTGCGGGAGTTCGAGACTAAGAACCGACTCGAAGTGGTTCACGTCTGGCTAAAGCTCGTCTATCAGATCTGAGCCCATACAAGTGCCGCCAACGCACGCTGGTCGACAACTCTCGATTGGGGCGCGAGAGCTATCGGGACCGGGCCGCATGAATGTACGGAGCCGAACACACCTGGCAACGACGGCAGGCTAGATTGGCTATCTCAAGTTCACAATTCCTAACACGGATTGCTTGGGGGTATTTGCAGGGGCATTTTGGACATGTTGTACTTCACCACGTTATGGTCGATGCCATCCTCGGCCAGGTCGGTCTGCTCCTGTCGAACGACCAACGCGCGGGACAACAGATAGACATAGGTATCGCTCAGCACCTCAGCGGTGATGTCGGCCCGTGCGGGCACGGTGCCGGCCATGGAAAGCGCCGGGCAGGCCGCGCAACCAATAGCCATCAATCGGTTGAACGGTATCCGCATGGGTTTTCTCTCCTTCGTCCTGATCACTGTGCCTGGATGGCGGGCAGGCGATAAGCGCCGCTCTGCGCCGCCTCCTGCGGCATGTAGAGCCGCGCGATGATGTAGAAGCCGCCCTCTGGCGCGGGCAATCAATTGCTGCGGCTTTCCTCCCTGGGTCCTCATGCTGGATCAGAATCTCCAGCGACCCGTCATCGCCCATCTGCAATCCTTCGGTCCGGTCGCCGATGGAATAGCGGTCGATCGGGTTCTTGATCATCAGCCGGCTTTCGCTGTCATGCAGGGTCAGCGACCAGAAGGCATCGACCGGGGGTAGACCGCCCGGACATCCGCCCAGGTCGTCGAATAGGGCGTGTCGTTGTTAGGACTTACGACCAACTTGTAATCTGGCCCGAACAGCTGCCTCGCATGAACGTAGTTATTGAATCCGCCATATTGGGGCGAGTCCGCGTAGACCGACATGCCGAACATCGACTTGTAGTTCTCGACGATGGCGAAGCCGAAGACGCAGGCTTCTTCGGCCAGCTCGCGCGCTTCCTCGGCGGTCAGGTCATCCGCAGCGGTGTGCAGGGATGAAAGCAGCAGGCCCGTAAGCGCTGCGAATTTGAGGATATCTCTTGGCGACATGATGTTCCTTCGATCAAGTTGCCGTTGGCATAATAAACGCTACGGGTACACTTCCCTCGCCCGCGGCAGCGGTCGCCAGTTTCTACCGTAGAATTGTTTGCAGTGGCAAGCCACGCAGCTGCACGTCTGTCACGCCAATTGCCAGTGACGCTCCGGAGTTGGTTCCAAGCCCTGGCAGCCTCGGTTGTCGTTCATCGCGCTTCGGCATGTCCGATGTCGTCACCGGCGACCCAAATTCGGTAACGCACGGAGAATCCTTCAGGGACGTAGGTCACGATCGGGAGTTTGCTGCTGTAGGGCTGGACGTAACCTCGGCCCCTCACCTGGGCGAAAGCTTCAGCCTTTTCCTCCCCCGGCGGGCACGCCATCCTGGTCGAAGCCGGGCCACCGACCTCTGGTAATACGAAATAGGGATATCCCCAGCCCTCTGCGACCCGCCGCTCGAGGTCCCCGCCGTACCCGACGCGGTTGCAGTCGACCATTAGCGTCTTGCCGACAATGATTTCCACTTTTCGATCGGCCTCTGTTTCCACCTCTGGCACGCGGAACACCATCCGCACGAAGCCGGCGTCGGCGGCCGGATACGGTGTCATCACGTCGGCGCCCCCTGCGGCGGGTAGGTTCGAAACCATGGCGGCCAACAAGGGAAACAAGTAGGTGGTTCTCATGTCAGCTCTCTCCCGAAAATACGACAAGCGGTTCGGCGTCTCCCGGCGCACGCAAGCATGCCTGGGTTCACGATTACTCCAGGTCGATGGCCCGAATCGCTTCTTCCAGAAACGCGATGCGCGCAACAATCTGCGGGCTCACGTCGCCGTCTCGGGCCTGCACGATAACCTTATCGCCGCGTAGCTGCATCACCAGCCAGCCCCGAACCATCACGTAGTGACGCGAATCCAACCCGAGCTCCAGAACCGCCTCCATCGCCTCCGGCGCGTGCGGATTGCGAATGGCCGCGGCGATCGCCAGCACCCTGTGACCAAGCCACAACGCGTGCTCGTCAGCTCGTGACGGATCGGCCGATTCGAGCCGACTGCCGCCGGTGACTCCGATCGCGGGTATCAGCACCAAGGCGAGGACGCTACACATGACGGTCCGAAACGGCAGACCGTGCTTCCCGTAAGTCATTCGTCCCTCTCCTGTACATGACCCCTATTCGGAGACGACCGGGACAACCAGCGCATCGTCCAATTCCCTGCGGTCACTGGGATTGTCCTTCTTGAGGATCAAACGACCCGGACCAGGCGCTGGCGACTCAAAACTCAGCGCAGCGGAGAAAGGTACGAACTCGGTGGTCGTCCATTCGCCTTGGGCGGTCGCAAACCCTTGCGCGACGAGGTTGCTGCGGCCGTCCAACAGCACGAGCGGAAAATCTCCCTCGACGAACCAGGTCCCACGAGCGCGTCAGCGAACCTCGAGCGGCGAAGCGACCACCGCACCGCGTTACGGCAGATCCAAGGCGATCTGACCACTGCGGCAATCGCCGACCTGAACGGTACGGAGGACACGCGTCACCCACAAGCGGGCGGCGTAATCGGCACCGAATCCAATGGCTCGCCTGCGCTACCCGCCAAGACCATCAAAAGCGGGGTGCAGGGTTTCGCGCCGTCGCGGACTTTACGATAGGACTCCAGCACCGCATCCAACGCGGGCGAATCCCCCAACAGCCAATGCGCTTCTGGATCTGCGCAAAGTTCGAGCGATCGAACTTCGTGTCCGATCGTGACCCAGCCTTCCACGATCCGCCCACCCACATCGAGTGAGCCGACGAGGGTCAGCGCCTCAACCTCAAGCATCGGGTAAGCGGTGCGCGCGCGGCTGTCACCAGGCTGCGTCGGTCCCATCCCTATCCCATCCGGGCAGGGCAATCCTCGCTCAATTTCCTGAACCTCGATCCGATAACCAGGGCAGCGGCACATTAATTGCCAAGGCTGAAGTCGTAGGCAGGTTCGATGGCCTGTTCGTCAACCAATTGGCGTGGCGGAGTGGCCACTGAATCACGCGTGAGCTCAACAAATAACAAAATCTTGCATATTTTGGGGCTGCTGTCCCTGGACCGATGTCGGGCCTGCCCCCGGCCTTACGTCACGCCTGGATCCCCGGCCGGAGAAGCTACCCAGCGGGGCGCCTGATGCTGACCAGGTACCGTGGAATCTTGGTGGTGCTCGGCGCCGTTGGCCTGGTCTGGCTTGGCGGCCTCTTGCAGCTGTTCCAGGCGCCAGACGGCTGGGTCTACGACCTGGCCGTGCGCACCGGTGGGTGGGAGAGCGCACAGGCGCCGGCCGTGCTGATGATCGAAACCGACCCCCGGCAGCCGCTCAGTACCGATGAAGGTCTGGCGATACTGGACTATCTGCTGCAGCTTGGCGCCCGCCAGGTCATCCTGCTGTCGGTGCCCGAAACCTTCGACGCGCGGTTTTTCCAGCGTGCGCCTGCATCCGGGCGACTGATCCTGGGACACAGCCGAAAACTCGGCTCGCACGCGATCAACACGGGAATCGATGCGTCCGGGCCTGAGGCACTGGTCGCCGGGTCCGACCTGCCGGCCGGGGATCTGTCCCTGCCGCTGCCAGAGTACGGTGTACACCGTTTTGCCGGCAGCGCGTTGAGGTCGGGCGCCGGCGCACTGCCGACGCTGGCGTCGGTCGCCGCACTGCATTCGGGCGGGAGACCACCGGACGGGGAATTCAGGGTCAACTTCAATCAGGGCGCCGACTGGATCCCCCGGTTTACGGTCACACGTGTCCTGGAGCGGGGCCTGATACCCGAGTTGGTCGCTGGACGCTCGGCGCTGATCGGACCCCGCCGGGCGCCGGCTGCGCCGGGCCTGTACACGCCGCTCAATGCCTCGGGCACGGGTATGTCGTTGCTGGAGTTTCAGGCCTATGCCATCGATACCCTGCTGCGGGACAGACCGGTCCGCGCCATGCCGGATACACTGGTCCTGTTGCTACTCGTGGGTGTCGGCCTGATCAATCTGGTGGTCTTCCAGTGGTTCCACTTGGACCGCAGCAGCTGGTTCACCGCGATCCTGCTGGTGGGCTACCTCGCCCTGGGATGGTGGATGTTGCACGGGCTGCAGATTTGGCTGCCGGTGGTCGAACTCGGTGTCGCCCAGGTCCTGATGTTCTGGTTGTTCGTGCGCCTCAAGCTGTTGCGCGACGATCAGGCGATGCGTCACACGGTGTTGCGGCGTATGGCGAGGCTGCAGGAATACATGCTCCCACCCGGCTTCTATCAGCTCGACGAACACTGGGCGCAGGTTATCAATTTCGTCGACCAGACGTTGAACCTGAACCGCATCATCTTCCTCGAGAAGATCGAGGGGGATCACAGGGTGCGCGAGGTCCAGGCCCTGCGTTGCTCCCTGGACGACATCGACGAGCGGCGCCGTGACTTCGAGCGGACGCCGTATAGCGATGCCATCGCCGAGGGTGGGCCGATCCGCCTGAAACGCCGGTTGTTCTTTTCCGCCACTGGAGACGGCGATTTCGAACAATACCTGGTGCCGCTGATGTTCGGTGGCGAGGTGGAGGGCTTCTGGGCCTTCGACGTCGACCCGTTGGAGGTCGAATCGTCGGAGAGTTTCTGCACCAACATCCGCAATTTCGGTGGTCAGCTCGCCGAGCTGCTCTACCACCGGCATCGCTGGATCGAACAACGCAACGCCGAGACCCGGCCGCTGCGACGTATTTTTCAACTCGAGGCGTTCAAGACCAGTTCACAGGACGTGAATGAGCTGTTGGACCTGCTGGATCGCCGCCTGCAGGCCGTGCAGGCCGTGTTCGACGGTCTGGCAACGGCCACCATCCAGTACGACCTGTTCGGGCGGGTGGTGCAGCTGAACAGCAGCATGGAAGGCTTTATGCAGCAGCATGGCCTGCCCGGCTTCAAGCTGACCGCGCTGGACCTGCTGGTAGAGATCTCGGGGTTGCCGCAGCCGCAGGTGCGACGCCTGCTGCAACAGGTCGTAGTCGATCGGCGCGATTTCTACATCCCGGCCAGACTGCAAGGGGGCGATGAAGAAAACTACTCGGTGCACATCCGGCCGCTTATCGCCGGCGAGACGGCGTTTGCAGAATCGGCGGCGCCGTTCGAACTGGCCGGAATCCTGATCGAGCTGAGTGACGAACGTGGCCTGAAGCGGCGTTACGAGACCCGCGAGCAGTTTCTGGAGTGGGTGCGTCTGCGCTTGCGCACCGACCTCGCTGCGCTACTCGAAGCGGAGGCGGCTGCGCCCCCGGCTGCGGTGGGCAGCCTGCAGGTGGCGGCCGGCATGGGGACCGCGAAGCTGACTGCGGCCGTCAATTCCGGCCATTCCGCGCAGCACCAGTATGTCACCGCGCAGGTGTTGTCCACCCTGGAATACATTCAGCGCCTATTGTCGCTTGACTGGGGCAAGCTGGGGTCAGGGCCGACACCGGCGGACCTGTACCCGCTGCTCAATGCCGCTGTAGCAGAGACCCGGCCCGTCGCGCGCGACAAGCGCGTCCAGTTGCAAACCGACATCCCGCGCCTGATGGGGTTAGTGCAGGTTCAGGCCGAGCAGCTGTTGCAGTTTTTCAGGGTCCTGTTGGAGATCCTGCTCGCAGACGCCGCGGCCGACAGCGAGCTCAAGGTTGACGTCAGCGAAGGCGATGGCGCGCTCTGGGTGACGTTCAGGAACTCCGGTTTCGGTATCCCCGACGAGCACCTGCAGTCCTTCGTATGGGAGGCCGAGCATGAGGTCACCGACGAGTTCAAGGACCTGCGCATGGCGGTTCAGCCGTTGGCTGAATGGGGGGGCGAACTCCAGATCCACAGCGAGATCGGCGTCGGCATCTGGGCCAGCCTGCGGCTGCCGGTGGTGAGCTAATGGCACGGCCTGGGTGTTCCCTTGGCCGGCCTGATGACGACATCCGGCCGGCACCGTTACAGGTACCGGGCGCAGCGGCGGCGGGGTGGCAGTGAACGAATTTCCGCTGCCGATCTTTCCTGAGGGTGCATTATCGGCATCGGTGATCACGACCGTCTGGATTGGCGTGGCGGTGGTCGCCTTTTTCAATCTGCGCTTCGGCTGGGTGCTGTCCGGACTGGTGGTACCCGGCTACCTGGTGCCGCTGCTGATTGTAAAACCCTGGGCGGTGGCAGTGATCGTGCTCGAGAGCGCAGTCACCTATTTTCTGACCTGGTTTTTCTCCGAGTACCTGGTTCGGTTCGGTGTCTGGGGCAGCCTGTTCGGACGCGACCGTTTCTTTGCCATCATCCTGTTCAGTATCGTTGTTCGCCTGCTGTTCGACGGATGGTTGTTGCCGGAGGTCGGCCAGTGGATGAACCGGGAACTCAACCTCGTCTTCGACTACCGCAACAATCTGCATAGCTTCGGACTGGTCATCATCGCGCTGATGGCCAATCTGTATTGGAAGACCGGTTTTCTGCACGGCATGGTGCGGCTGTTCGTGACCGTCGGCATCACCTTCTGCATCGTGCGCTTCGGCCTGATGGAGTACACCAACTTCACCATCAGCAACCTCGGTTACATGTACGAGGATATCGCCGCTTCGATCCTGGCCAGTCCAAAGGCCTACCTGATCCTGCTGATCGTCGCCTTCCTCGCCTCGCGGATGAACCTGCTGTACGGCTGGGACTTCAGCGGCATTCTGATCCCCTCGCTGCTGGCCCTGCAGTGGTACCAGCCGTACAAGCTCCTGACTTCTTTCGTCGAGGCTTTCGTGATCCTGTTGGTGGCGCATTGGCTGATGCAGACGCGCCTGCTGCGCAACTCCAACATCGAGGGTGCGCGCAAGTTGCTGTTATTTTTCAACATCGGCTTTGCCTATAAGATCCTGCTCGGCTATCTCCTGCTGCATTTCATGCCGGAGGTTAAGATCACCGACAACTATGCCTTCGGTTACCTGCTATCGACCTTGATGGCGGTGAAGATCTACGACAAGGACATCGCGGCCCGGTTCACCCGGGCGACCCTACAGACCTCTTTAGTCGGGGTCGTGGTCGCCAGTCTGATCGGCTTTGCATTGACCCTGCTACCGTTGCAGGGCCTCTGGTCGCAGGTAACGGTGGCCGACGATGTCGCGCAGCTCGAGACCGCGCGCGACCGACGCCTCACCGATCAAATCCGCGAAGACAAGGTATTGCTGTACCAGGTGCAGCAGGCCGGGCAAGTCCCGCTCGCCCTGACCATGGAACTGGAGACCTTCTCCGTAGCATTGGTGGCGTTGCGACAGTACATCGATGGCGGTGACCCAGCGCAGCGTGTCCGCGCCGTGCAGCTGTTGGATGAGCTTGGCTATCAGGTGATGGAACTCGAGGGGCGCTACCTTTATCTGCGCGAACGCCCGCCGGTCCGTGGCTGGGGCCTATATGTGATCGATACACAGGCACGGGGGGATCTGGTCGTGGAGGTGCCGCTGCCGCTCAATGAGCGTGGCACGTTCGAGGCGGGTACGGCGTTGTTCGCGCTGTCGGGGGCGCGCGCACTGGCAATCGGCGGCTCGCGGCGCGATATCAACCCGGACGGGTCTGCCGACGTGCTAATCAACCGGCAGACCCTGTTTCAGATCTTCCACCGCAACATGGCGCAGCGCGACGCCATCCAGGTCAGACGCTACAGCAGCGAGCTCCTGCGCCTGACACAAGGTGCACGGTCCGGCGCGGACCAGATTGGCAACGAAGAGCCGGCCTCCTCGCTGTGGGTCCGGAAGCATCTGCCGCCCGGGCTCGACCTGGTGATGCTCAAGGGTCTGGTCGATGCGATGAGTGTGGAATGGAAAAGTCTGCCGTTGGCCAACCGTCAGCGCGAGACATCCTATGGTGGATTTGCCGAGTTGGTTCTAAATCAGGCGGCCATGCGCCGGCTGCGGGCACGCGCGATCGCGGCCGCGTCCGAGCTTCAGCAACAGGTCTCCGAACAGCGCATTGACGGCTTTCTCTCAGAGTGGCTGTTGGGTGAGAAGGGCGGTATAGCGGTACGCGGCAGCAATGCCTATGTCCCACCGCGGCTGGATGAACTGCTGTACTTCGATGAAGAGGTCATTACCCCATTGCTACGCGCGGAGCGAGGCGGCTATCGGGCCGGGTCCTGGACCACGGAAGGGCTCGACGACCTGCTCGCGGTGCAGGCGGCGGCATCCGCCTTTGACTATCGGATCTCGCGTTATCGGCACAAACTAACCGGGCAGGACTATCTGATCCTGTTCGAGGCGCCAGACGCTGAACCACGGCGCCATTGGGGAACCTATGTGTTCCGCGTCGGCCCGGGCGGGGGCTACCTCGTCCAGGTACCGCGGCCACTGTACGAGATCCACAGCTTCGAACACGGCGTGGCGCTGTTCGAACGCCTCAAGGCACGCGCCCTGATGGTGGCCGGAGCGGATCCGGGGGCCAACCTGGACGGCAGCGCGGACCTGGTGCGGGTCGAGAATCTGCAGAGCCTGTTCAGCGGCGTCAGTCAGACCCTGGTGCGCGAGGCCGGCGACGAGCCCTTGCTGGTAATCCACAGTCGCGCGCGCGGCAACCGTCCCGACCTGCCGCAAACGCCGGCCGATGCCCTGCTATCGGTCGTCGGTGATGTCGGCGGTTCCTCCTTGGCCTCGCCGCTGGTGGATCGTCTGGTCGAGGTGATGGAGCAGGACGGGCTGAGTTACGAGCTGGTCGACGGCCGTGCGGCCACGGCGGGTTACGAGGTCGACAACATCCCCCAATCGCTCTACCTGCAAGCGACGCGCAACAAGCTATTCAGCGCAATCTGGCTGTCGCCGCAGGCGCGCATGGCCTACCGGCAGCAGGATGCGGTCCGCCAGGAAGTCCTGCGTTTCAATGCCCTGGCGATCGAGACGACCGAACTGGACCTGGGGGTCTTCGTCGGGCAGTCACGCGCCGCCGCAACCGGACTGCCGCTGCCGGTGGGTCTGCGTGAGGCCATCCAGCACTATCAGACGCGGGGTGACATCGTCACCCTCGCACGCATCCGCAGCCAATGGCCGGACTACCGCTGGAAACGCGTCATCGATCGGGATTCGCGGCAGAGCTTCCTCGCCTTGTTCGATCGCGCCACCAGCCTGCGCCTGGTCGCGAACCTGAATCCGCGCCACCATGACGCCGTGGTCCGGATCGACCCCGGTGCGCCTGACGTGGCTATGGTCAGTCGGTTCGTCGAGACGCGATCGGCCTTGCTCGAGTTCGAGGACGCGCCGTGAGACGTCTCGGCCGCATCCTGCTGGTCTGCCTGGTGGTGTTGCCAACCCTGATGCTGGGGCAACGGATCTGGAATGCGTTGCACTGGGACCAACTGGCCGCCGTGCTCAGTGGCCGTATCGACCGTGCGCTGCCGAGCAACGCCTATCTCGCGCTCGACGACGGCTGGCTCGAGTTCACCCTGAGTGCAAAGGGTGACGCGCTGCGCGTCCGCAGCAATGCAGTGATGGATGCGCAGTTCCCCTTCGAACCGCGCACCGAGTGGTGGTACGCCTTCGAGTTCCAGCTACTCGATCACGCAGGCGAGGTGCTGCGTCAGGGTGTCTACCATCATCGAACCCGGGCGACACGGTTTCGCGACCCCGACAGCGGCCGTCTCGAGAACCGCAATTTCCTGTTGGATCCGACGCTCCGCCCGACCGACGGCCGGAGCATGCTGGTCCATTTCAACCCGGGACAGAGTCCGGCTGGGCTGCGTATCCGACCCATGCACATGGCGCCGCCACTCAAGTCCCTGATGTTCCGGGTCTACGAAAAGACCGCCAACCCGACGCGCCAGCTCCGGTATCAGTGGCAGCGCCTGGCCACGAGCAAGAAGGCGCGTCTGGCGCGCGGATCTGTCTATGGTGTCGACCTGTTGCGCGAAGAAGAGAAGCAGAACCTGCTGCGCTACGAATGGAAGGCGGTCGGGCCGCTTGGCGTGGAGGGGACGCAATACCGGAGCACCAAGCTGTACATCGCACGCGAGCTCGAAGGCGAGGCCATCGATGATGGCCAACTGCCCTATGGACTTTATTGCGATGCCGGGCTCAGGGGCATGATTCCCATCCCCGCCGGTGACTGGCCGGTGTCGCTGCAGTTCATCAGTTTTCAGGAAGCGGAGGCTGAGCCGGCCGATGTCTGGGTACGTTGGTACGGAGATGGGATCACCCAACGCTGGCAGACACGTCTGCCGGCCGTCAGCGGTCAGTACACCCTGGGCAGACACTTCGATGCTGGCCTACTGGAGATCGTCGCGACCACGCCTCTGGTAGTCCGTGCCTGGGGCGGCGGCGCGGACACCCGCCGTGAGCTGACACCGCAGCCACTGCGCTTGCGTGCATATCTCGTCGATACCGGCGCGGCGCTGCCGGTCGACGTCGATCATGTCGGCTCAAGCGCCACGCCGTTTCGGGTAGATGTCCGCAGTCGGCTGCCGGTGAGCGAGCCGCTGCGCCAACGGAAACTCAATTACGCCTTTCTCGACGCCAGCGGTAGGCGGATCGGCGGCGGTCGCCTCAATCTCGATCTGGTGCCATCGCCCTTCGACCGCCTTTCCCAGGCCGAGCCCGGGATTCAGCTCTCCGAGCCACTGCGCTTCTATTTCGCGCTGTCGCCCGAGGTCGCCCAGGTGCGATTCACGGCGCAGGACGAACTCTTGCTGACGACCTACACGCGTCCGCCCGACCTGGTGCACCGGGTCCGCATCCCGGAAGACTACCAGGACGTCGCCGCCGACCTCGACCGGCAGCCGGCGTGGTTCCTAGTGCGTCCCGCTGACGAGGAGCGCCTGCGGCGTGAATTCCACACCGCCATGCTGACCCTGCAACCGCGCCCGCCGGAGACCGATCCACGGTTGCTGGCCGGAGATTACGACTGGACGCTCTACCAGCCGGTCGGCAGCTGGCGCGCCCGGCATATCCTGGTACCGCGGCGCGAAGAACTGCCGTTGCGCGATCGCAGTCGCGGTGCGGTGTACCGTGAACTGACCGGTGGTCGCCCGCAGCGGGTCCATTTCCGCAGTCCCTCCGGTCTACGCGCGGTTCAGCCAAGCCTGTTGTATCTGCGTGAGCAGGGTACGCCCCTGGATGTCCAAGTGAAGCTCGGTGACCGCCTCCACAATGCCACCCAGATCGCCGGCCGGCATGGCGAGTTACAGCTGCCGGCGGTCGGTCCGATCAGTACGCACCTGACGATCGACGCCGGCGAGTCCGTACGCTGGTTCATCAATCAGACCGACACCGAGACCCCGGCATTCTTGCGCCGCCTTGCGATGCAGCTAGGCGAAGACGGTCTGACATTCGAGTACCTGAAACAATCACACGCGGCCGAGGTCCTGTCCGGTGAGCTGTACCTGACGTCTCCGGCGCGGGTCGGTCTGCGCGTAAGTATCGCGGGCGCGGCGCCGACAGGGTCCGAGCCGCGCCGCGAGTGGACCTTCCACGAGCGTCTGTACGACATCCGGCCCGAGGGCGGCGAACAGGTCCCGATACTGAATTCTTCCAAGCGGCCGCTGCGCGCTGGGCAGCGTTTCTTCCTGCCGTTGGGGTCCGATCTTCCTCCTGGCCGCTACACCCTGAGTTTCTCGTTACAGCATGCCGACGAGGGCTTCCTGACGCTGTATCAGCTGACCGCCGGGCAGGCGGACTTGCGCGCATTCTCCCGGGAACCCGTCGATGTCCAGAAAGCCGGGATTTGAGATCGGGTTGTTGATCTGGGTGCTGTGCCTCAGCCCGCTGACCCGGGCAGACGTGTGGCACGAACTGGACGCTGCGGCCGGCTGTGACCGCTACCAACCGATGGATGCGGCTCAGCTCGCGCTGGCCGAGAGACTATTCAGCCGGATCCTGCAGTCAACCGAGATCGACGACGCCGAGCTGGCCGATGCTTGGTCGGATCTTGGCTACGGCCTGATACCGGTACCGGGTGCCGGCCCGGGCTGGCTCGGGTTGTATGACCAGTCCGCCCACTGCCGGGGCCAGGGGGCCTTCCTTATTAACCGGCGTCCGCAGGGCTCGCTGGTGATCCAGGCGCCGCACGCCTATCACGATCGTTACAGCGGCGAGATTGTCGGGCGACTACTGATGGACGATGTCGCCGTCCTGGCCTGGAACTCGGCGCGACGCGGGCTACGCACTGCATCGGATGCCGCCACTGCCGACCTAGCGCGGCGTTTGGACAGTCTGTTCGCAGCCCTGACCCGCGCTTTCGCCACGCTGCGACCGCACGGCCGTCTGGTCCAGATCCATGGCTTCGGCAATGAGAAGCGAAATACTCAGGCCGGGGCCACGGCTGCCGCTATTGTCAGCAGCGGCTCCGATTGGAGCACCCAATCGGTCACGGTCATCGCCCGCTGTCTGCATTCGGTGATCGATGGGCCGGTCCGAGTGTACCCGCACGACGTAGCGGAACTCGGGGCCACCAAAAATGTACAGGGTCAGATCCTGCGCAGTCACGGCCATGATGGCTTCGTGCATCTGGAACTCAACCGACCGACACGCGAGCGGTTGAGGTCCGACGCAGCGCAGCTGACCCGCCTTGCCGATTGTCTAGGTACCGAGCGCGACGAATGAGGACTTGTGGGTCTGTTTGGGTAGGCTGCCTGGCGGTCGCGTGGTTGTTGTCCGCGCCGCCAGCGTATGCCGAACCCGATGATGCCCAACAGGCCTGGCTCGACCTGGTGCGGGTCGGTGCGTCGTGGGAAAACGTCACCACGGGTGAGGCCTGGTTCGATGGCCCGCGGCCGACGCGCTCGACGGGTGCGGCGTGGCACAGTATCACTCTGCAGACGTCGCGAGATGCTACCGTCAGGCTGCCGATGGGAGAGCGGCTGCGCCTTCAACACCCAGACGGACCGGTTCGGGCAGGCGACTTCGAATTCAGCTGGTCCAACGGTTCGGGCCTGTTTGCCTCCCTGGCGCCGCGGACGTCCGACGATGGGCGCTCGCTGGAGGTCGCGCCGCCGCCCGGTGCTGACACCTTGGTACGCGTGCGCCGCCGCCTGACTGCAGCGGGTCCGGCAGAGGTTGTCCTGTTCGTGTCGCGCAATCCCAACCGTGTTGTGGCGACCAGCTACCGGAACACCCTGGTGCCGCAGCTCGCCGGCCGTAAGGTCGTACTAAACGATGGCGAGGGTCGCACCGAGTACTGGCTGACCAATCCTGGAAATCCGATGCAGCTGAGCTTTGAGGGGCCGATCCGGATCAGGCTCGACAGTCGGCTGCCGTACCCAGCCGCAGGTGGCCGGATCGCCGACAGTTACCGGATTGCAGCCTATCTCGACGGTACCCCGCTGCGTCTGTTCGATCTGGCGACCGTACTCGAGACCCGTAAGACCGTCGAGGTCGATGGCTGTGCGCAGCCGATCGGCCGCGCAGCGCAGGCCTATCTGGACCTGCCGGCCGGAACGGGCCGGTTGGAGTTGCGCGTGCGTCAGCCCATGTACCTGCGGGTGCAGGCCAGTCGGCCGGCAGACGACTACCTGTTCGTCGGGAACCGGCCTGCGACGCCCCCCCGGGCCCACGACACCCCGGCCTCGGCACTCTATCGCGATGCCGCACGGGTCGCGAAGGACAATGCACACACCCTCGGCGGTATCACTGCAGTCCAGTCGCTGGACGCCCTGGCCGGGCGCTATCCGGCGCAGGCGCAGTACCGAACGATGTTGGGCTGGCGGCGCCAGTTGCATACCTTCTATCGTGATCTCATGCCGCAGCAGGGCGGTGCGCAGGGGACGTCGCTGTTCGCCTGGTTCCACACCCCCCGTCTGGAGGCCCGACCCGGTGTCGTCCATCTTCCGGAGGCCTATGCCAAGTCCCAGCTCGGCAACCTGGCCAGCGGATTCTTTGATGAGGTGCCGTCGGCCGGCGCGCAGGCGCAGCAATACGAGATCCCGCAGGAGGACCGCTCGAACCAGCTGCGCATCGCCGTCGACCGGGCCGGTCAGGCGGCCGCGGCGAGCCTGTATCTGCAGCTGGACGATGACCCTCCGATTCACCTGCGCTGGGACCCCAAGCTCCGGCCACCGGCCGCAGAATTTCGGCCCTCCACTGGCGCAGCGGCGCTTGCCGCCCTGCAGGACAGGCCACAAGGTGCGGCACTGACGTTATCGGGCGCGTTCGATGCAGCCCGGACGGCCGCGCCGCTGGTCGACGCGGGTTTTGTCGAGATCCCGTTGGACCGCCCGGTGCACCGGCTAAAGGTGTGGCGCGACGACGCCACGTCCGGACCGCTCAGGGTCGCTCTGGCCTATCGCACCAGCGACTGGTTTGCGATGTCTGAATCCGGCTACCTGGGTCTGCTCGGTGCGATGGGTGAGGAGCAGCTGTTCGGCCTGCTACAGGACGCCCTGGCTGGCCTCGCCAAGGGTGCGATCGGACAGCCCGCCGTCGCCCATGATGCCGAGGCCCTGATGAAGTTCGACCACCTAGGTGAGCTGCGCAATCAGTGGTTGCCGATGCTGCGCCTGTTGCGATACCGCTATGCGGTATTCGCGGCCAGTGTCGAGAACGGCGACCGCGCTGAGCAGGCCGTGCCGGTGGAGGCGCCGGAGACCATCACGGAGAGCATCCGCCGGGCCGAGGCGGCCGAGGCCGCCGGTGACTGGCAGCCGGCGCTGGATTACTGGAGCCGGCTGAGCCACACAGGTGGGCAGGCGCTGCGTACCCGTGCCCGGTCTGGGCAGGTACGCGCGCTGCAGCGGCTCGGCAGCGGTTTCCTGGCGAGCCAGCTGCTGCGACACGATCTGCTCTATGCCGCCGCCCCAGCATTGCGCGAACGAGCCCTGCAGGGGCTGGTCGAACGGGCGACCCGCGCACAGGACGACGACGCGTTGCTCACGTTGCGCACGGTCGCGGCGATCCAGAATCCAAGCACGTCGACATTCACATTGTTGGCTGAGGCACTTGTGTCCCTGGGCCACAACCGTTTCGCATTGCAGGTGCTGCTTTCGCTGCCCAGCGATCAGCG
Source organism: Sedimenticolaceae bacterium (assembly GCA_049669185.1). Classification (GTDB taxonomy): domain Bacteria; phylum Pseudomonadota; class Gammaproteobacteria; order Chromatiales; family Chromatiaceae; genus Thiosocius. The sequence goes on along the minus strand of JBATKF010000357.1, from coordinate 170 downwards.
GCCCGCCGAGGCCGTTCTCGCGGCGACCTACCAGTTCGGATGGTGGCGGGCGTTCGAGACGGCACTCGCCGCTATCACCGATCAACAGCAACGGGCGCTGTGGCTCGGATACCGTGCGCAAAGCGACGGTGACTATCAAGCCGCAGTCGCGCACTGGCGCGCCGCAGGGC
>JBATKF010000356.1:0-6047 GCA_049669185.1 Sedimenticolaceae bacterium | reverse complement strand
CGGTGACACCAGGCGCCGCCGTACCTCCTCGGGCGGGAAGATGCCCTGATCATCGCGGACGTCCGGATCGAGCAGCGCCAGTGATGCCGGGATGGCATTGGCATAGGCCACATAATTGGTGATCGTGGCGGTCACCTCGGGACGCATCAGGAAGTCGACCAAGCGGTGCGCGTTTTCCGGATGCGCGGCATCGGCCGGGATGGCCATGACATCAATCGCCAGGACGGCGCCCTCACGCGGGATGGTAAGCACCACCTCGACGCCGTTGGCGGCCTCACTGGCGCGGTCACGGGCCTGCAGAATATCGCCGGAGTAGCCATGTGCCACACACAGGTCGCCATTGGCAAGGTCGTTGATGTACTGCGAGGAGTGAAAGTAACGGATATAAGGCCGCACCGTCTGCAGCAGCGCGGTGGCGGCCTCCAGGTCGGCCGGCGCGGTGCTGTTCGGGTCTTTGCCGAGGTAGATCAATGCGGCGCTGAAAACCTCGGTCGGATCATCCAGCAGGCTGATGCCACAGCTGGCCAGACGCTGTGCATTGGCCGGGTCGAAGATCAGGCTCCAGCTGTCGAGCTTGGCGTCGGCCCCCAGCCTTTCGGCCACCTTGGCCCGGTTGTACCCGATGCTGGTGGTTCCCCACATGTAGGGCACGACGTGGGCGTTGTCGGCATCGACCTCACGCAGGTTCTGCATGATGACTGGATCCAGATTGCCGTAGTTGTTCAGCTTCGGCTTGTCGAGCCGCTGGTAGATGCCTGCCTTGATATGGCGCTGGGCGAACGGGCGCGCGGTCGGAAACACGAGGTCGTAGCCGCTGTGTCCGGCCAGCAGCTTGGCCTCCAGCACCTCGTTGGAATCGTAGACGTCATAAACAACCTTGATCCCGGTCTCGGTCTGGAACTGCTCGAGCACCTCGTCCGCGATGTAATCGCTCCAGTTGTAGACGTGAAGCACCGGCTCTTCGGCGGCTACGCCGCCAGCGCCGAACAGGGCCAGTGTCAGGACTGTGATAATGGGGAGGCGTGCCACCGCGTAGATCTCCGACCGAAGGAATTATGAAGAAAGAGCTTAGCACCGCGCGGGCATCCGGCGTCAGCTGCCTTTTGCAGCGGCCCGCGGCAGCTGTTCGGCCAGGTTTTCACAGCGGGCCGGGATGAGGCAAGTACCGGCGATGCCGTGGTCGAACCCGTTCCGCCGACCTATGTCTGCCCGCAGCGCGGCAGCGGATGCGCGGTCAATCCGTCAATGAATAGACGAACAGGCTGACGGCCCCCAGCAACAACAGCGCAAGCGGAGGCGTGGCGATATTGAGTGGAGAATTTACCAGCACCTTGTCGCCCGATATCGCTAGCCCCACCGGCTGTCCTGTCCGGTAGACGAAGGCCAGCAGCGAGTTGTCGGCGATGTGCGTGCGATCCTCCCCTTGTTCGTCCACGTAGCGGATCTCCAGATGCATCGAGGGGCCGCCATCGTCTTGCTCCAGGTAGCTCATACGTCGGATCCGCAACACGGTGCCCTGCACTTTTTTCGCCCGACGCAGAAAGCTAAGCCGGCGCCATAGCAGCGTAAGTGAGCCCCCGACCAAGGCGACGCCGAGCGCCAGAAAGTAATACGCCATGTCCGTACCTGTAGCGCTCAAAAAGCGCAAAGCGTGCACGGCACGGTATGCCAATGGTCTTCAAAAAGAAATGTCGGCGGTAAAGATTTTCAATTCGCGAAAGACACAGGTCGACTCAGGCCTCGAGCCAGGTCGCGATCCACACGCCCCGGCGGCGCGCGGCGAGGGCCGCGGTATAGCGCGCGCAGTGCACGACCAGTGAAAAAATCACCCACGCGGCGAGCGCGAGATAGCCCTCGAACGGAAGCCCGATTAGCGCGAACGGCAGCAGCAGCAGGTTGCTGTTGCGCCGCGCCGTAATCAGCAACCTGCTGCTGGGTCGCCTAGCAGTAGATAAGTCCTATCAGGGTCAGGGGCTCGGCGCTGTCTTGATCGCGGATGCCCTACAGCGGATCGCTCTGGCAAGCCAGGTGATGGCAGTCTACGCCGTAGTGGTGGACGCGCTGAACGAAAGCGCGGCAAAGTTCTATCGGCAGTTCGGTTTCATCCCTCTACCAAGTCAACCGCTCAAACTGTTTCTTCCAATGGATACCGTGACCGAATCGGTCGACTGAAGTCTCGCTGCCCTAAGCAATAACCGTCGAAGCGAAAAGCCTGCCGAACGCGGCTCCGGAGTGGCCTTTTCAGCTCAACCCCAGCGCGCGCCGCAGCGATGCCACATCGGGGCTGAAGGGTTGCGGCGACTCGTTGAATTGCCCGAATTGCAGAAAGAGTGCTTCGAGCCGTTCCCTGCCAGAGGACGTTTTCGCCGCCTCACGCGGCGTCGCTCCCTGCAGGGCCGGAAGCGGTGCGTCCAGCCACGCCTTCCAATGTTGATCAGCCATCTCGCGAAGTTTTGCCTGTACCTCAGGCAGTGCCTGCAGTTCCTCGCTGGATGACCCAGCGAACGGTAGGTCTTCATCGGAACCGCCGCGCGCGGCCTCCTCCAGCATCTTTTCCGGTGACTGGATCACCGCGTGGCGGAAACTCGCCCGCTTGCCGAGTCGGCGAGTTATCTTGCGTTTGATCGCGTCGGCCCGTTCCTGTGAATTGACCTCGATGGTCAACTCTTGGCCATCGATCACGATGTGGCCCAACACCGTCTTGTCCCACCCCGGGTTCTGCCTGTTGCCCTTTTTCAGCCAGGGAAACTCGACCGACTCCAATTCTCCCCGCTGGTCGAAGCGGGCCCCATCGGTCAGTTCCTCGGCACCTTCGACCAGCGCCAGTGTGGCCAAGGCATCCAGCGCGCCCCAGGGCGTGCAGCTGAGCGCATAGTGAAGCTTGGTCAGCTGCAACGGGTCGCCATCGGTGTTGTGGATCTGCGGCGGAACCGGGTTGTGCATATCCTCCCGGATATCGTAATAGATGGTCCGCAACTCAATGTCGTATTCCCTCAGAACGTCGCGATCGATCCTCCCGACCCGCTTCTCGAAATTCTCCCGCATGTCGATGAAGTCATGCAGGTACGCTGATGGAATCACGGTCGGTGCACAGCCGACCATAATCGCATCGCCGTCCATCTCGATGATCCTTGAGTAGATGATCGATCCCTTGTCCAGCATCGTTGTCGCCTGGCGTTCGTGGACATAGATCTCCCTGCCAAGAAACATATCTTTAAGGGTCATCCCGTTGCCGGGATCGACATCCTTGACCGCAAAGAAGCTGTAGGGCTGGGAACAGATCTCTTCGACGAAACGGCGACGATAAGAATCAATGCGTGCACGCTCGTGCTCGAGGTAGTGCAACGCCACCGGCGTCTCCGGCAGGTGCTCGACCGCGCTCACCTCGGCATTTTCCGGTACCCAGTCGAACACGAACCAGGGGATGAAGGCCGACTCCACCTCGGGCTCCACGTCCGGATCCAACGGTACGTCGCTCCAGAGGGAGAACTCGTCCCAGGCCTCGGCCGCGGCGCTTGGCCCATAATATTTGTCGGCGTGCTTAAGCAAGGCATGGACAAGCTCGCCCTCCGTGCGACGCATCTTCTGCCAGTTCAGATTGGTGACCGACGCGGCGTCTTTGGGTAGGCAGCACTTCTTATATTTCTTGCCGCTACCGCAGGGACATGGGTCGTTACGTCCGGGTTTCATCATCTTGGTCATCAGAGTCTTGCTTACCAACCAGGTTGCCAGCGACGGGTCGCATCGTCTGGCTGAAAGTAAATCCTGCACCATTCTTTCGAAGCTTTACACACCGAATTGATTGCTCGGCGGCATCTTCGAGACAGAAGCAAAGGAGACTTTGACCTTCGCGGCAGCAAGCGCGAACGAAGGCCTCAGGCCGCTTGGGGTCGGTTTCGCTCGTGCAACATGCCTCCAACCGTCCGCTTGCCTGGTTCGGGTAGGGCTCCAGACCGACCGGTAGCGCCCGACACCTCTTCGACATGGTGTCTAGAATCGTGGCTATCTCGGTGCAGGCCGAGACGGCAACTTGCAGCGAACTTGCCGGCAACTGTTGGAAAATTCCTGCGAAATTAGACCGTACCGAGGGATTTTGGAGCTGCGAAAAAATCAGACTTCAGTATCTGTTTTTATTGAATGAATTGGCAGAGAGGGGGGGATTGACTCGGCACATCCCTGTGTCTCGCCCTGCGGGCCGCGCTACGCGCGGTCAGGAATGCTTCCTGCATTCTTATTCAAACCCCCGATACTTTCAATAATTTCCACTGCTTACAAAGGCATCGTGCCTAGATCGTGTCTATCGGGCAGCCCTAGCGACCAGCACCGCGAGTCAACCGTTTGCGGCTGAGTCAGGGTCCAGTCGGGACAGCCAATGCCGCACCTTGCCCGTCACGAGGAGAACAAGTAAGGTTTAACCGTACTATAAATACGGGCAACCCTTATGAAGACCACGATAGAGCTTCCTGACACGTTGATTGAGCAGGCGCGGCGTCTAGCCCAACGGGAAGGCACAACACTCCGTGCGCTGGTTGAAGAAGGTCTGCAGCGCAGCCTTGAGGCCCGGCGACAGGCGGCGCGCCGCCAGCTCGACTTTCCGAGCTACGGTGGCAACGGTCTCACTGACGAGTTTCACGGTGCGCCGTGGAGCCGGATTCGCGATGAGATCTACCGAGAGCACGGCGCGTGATTGCCGTCGACACAAACCTGCTCGTCTATGCGCATCGCCCAGAAATGCCTTTCTATGATCGTGCTCGACAGGTTCTGACCGAGTCAGTCGCTGCGCCGGAACCCGTCTGTGTTCCTTGGCCCTGTGCCCACGAGTTTCTTGCGGTGGTCTCCAACCCCCGTATCTTCCGGGATCCCACCCCGATCGACGTGGCCTTGGATGCCGTAAGACGGCTCCGCGCGAGTCTCGCCGGCGGGTTCCTAGCTGAAGGTGAGGGCTACCTGGATGCGCTCGAGCGGATCGCCCTGCCAGCCATGTTGCAGGGTGCAATCGTGCACGATGCCCGGGTGGCCGCACTGTGCCTTTTTCACGGGGTACGTGTGCTCTGGTCCGCCGACCGGGATTTCTCCCGCTTCCCGGACTTGACGGTGGTCAACCCACTGCCAAAAGGATGATGTGATCGCCAGCGCGCTGATTTCCAGGCCAAAAAGCAAGACTTGCTGTTGCCCTTCCCATTTCCCATCACAGACGCCGATCGCTAGTGCCGGCACATCCGTATGCCGGCAATCACTGTCGACGATTGGCATCTACCCTTCTAAAGCGAATGCGCGTACAGCACCTCGACCTGGTCGATTAAGATGATCCCCGAGAAGTTGTCGAAATACTTGGCGGCGACGTCGTCGGCAATCTTGCGCGCAATCGCCTCTTCGGTCGTGACGACCTCAAGCTCGATCTTCTCATACGCATCGGAAACCGACGGACGACCGGGTGCGGTTGTATTCCGACTGCCCTTGCCTTCGGCGGCTGTCACGGTGTAGCCGGTCGCGCCGGAGCGCTCGATGATGTTGACGATGTGCTTGTACTGTTAATTTGCATCCAATATTGAGCCAATTTGCTACGATACTTGGCTACGATATTTGCGTTTCAGATTGACCTCCCTAACAAGGCCAAATTCAGCGTTGATCAGATAGATAGGCCAGTTCTACCGGGCCAGGTTCTACTGCAACTAGCGGGTCCATTCATGATGCAAGTCAACAATCTTGTGGGTTGAGCACGAAGCAGGCCGTGGCTCAACATAATCGAGACATCTACATAATCGGCCGAAGCGGTCGTTGGGGACGCTGCCCGGTTGCGCCTGCAGTTGAATAGATACCGGACATCCACCGAGATAACCCGGCGAACGTCAGCTTTATGATTTGACGTCCGACAGGAATCAACACACAAGAGACATTCCCCGACGCCGCCGGCGGAGCGTCAGATCGCTTGACATTGATCGAGTTCGGTTCGACCGTTGTCGACCCACTGCTGCCGGTGGAGCATCATCCGGCGAGCGACAAGGTCATCCGCAGAAGCGGACGATTCTTGCCAGCAAAGAAAGCTC
>JBATKF010000355.1:0-2981 GCA_049669185.1 Sedimenticolaceae bacterium | reverse complement strand
GCCGGGAACAGGCCCTCGCGGATGCGTTGGACAGTGCGGCGGCGCTGCGCTTTGCAGGCGTCAGGAGCATGGTGGTCGATATGTCGCCGCGGCCGCATGCAAATGCGGAGCGTCTGGCCGAGGCGATGCGGGGAGTCTATCTTCCACTGCCGCATGCGGATGCGGCCCGACTATCGGCCGTTGTGCAGTCCGTCGGCCGCGGGGCCGAATCGGCGTCCCGCGCCTCCTGAAAAAGGTCTCGGATCGCGCAACGCACGCCATGGGATCGGGCATATGAACCAACGGGCCTCGGCCGACGGCGATCTCGATTGGGCCAGCGAGGGATCCGGCTGGCCAAACGCCGCCCACAGCCGGTTCGAGCGAGTCGGGGGCCTGACCTGGCACGTGCAGGAAATGGGCAGTGGCCCGGCGGTGCTGTTGGTGCATGGCACTGGGGCGTCCACACATTCCTGGGCCGGTCTGGCACCTCTGCTGGCGACGCGCTTCCGGGTTATTGCGCCGGACCTGCCGGGGCACGGTTTTACGCAGCTGGGCTCTCAGGCCCAGTCTTCCCTGCCCGGTATGGCTTCCAGCATGGCCGCGTTGATGAATCGTCTGGCGCTGACGCCGTTGCTGGCTGCGGGGCATTCTGCGGGCGCGGCCGTGCTGGCACGCATGTGCCTCGACGGGGCTATCTCACCCCGCGCACTGATCAGCCTGAACGGCGCCATGCTGCCACTGCGCGGTCTGGCCGGTCAGTTCTTTGCGCCGGCGGCAAAGTTGTTGGCTGGATTCTCGCTGGTGCCGCGGCTGTTTTCCTGGCGCGGCGCCGATCGGCGCGTCGCAGAACGCCTCATCCGCGATACCGGGTCGACGCTGGAACCGGAGATGGTCGATCTCTACCATCGCCTGATCCGCTCGCCGAGCCATGTGAGCGGTACGCTGCGCATGATGGCCAACTGGGATCTTGAACCACTCTCACGACAGCTGCACAGGATTGCGCCGCTGCTCTATCTGGTCGCCTGCGAGAACGACCGCACCGTGCCCCCGAGCGAGGCGCGGCGGCTGCACCGCCTGCTGCCGGAGAGCCATTTAGTCGCACTGCCCGGGCTGGGTCATCTGGGTCACGAGGAGAGGCCGGAGCGCTTCGCGCAGCTGATCTTCGAGATCGCCGAGGCACACGACCTCGGGGCCTGAAACCTCGACCGAGGGTGTTCGGGACAGCCGTTGGCCCAACCCACAGCGAGCTGCTATACTGTCTATCTAGCTTTACATTTATGAGCGTCAATTTGGAATGACTCAGATGCCTGAGGCAGTCGTGCGGCCGAAAAAGGGCGCAAGCGGGCCCCATGCGATTGTGATCGGCAGCGGTTTCGGCGGCCTCGCCGCCGCGATTCGCCTGGGCGCGCGGGGTTATCGGGTCTCCATCCTGGAGAAGCTCGACGCCCCCGGTGGACGGGCCTATGTGCATCGCCAGGACGGTTTTACCTTCGATGCGGGACCGACCATTATCACGGCGCCGTTTCTGTTCGAGGAGCTGTGGTCACTGTGCGGCCGGCGCTTCGCCGATGATGTCGAACTGCGTCCGATGTCGCCGTTCTACCGGATCCGCTTCGACGACGGAGACACCTTCGACTACCACGGTGACCCCCAGGCGACACTGCGTGAGATCGCGCGATTCTCGCCCGATGATGTCGCCGGCTTCGAGCGTTACCTGGCGGCCAGCGAGGCGGTGTTTCGTGTCGGCTTCGAAAAACTGAGCGATATCCCCTTCGACACCTGGCGCGATATGGCGCGCGTCCTGCCGGACATGGTGCGGCTGCGGGCCGAGCGCAGCGTCGTGGGCATGGTGTCGAAATTCGTCAAAGACCCGCGCCTGCGAATGGTGCTGAGTTTTCATCCCCTGCTGATCGGCGGCAATCCCTTCGCCGTGTCGTCGATCTACACGTTGATCGCCCATCTGGAGCGACATTGGGGCGTGTTCTCGGCGATTGGCGGCACCGGCCGCATCGTCGCCGGCATGCTGGACCTGATAAAGGGGCAGGGCGGTCAGATCTCGCTCAACACCGAGGTCGCCGAGATCCTGGTCGAGCAGGGGCGGGCGACCGGCGTTCGCCTGGCCGGCGGCGGGACCCTGCATGCCGACTTGGTGGTGTCGAATGCCGATTCCGCCTGGACCTATCGCCACCTGCTGCCCGAGACCGCGCGGCGGCGTTGGACCAACCGCAAGATTGAACGCAGCCGCTATTCGAACGGACTGTTCGTTTGGTACTTCGGCACCCGGCGGCGCTATGACGATGTGGCACATCACACCATCCTGCTGGGACCGCGCTACAAGGCGCTATTGGACGACATCTTCGATCGCAAGGTGCTGGCAGAGGATTTCAGTCTCTATCTGCATCGTCCGACTGCGACCGACCCGACGCTGGCGCCGCCGGGATGCGATACCTTCTATGTCCTGTCGCCGGTACCGCATCTGGGTGGCGATGTCGACTGGTCGACCGCGGCCGAACCCTATCGCCAGGCAATCGCCGCGCGCCTGAGCGAGACCCTGCTGCCTGGCCTCGAGGGCCAGGTGGCCACCTCCAGGGTGACGACACCGCTGGATTTCCAGGACCGCCTGTGCGCGTTTCGCGGCGCCGGGTTCAGTTTCGAACCCGTGTTGCAGCAGAGTGCATGGTTTCGTCCCCACAACCGCAGCGAAGAGATCCAGCGGTTGTTCTTCGTCGGCGCCGGGACCCACCCTGGTGCCGGCATTCCCGGTGTGCTCTCATCCGCACGTGTGCTCGAAAAGGTAATCCCCGATGCCCATACTCTCCACTGATATCCTCGACCAGGTGGCCGAAGACCTGCACGACTGCCGCGGCCAACTGCGGGTGGGTTCACGCTCCTTTCATGCCGCAGCGCACCTGTTGCCGGGCAGTTTCTGCAGGCCGGCGTCGGCACTCTATGCGTTTTGCCGCATCGCCGACGATGCGGTTGACTGCGACCCCGACCCCGGC
>JBATKF010000354.1:0-3963 GCA_049669185.1 Sedimenticolaceae bacterium | reverse complement strand
TATAAACGCAGCAGGTCAGGTCGTCGGCCGAAGTGTCGGCGCTGCTCCTGGTGGTAGCGTTTTTGGTCAAGCGACCCTGTGGGAACCGGGCGGGGAGGTTATTCGCGGTTTGGGTGACCTGCCGGGTGGCCGGGACGAAAGTACCGCACACGCGATCAACGCGACCGGCCAGGTAGTGGGGGAGAGTGATACCTCCACGGGGCCCCATGCGATTCTTTGGGAACCGGGTGGTTCGTTGACCGATCTTGGCGACCTTCCCGGTGGGCAAGATCAGAGCATCGCGCACGATATCAACAACTCGGGCCTCATCGTCGGCGAGAGCCAGTCAGCAGACGGTCAGCGCGCCTTTCTCTGGAATGCCGGCGTGATGAGGGACCTTGGCCACCTCGGTGGACGATTGAACCGAAGTATGGCCTATGCGATCAACGATGCCGACATAGTCGTCGGTCTGAGCAATTCGACGAGAGGCGATGCTGGGTTCATCTGGGGCGCCGATAGCGGTATGCGTGATCTGAACGAATTGATCGACCCAGATGACCCAGTGCTAGGGGGAGCGTCTCACCTGCTGTTGCATGGTGCAAAGGACATCAATAACTCCGGCCAGATCGTCGGCCAGATGTCGATCGACGGCGTCCGCCATGGATATCTCTTGACGCCATTGTCTAGCGCGGACGAGGTAGGGATCTATTACCTCTGGCTGCTTCTTTTGTTGATCCTTCTGCTGATCATTCTGTTGCTGTTCTTACGGAGAAAGCGCCCCGCTCCCGAATGACGAGGCGGTGTTGGGTGCTTAGCTCCAACCTCTTCACCCCTGTGTTTTCGCTGTCCACTATCCCCTGATCGAGCGTTTTGGTCAATCAGGTGGTGTTGGAGCAACAGCTGTAATGGATCCGACAGCCATTGGTGCGGCCGTAGCAATCGCAAGGCTCGAGTTCCAGCAAACACTCTCTCCGCTGTTACGTATTCCCGAAGCCCGAAGAGTCCAGGAAGAACTCTTCGGGCGCCGCCGATATGGTTAGCTGGACCGAGTCGCTGGCAGCGGCTGTCGCGCTTCGACGACATGCTGGGCCGCAACATCGGCGCCGTCTGGCTGCAGATCGAGCCGACAGGTTCTGATTATCGAAGATCGATATGCCCGCGACCGACCATATGAGGTCTCACGAGCGCCCGCGATAACAAAACAAAATCCTCTTCGCGGTCGGTCCCGGAAAAACGCGAAGGCAAGCCTCGATAGAGGCGAGTGGCCCGTCACCACACCGCTGTAGCCGTCGCCTTTTTTTGTCCGCTTAGCGATGCGGGCCAGTGCGAATCGCCGTTTGGCCGCATCGCGCGGCTCAATAGTCGATTCCGTTCGCGTCGTCCGTCGCATCCCAACGCGACGTGAAATCGGTACCGTTGTCCATATCGAACTGCTGGATACCATCGAACATCCGCTGCCAGCTATTGGCGTTCTGCCAGTTGGGGAAGTTGGGCGGCTGAACGGCCAGGCGAAACTGCTCGAGCAACTCGACATTCGTTGGTGCAAGACCGGGCAACGACCGGAAATCCCACAGCTGGCGCGCCCAGTCCAGTTCGACTCCCTTTCCAGACTTGCTTGCATCATCACCCGGGCAGACGTTGCGCAGGTACGCATCCTGCCCACCCAGCGGGCCATCGGCGATGTCCACGTCCTGAACGGCACCACCCTTGTAGTCGTCCTTGTAATAGTGGAAGGCACCATCGCTTTCGAACGTATCGTTCCACACAGCAGTTGCGTAGAACTGCGCGAAGCCCTCGGTCAGCGCCGACGATGACCACTCGACCGAATGCAGCGCGTGCGCGTCACCGGCCTGGAAGCTGCACTCCGGCGCGCCCTCATTGAGCAGGTACATATTGTTCTTGCCCGGATGCACACCGCCCATGTATCGATGGACAACGGCATGACCGATCTCGTGCGAGATGGCGAACTTGTGATCGTTGTGATCAGGGTGAATGTACGCAACCGGTATCACGTCGTTCTCGATCGTGGTGAAGCTGCTGTTGCAGCTGTTGTCCGACGCAGTGGGGCACGCCGCATCCATTGCGTAGATCGTCTCGCCAGCCACTCCGTCGCTGAAGCGCATCAGCGAGAATACGCTCGCGAAAAAGAGATTCGACCGCGAATCGCCGTCCAGATCGAAGACAAAGTCGTCTTGGTTATTATCGAGTTCACCAACGAAATACCAGGTGGAGAGATTGCCGCCGCTATCGAGAGCAGCAAGCCGATTACTGGTATTTGGACTATTGGTGGTGGGGACGTCGGCTTCTGAAAGGACGATGACCCCCCAGACGTCGCTGTTCGGTGTGTGATCGAAATCGATACAGCCGTCAACATCCAGGTACGCGTCTTTGAGAACAAGCGAATCGTCACCGGAATTGAAGTTCGTGATCGTGACCCGCGCGTAACTTGCCGGGACCCACTGCGTGCCGGCGCCGGTATAGAAATCTTCTGCGACCCCGCTGTCCTGAGTATCGAACGGAATACGGACGCAGAAGGTGTAGTCACTGCCCGGCGCGCCAAACACGCCGTCAAACTGGGGCGGTGTGCCATGGGTGACACTGACCGAGTTGAGGCTCAGCGGGGACTCCGTTGGTTGAATCGCTGCAAGATCGTGACGCACCAGTTCCGTGTATCTGTGCCGGAAGTCGCCGCCCGCAAAAAGCTTGATTTTGGCGGTGTTGTCGTAAACCAGCAGTCTTGCCGCTTTGTCGTCGGCTGACCTTTCACCGTGCAGATAGAGCTTTGGACTCAGGCTCTGGTCGAGCTCGTACCACCGTGTTTTTTCGGCCGTCCAGTCAAGCACCTGCACATGGGCGCGCAACGCCGCCGAACTCTGCAAAGACAGGGCATCAATACCCACGCTTGCTGTCGTTACCGGCAGATACCATTGCCGCCCCGGCGGCAGCCAAAGCCACCGCGGGCGCATCGTCGCGCGACGCTGGTTCCCAAACGGGGTGACCGTCACGCGCGCGAGCTGCCAGCTTCGCGTGTTGTTGCTCGCAACCAGGGTCACCTGGAACCGCCGCAGTTCCTCAACATCGCCGGTTTGCGGCTGCTCGAGCCAGTGCAAAGAAACGAGAGGCGCTTCTCCGCTCGCCAGGTTGCACGTCGTCTGGCCGTCATAAGGTGATTCCGGCGCGAAGAGCGATTCCGGTGCGGTGGCCATCGCGGCCGTCGACAGACAGAGAGTGAGCAGGCGAACTGCCACATGCATTACGGACCAGGTGTTCATTGGATTGATCTCCCGGTTGAGGACGTCTGCATGCGTTCAATGCCGCCGACGCCGCAGGACACGTCCCCCAAACCTAGCAACGCCAAAGGTTCAGCATCCGGTGCTTACTACCGCAAATTTTGAGGAATATTCACACTTTCGGAGTATAGGTCGCATAAAGCCCATATTCCCGGATTTGCCCTTGTATCTTCAGTGCGCCCACCCGCCGCGAGATCGCCTTTGGGTGGGGGTTTCCACCTGAATCCCAGTTGCCAAGCTGCGTTGCAACGCGGTTTTCTGGCGCTTTCACACCCACAGCCCAAGCGAATCCCCACCGCGTCAATGGATGATTCAGCCTGGTGAACGATGTCGGCATGGATTGGTCAGTCGAACAAACTCGCTTGCGGTGGCGCCCGGCACGGCGGCCGCCTCGGGGCTTCGGGATCACCCCCTTTCGCATCCAGGTGGGCGAGAATCTTCTCGATCACCGCCGGATCCTCGATGGACGCGATGATCCGCACCGACCCACCGCAGCCCGGGCAGGTCTCGATGTCGATCCCAAACACCCGTTTCAGGCGCTGCGCCCAGGTCATCGCGGCACGGCGTTCGCCTGGCGCAGGCTCCTCCGGATCCGCTGCCCTGGCATGCCGGCCTCCCCTGCCCCGCTTGGCCGGCGTCACGCGTGCTTGTTCTGACCGTACTGGACGCACCTATGAATACCAGCCGCTGCGCC
>JBATKF010000353.1:0-7044 GCA_049669185.1 Sedimenticolaceae bacterium | reverse complement strand
GCCAGACTGAGCGAGCCCAGGTTCTGATTTTAGGTCGGTACCAAGAATTGACGGAGTGTTTTTACGACAGTCTGCTGAGGCTGGCCAAGGCGTTTGAAAAAGTGGATTGCAATCTTGCAGCCACGGCATGCTACCGCGCCTTGTTGTTGGATATTCTGGCCCAGGCGCGCAGCAAGGCTTACGGCCCTGGTGCACGGTATTACAAAAAGCTGGAGGCGCTGGCGAAGCGGAACAAGGTATTCAAACCACTACCAACACACCACGCTGTCGTGCAGCAACTGCACTCGGCGCATGGGCGAAAAAAAAGGTTTTGGGCGAGACTGGAATCATGATGTGCTGAAGCCTGCGGCACGGCATGGGGTGGCATTTCTCGACATTACCGGGGAGTATCGCAGCAGTTATTGAGCATGGTATTTTTCATGGTATTACCGATTAGCGAGAAACTAAGCTATTGAATATAAAAGTTAAAAAAGGCTTATTTACAATCGAGTGGGAGTAGCCGGGACTGTTAACGCATTGATTTATAACAATTAAATCAATCCGATTGATAATATAATCTGCATCATCAATGGTATTTTTCATGGTATTTATCGCGCGTTGCAAGGCGGCAGACATCGATACCATGAGACAAAAATTGAGCTTCGCATGGTATCGGAGAGCTTGGTTTATAGGTGCTCTCGAGCAATCTGGAAATCGGCAATACCAGCACAGTGTTGTAGAAAAACAGTACTGTTTTTCTACAACCATCGGCGGCGTAATAACAACATCACATGCTGAAAAATCACTTACTTTCGTAATTCTTCTTGTGGAGAAAGTCGGACTTCGCCGCTAAGCTTTTGTCTACACAATCCCGTCTGCTAGTTGCAGAAAGTAACTAGGTACGTTACAGTTTCCCATGAAGAAGGGGATTGCTATTGATTCAGAGTTTTCGGGAGCGCTGGCTCAGGAATTTTTATCTGGAGGATAAAGCCAGCAAGAAGATACCTGCTGAGGTCGAAGACAGACTGTTCCGAAAGCTGCAGTTAATCGATGACGCGACCTGTGATCTCGATTTGCGGTTGCCTCCGAGCAATCATTTTGAAAAGTTGATGGGAAATCTGGCCGGGAAGCATTCGATTCGCGTTAACAAGCAATGGCGGTTGGTGTTTACTTGGTCAGGTGAACGTGGTGAGGCCCGGGACATCTATCTGGATAACCACGATTATCGGTGAGGCAGGCTATGAATATCACAAAACGACAACCCGTCAGTGTCGGTGAGATGATTACCGAGGAATTCCTCGTGCCCATGGCGCTGACTCAGGGGCAACTGGCTGAAGCGATGGGTGTCAGTCGAAAAACCGTGAATGAGTTGTGTACCAACCGGCGTGCTATTACGGCGGACACTGCGCTGATGCTGGCTACTGTATTTGGGAATTCAGCTGATTTCTGGTTGAACCTACAGCAACGCAACGATGTGTGGAAAGCGCTCAACACACCAAAGCGACGGGCCCGAATCGAGAAGGCTAAACCGATTGCTGCCTGAGTTTGAGGGCAGTGTCCGATAGCAAACACAAGTGGACTTTCTCCTCGCGATTCCGGGCTGGCGCTTATGGCTGGAAGGCATCAAGGCTGGCGTGCCAGCGTCTTCGCGAAGCCGTCTCTGAGATCAAGAAGGTCGCAAAGAAAGATCCCCTGATTGGTGCAGAGGGTGCTGTCCATCTGATGGCAAAGATATGGCCGGCGCTGGAACACGTGGACAGCTCCAGTGGTGCGTTGGGATCAGCGGTCAACAAGGCGCTGGATGCATTGATACCGATCCTCGTTAATGCGCCTGCAGATGAGAAGACCCGTAATAAGTGGCTCGACCGGCTCTGGCAGGCAATGGAGGATGACGGTGTCGATTACCTCAGCCCCGTTGGTGATCGCTGGGGTGAGCTCTGTGGCTCTCCGGAAGTCGCCGGCCGCTGGGCGGATGAGTTGGTATCAACGTTGCGATCCTGTTGGTCAGATCCAAACCCCGGCAGCTATTTCTACGGTGCGGCGGCGTGTCTGTCTTGTCTATTGGAGACAGGTCGCTACGGAGAGTTGCTCGAATTGTTGGAGCTACCACGATACCCGGCCTGGCATTACCGTCGCTATGGCGTAGAAGCACTCCTGGCCATCGGCAGGAAGGCGGAAGCGGTCCAGTATGCCGAAGCCTCACGGGGACTGAACCAGCTGGATTCCGTGATCGACCAAGCCTGCGAGCAGATCCTGATCTCATCCGGCCTGCATGAGGAGGCTTACCGGCGCTACGGATTGAGCGCCGCGGTGGGTAATTCCTACATCGCCCGGTTTCGCTCAGTTGCAAAACGCTATCCAACGAAGGATAAGTTGCAGGTCCTGTCAGACCTCATAGCTGCAACTCCGGGCGAAGAAGGGAAGTGGTTTGCGACGGCCAAGGAACTAGCATTTTTTGATCTGGCATTAGAACTGGCCAACCGGAGTCCCTCTGATCCAAAAACCCTGACCAGGGCGGCCAGGGATTACCTCGACTCGGAACCGACATTTGCCCTCGGATCGGCAATAGCCGCCCTTCGCTGGTTGAGTGAGGGGTGGGCTTACGAGGTGACCAGCGTCGATGTGGTGGAGGCCTATGATCGGGCGATGGACGCTGCGGCCAAGTTGAATAGGGTCGACGATGTGAACGAACGGATTCTGCAACTCGTCGCGACGAGTGACAATGCCGCGGTACAGTTTGTTCGGAAGGCCGTACAGGGACGCATGCGTGCAACTGTTTAAAGTGCTGCAGGAGTAGGAGGGCATCCACCTGGAACTCACAGCCCGGAAGATAGCCTAGGGGGCAGTGTGGCGGCGCTCAACCGGCAATTTTTTCGAGCATTTCGAAGGATTTTCTGAGCATGGTATTTTTCATGGTATTGTCAATTAACGGGAAAATAAATCATTGAATATAAAATATAAAAATGGCTTATTTACAATCGAGTGTGAATAGACAGGCCCCGCGCAGTGACGCCGGAGCCCAGTGACCTGGGATTTATGCGCCGCGCTTTGACGCTCGCGCGGCGCGCAGAGGCCCAAGGCGAGGTGCCGGTGGGCGCCGTACTGGTGGCGGCCGGCGAGATCATCGGTGAAGGTTGGAATCACCCCGTCACCGCGCATGACCCGACTGCGCATGCCGAGATCGTCGCGCTGCGTGCAGCAGCAGTGGCGCTCGGTAATTATCGGCTACCGGGCACGACGCTGTACGTAACCCTGGAACCCTGCCCGATGTGCGCCGGTGCGATTGTCCATGCCCGAGTTGCGCAGGTGCTGTTCGCCACCCTAGATCCGCGTTCGGGTGCTGCCGGCAGCGTATTCGATCTGCTGCCCTCGGATGCACGCTTCAATCATACGACGCGTTGCGAGGGCGGGCTGATGGCCGAGGAGAGTGCCGCGCTGTTGCGAGCCTTTTTTCGCGCGCGTCGCTGAGGGCTTTTTGTCGAATCTGGCGCACAGTCGCGTCAACTTTACCGCCGTCCGGCCGTTATCGATGGAGTTGAACGAAACCATGAGATCTCTGATTTACTGCATCGCCCTGTTGATTGCCAGCCCATTGTGGGCATCGTCGAAGTATCCGCCGATCAGCGTCGAACTGCCTGTCGAGCAGATCTCGGCGCACGCCTATTACGTCCGCGGGACGCCGGGTATGGCGACAGACAACGAGGGTTTCGTTTCCAATGCCGGATTCGTCCTGACCGACGCGGGTGTCGTGGTCTTCGACAGCCTGGGCACGCCGTCGCTTGCCTGGGCACTGCGTCAAAAGATCCGTGAATTGACCGACCAGCCGGTGGTCAAGGTGGTGGTCAGCCATTATCACGCAGATCACGTCTATGGCCTTCAGGTATTCAAGGATGAAGGGGCCGAGATCCTTGCACCACGCGGCGCCTATGACTATCTGGACTCGGCGGCCGCGGCCGAGCGCCTCGACGAGCGACGTTTGTCGCTCGATCCCTGGGTGAATGACGACACTCGCCTGGTCAGGCCGGATCGGCTGATCGAACAGGAGTACCTTTTCTCGCTGGGCGGTATCGATTTTCGGGTCAATTACCTGGGCAGCGCGCACTCCGATGGAGACATGACGCTTTACGTGGTGCAGGACAGGGTGCTGTTTTCGGGCGACATCATTTTCGAAGGCAGGATACCCTTCGTCGGCGATGCCGATACCAAACGCTGGCTGGAGACCCTCGCGACCCTCGAGACCGATGGCCTGACCGCCCTGGTCCCCGGGCACGGGCCGGCCGCCGACAGGCCGGTGGAGGCGGTGGCTGGCACGCGCGCCTACCTCGCCTATCTGCGCGACATAATGGGGGCGGCGGTCGAGGAGCTGCAGGATTTCGACAGTGCCTACGCGGCGGCTGACTGGGCCCCCTTTGAGAGCCTACCGGCGTTCGAGGCGGCCAACCGGCGCAATGCCTATCAGGTGTACCTGTCGATGGAGGCCGAGTCCCTGGCCGGCGACTGACAACGGCCGGATCGGCGATCAGTCGGTCTCGGCGGCGAGCAGCCGTGCGCGGGTCTCGCGGTCGCGGGTCGTCGTGAACCAGACCAGCAGATCGTAATAGTTGCGGATATGGTCGACATAGTCGACCGGTTCCTGGCCACGCGCGAAGCCGTGGCGCAGCGTCTTATGGTATTTCTTCTGTGCTAACAGGGGCAGGCGCCGCTTGACCTCCAGCCAGAGGTCCGGATTGGCGCCGTCGCGCTCCGTCAGGATACGGGCGTCCTCCAGGTGGCCGAAGCCCACGTTGTAGCCCGCCAGCGTCAGCCACAGGCGATTGGGCTCCCGGATGCGCGCCGGTATCCGTTTCTCAATGGCGCGCAGGTACTTCGCGCCTCCGATGATGCTCTGTTCGGGATCGCGGCGATCGGTGATGCCCATCTGCTCGGCGGTCGCCTGCGTCAACATCATCACGCCGCGCACCCCGGTGGGCGAGACTGCATCTGCCTGCCAATGGGACTCCTGATAGCCGATCGCGGCGAGCAGACGCCAATCGATTCCGGTCTGCTCGGCCGCGCGCTCGAAATAGGGGCGTAGTGCCGGCAGACGGTCACGTACGCCGCGCCAGAACTCGCGGGTATCGACGAAATTGAGGCGGTCGGTGTGGCCGAAGAATCGCGCCTTGAGGCGTTGCAGCGTGCCGTCCTCTTGCACCTGCAGCAGAAAGTCGTTGGCTGCCTGGCGCAGACTGTCGTCGGCGGTCTTGCGGAATGCCCAGGCGATCGGCCTGGGCTCGCCCAGTTCGAAGGCTACCGCGGCATGCCTGAACAAGCGCCGGCTAAGCTCGAGTTCGTTGGAATCGGCGATGGTCAGGCGGATCTGTTCGCGGTCGATCGCGGCGAACAGTTCGTCACTGCTGACTTGCGCGTGGCTTTGCCACGACAGTGTCGGCAGTTCGTTCTTGCGCAGCGCGCGCAGCGTCTCCTCATGGGCGGAGCTCGCAACGACGTGCAGGTCGCCCGGTGCGATCTCGGTCAGCGAGCGGGGGCGCCGGCTGCCACGGCGATAAACGATCTGCTCGGTGATTTGTTCATAGGGGATTGAAAAACGCACGTGCTGCTCTCGTTCCGGCGTGATCGTCAGTCCGGCAGCGGCCATATGCACCGTGCCGCGTGCGGTCGCGTCGAACAGTGCGTCCAGATTCGGTGGAAAGACGAGCCGCAACCCGACGCCGAGATATTCCGCGAACAGCTGTGCCAGTGCGTACTCGAATCCATCGGGCCCATCCGCGCCTCGATAATAGACCGTGGGTGCGTATCGCGAGCCGACCACCAACACACCTTGCTGTTGTATGCGTTGCAACAATGGTCGGGACGGTTGCTGTATCAACCACAGGATGCCGAGAACCCCGGCCAGCAGCAGGCAGCCCGCAATACCGATGGCGGCATGACGCCTGATGATGGCAGACACGGCTAGCCTGGAACTCCGGTTACGTCGCGCTGCGGTGTCCGGCTATAGTCTGCGGTCACGTTGGGCCCTGATAGAAGCGCGGGTGTGCCGCCCGCAGCCAGAGGAAGATAGTCATTGGCGCGAGAAAAAGCCAGCCAGCTTGCGTTGCCTGATTTGCCGATAGTCGGCTGCATTGGGGAACTGCGCGCTGCATTGGTCCGAGGACATGCAGTCCTGAGCGCGGAACCGGGTTCGGGCAAGACCACACTGGTCCCGCTGTTGCTGCTCGACGAGCCCTGGTTGAGCGGGGGTAAGATCCTGATCCTCGAACCGCGCCGTCCGGCGGCGCGTATGGCCGCAAGGCGGATGGCAGCTCTGTATGGTGAAGAGGTCGGCGCCACGATCGGCTATCAGGTCCGGTTCGAACGCAAGGTGTCTGCGGTCACCCGTATCGAGGTCCTTACCGAAGGATTGTTGCTGCGCCGCCTGCAGGCCGACCCCGAGTTGAGCGGCGTCGGCCTGCTGATCTTCGACGAGTTCCATGAGCGAAGCCTGCAGACGGACCTATCGCTGGCGCTCGCGCTGGACGTGGTTGCTGGGTTGCGCGGCGACCTGCGTCTGCTGGTGATGTCGGCTACGCTGGATGCCGATCCTCTGTGCCGCATGCTGCCGGCTACCGAGGTCAGCGTCGCAGGCAGGGCTCACCCGGTGCAGATCTGCTATGCCGAGCGCGACTCCGATCCGCGTGACCCGGCAAGTGCCTGCCTTCGAACACTTGGGCCGGTCCTGGAGCAGGCGCGGCGTGACATCCTGGTCTTTCTTCCGGGGCGGCGTGAGATCGAGCGATTGCGACACGAGGTGACGGCCCGGTGGGGCGATCAGCTCGATGCGACGGCGCTGTATGGCGATCTGCCGGCGGCCGAGCAGGATAGGGTGCTGCAGGGTGCAGGTGAGCGCCGTCGCGTGATTATCGCCACCGATATCGCCGAGACCAGCCTTACCATCGAGGGCGTCGACGCCGTGGTCGACAGCGGCCTGGCGCGCAGGCCGGTCTTCGATCCGAATACCGGTCTCACCCGGTTGGAAACACAATGGATCAGCAAGGCGGCGGCGCTGCAGCGTGCCGGTCGCGCAGGGCG
>JBATKF010000352.1:0-2472 GCA_049669185.1 Sedimenticolaceae bacterium | reverse complement strand
GGGTATCGACGTCCCCGATCACGTGATCGAGCAGGGTGTGGCGGCGCTCAAGGAAGACCGTTTTACCTATCAGCCGGTGCAGTCGGGATTTGCGCGCCGGCTGGCAGTGATCTACGTGAGCCGGCGTCGCTGGGGCAAGTGGGTGGCCGGCGGGCTCGCGGCGGCGCTGCTGGTTTGGGCGGGCAACTATGTCGCGTTTGTCGCGCCAGACAAGACGTTGCCGGAGGACCTCGACGCGCGCTATCAAGAGGTGGTTGCGATTGCCGCGTCGGACGAACCCCGTTCGCGTGCCCAACAGCTATTGAATGCCGGCAACGCCGCGTTGCGCAACGAAGACACCCAGGCGGCGCGCGAGGCCTTGGCGCAGCTCGAGCAGCTGCAGGCGGTGCTGCAACAGGAGTACAGCATCCAGATCGTGAACCGTCCCGATGCGCGTTCGGGTGTCTGGCGCATTCCGGACGTCAACGAGGCCGCAAGGAACTATTACATCATCGTCGAGGCGGTGAGCGCCTCAGGCGAGCGCCTGCAGGTGCCGATCCGCAACGAGGAGACTGGTAAGATCGAATTGGTCAGCCGCTGGGGGCTGCGCGTGGAGCGCCCAACCTTCGAGGCGGTGGCGCGCGACAAACAGGATGACGGGATCATCCAAAACGATCGCTTCGGTCTCAAGCGGGCGGGATACCTGGATCCCGAGTATGCGATGCCGACCAGCGGCGGCGCCATTACGCAGTGGTGAGGTCTGAATGATTTCCGGTCGCGAGACGCTGGGGTCGATCGATCAGGCGCTGCAGCAGGCACATGGCCAGATCGACCGCCTCGAGGCCGAGATCGGCGAGCTCACGCAGCAGCTGATGGCGCAGCAGACTGCCCAAACCGATGACTACCGGCAGCTGGCACAAGTCCGACTGGATCGCCTTTCCGGAGAGGATCTGACTGCGCAGCTCGACCGCACCGAACGACAGGTGATTGCGTTGCTCGCCCAGCGCGATGCTGCACTCGCTGCGCTGCAGCAGCAGATCGCCGACGCCGAACGGGTCCGGGAACAGCACCTAGCCGAGCGTCGGCAGCAGGAGGAACGCCTCGACGCCGCCGTGACCATCGCCGACGAGGCAGAGGCGAAGACGCAGGCACGCCTGGATGCCGACCCGGCCTATCGCGCACAGCGGGAGAGTGCTGAGGAGGCCGAGCGGCGCGCGCGCCACGCGGCGGACAAGGCCGAGCGCAGCGCGCAGGAACGTGAAGAGAAGGGCAAGGCCTATCGCGACGATCCGCTTTTCGTCTATCTCTGGGAACGCCACTACGGCCAGTCAGAGTACCGGGCGGGTGGTCTCACCCGTTGGCTGGACGCAAAGGTCGCTCGCCTGATCGGCTACGCGGACGCCCGCGCAAACTACGCGCGACTGAATGAGATCCCGCAGCGGTTACGCGAACATGCCGATCACCTGAGGGCATCTGCGGATGCGGCGTTTGATCGGCTCAAGGCGCTCGACGAAAGCGCGCGTGCGGCAGACGGTATGCCGGCACTCGAGGACGAGGTGGCCAGGGAGCAGCAGACCCTCGACGAGATCGATCAGCGGATCGAGCAGTCGGAGCAGGGGTATCAGACACTGCTCGATCAAAAGGCCCGGTTCGCCGCGGGCGATGACGAGTTCACCGGGCAGGCCGTCGAATATCTCGCCAATGAGTTGCGGCGTGATGATCTGGCGCAACTGCGCCTGTCTGCGTTCAATACGCCATATCCCGAGGACGACGTGATCGTCGCACGCATGCTCCAGCGTGACGATCAGAAGACCCAGCTACAGACGTCTGTAGACGGGCTGAAGGCCGCGCGCGAAGAACAGCAGAAACGGCTCGTCGAGCTGGAGTCCCTGCGACTGGAATTCAAACGCCATCGTTACGATCGCACCGGCTCGGTGTTCGCCAACGATTCGATGATTCCGGTGCTGCTGGGGCAGTTCCTTGCCGGCATGTTGGATCGCGGCATGCTGTGGAAGGTCCTGCAGGAGCAGCAGCGTTATCGCCCGCAGCGTTCAGACCCGAGGTTCGGTTCCGGTGGTTTCGGCCGGGGCACGGTGTGGACGGGCGGTATGGGCGACCTCGGCGACATCGTCGGCAAACTCGGCCGGGGCGGATTCGGGCGGCGCGGTGGCGGCACGGGCGGCGGTGGATTTCGCACCGGCGGTGGGTTTTGACACGATGCGCGAGCTCGCAGGTTAGCAGCCTGGAACGGTTTTCTCGGAGACGATTCAACACGCACTGCAACAGTTCGATCCAGGGATGGTCTGGCCTGCATATCTCACCGATTTCCTGCCGCGGCCCCCGATACCCTCTCCCTGACGGGGCGTACTCGTTGCACGCGGTTAGACGTAGTGACGACTACGCCTTCACCGCCTTCCACTGCGTGCACCCCGCCATAGCGGCGTCTCAGCGCTCAATCGTCCAGGATTTCCTGCAGTGATTTGGCAATCGCGT
>JBATKF010000351.1:0-4542 GCA_049669185.1 Sedimenticolaceae bacterium | reverse complement strand
ACTCGGAAAAGTCATGATTGGCGAGGGAGCCCGCGAAACCCGGGACCGAGCCGAGAATCTCTCCAGTATCCCGGCCCAAAGTCCGTAGCGCGCGTTGCCGCGGAGCTTGGTCTTCCTCGTCGAAATCGACATAACGCAATTCATCTAGAATGGCATCGAACGTCGCCTGTTCATAAGGAATCGATACCGAACCCGCTCCCGCCTCTCCGCAGATGCCGAGGTATTCGGTCAGCGGCGACAGGAGCTGGTTGTGGGGCGGGCCCTTGCGCAGGAATTCTACGGTGACGGTACGGATAGGTCGGCTGACAGGCTCAGACATGGTTCAGCTCCGTTCGAGATAGGTCGCCTTGCAATCGATTCACGACCAATGAGGACCAGGTCCTCAGCGTCGGAACGATCGAAGCTCCGGATCCGCTCGCTCAATGGTTTCTCGCTGCCGAGTTCGATCCGCATCGGCAGGGCTTGGTGTATGAGCCCACGAGCGGGACGAAAGGAAAGCGCCGCGTGATCGAATCGGCAAGAGTTACGTTACCGAGTAGACTGGTGTGGCGAAAGCCATTTGGGTCTGCGGGCGAGAGATGACACTTGCGGCCGTGCCTGGGCTGGCCGTGTGCGAAAGCCCCGCCGACATTGCCGGCAGCAGTCCGTTCAGCATTCCGCCGCGCTTTTCCTGTGTTATGCACCATCGTCGGATTCTGCGTAATCCAGCGTGCTCTTGGTGCCATGTAATTCCGTGGATGATTACTGGCCGCCCATTTCCAAGCCGCAGGGGCGGATTTAGGCTGCTGTTTTCGGCGTGTGCACATCTACAGGCCTTCGTGTGCTAGCGAAGCTTCCTCACCGCGGCAAGCGCGTCGGGTCCGAGCCGCCCATCGAGCTCGGGGTGTTCTGCGAGGAACTGCAAGAGGTTTGCAGGACGATAAGGCTCACTCATCTTAGGGAGATCGCCCGATTCAGACGAATCCGACTTAGGCTCAAAGTTGAGCCGGTCGAACACCGTCTGGTCCGGTAACATGCCAGCGGCCTGCGTCAGATCGCGAACCCCTTTGAACCCGCGTACCGGCCTCAAGAGTGTATCGGCAACCTTGAACCCGATGCTCTTTTTACTGGCGACTGCCTGCGGTGCCTCCTCGTAGAAATCGAGAAAATCCTCCCTAAACTCCAATCCCGCTGCGGCCGCTTCCTGCGTCATCCAGCGCAGCGCGCAATTGGCTAGTCCATCCCACTGAAGTCCGCCACCCACGTCAGAATGCACCCCTGCGAACCAGCGCTGCTGCAAGGAGGGATGGCTGGTGCCACCATCGAAAACCTCGGGCTGAAAATCGTGTCGCGATTCATCGATGGCGAGCGCGTGGCGCACGTGCATGACTTTCTTCGGTGGTGCAGCTCGCGTGTGGAACTTCTTCTCCTTTCTCGTGGTGCCACCGCCGGCCAGGAGCCGTGAACCGAGCGCAAGAACTGTATCCCAGACGCCCAAGAAAACAATGTTTGCTTTCTGAATTGCGTCAAGCGGCTGGGAACCACGTGCTTGACGTCGCTGGTTGAGCTCTTCCCACAGCGTAGGGCTCTCAGGTTTGCCCTGAGCGCGGAGATAGCGGGTGACGATCCGAGGAACGTAATACACATCATTCTTGGTTGGGAATCCGCCAAACCACTCAATGAGGCCACAGAGGCTGCGGGCCTGGGCGGCACCTCGACTGAATCCAAAGATGAATATTTCGTCACCCTCAGTATAGTTGTCGGCAAGAAACGTGTAAGCCTCTTCGATATTCACCTCGAAGCCCGAGCCCCAGCCTCCTCCCACAGTGTTGTCCACCCAACGGACTATTCGCGCGCCGGCATCGGGGGCACGATTCATGGCGCCGACACCAGCGTTATAGTAAGTGACTTGAGACACGTCTTTGGAGTCGAAGCGTTTCGTCGCACGTGCCACCTTTAGCACGTTCGTTGGACGGTAGACGCGTGCGCCATCCTTCCGTTCAATCTCTCGTGACGCGTTGTTCCATGTTCCGTCGAGGCAAACGATGAATCGGGTCATGTCGAACTCCTTCCTTCAGACACACTCCATGTCAAGCGTTGCTCGGGGGAATCTCGATGCACAGCCGGGCTTCATGCCAGCCTAATTCGGTCCATGGACGTGACGAATAAATTCACTGAACCGGCTTTAACGAATGACACGGCCCACCCCTTGCTTTGTGCGTGACTACTCATTAAAACGGGGCGAGCCATGAAACCCGCCGTCCGTGTTGGCATTAATCTAGCCAAAAATACCTTTTTCCTTTGTGGCGTCCATATAGATAAGCGCATCGAACTCGAGAAAACGTTCAAGCGCTCCGATCTGCTTACGTTCTTCAGGACATCCCTTTCTGCATTGTAGCCATGGGCAGAGTTCTGCACCGGCCAAGGCAAGAAAAACACTTCCATTTCGCTGCATCCTTCCGCGGAGGTTCGGTGTTTCCTCAATCGATCAATCGGGCGTTCCCCTAGACTGGGTCAAGTGTCAAATTCTCAAAATTGATCGAACAGGGCTAGCCATCTGGACTTCCCGCAGCAGCACCCTTGTCAGGAGCGCTTTTGGCTGAATTCTGACGCAGAGGCCGCTTCTATGAAAAAGCCTGAGCGAATTTCTCGGGCATGCGTCCCCTACCAACACGATATAGCCGTCGCGCGGCATTCAAGCCGGAAAAGTTCGCTGTTCGGCGATGGAGTAGATCCTGGGTCTGCAAACGTTCAGCCGCAAATCCACAAAAATCTGGGCTGCTGCCGGAAGTTTGAGGTCCAAGGTCCGGTCAGTACTGATGATCGCAAACGAAACGTCTTTAGCGAATTGAACCTGACGATCGCTGTCACGTCGCGGCGTGCGGGGCCTTTACCGACGTACCGTCTATCTGTGTATCGAACGTCTGAATCCGGGCCAATCGCCCGGTCCCGTGAGACCAGTTATCAGGAGTTGATTCGGAATAGTTTGCCAGGCCCCGGTTTGTTGTATCGGTGGCCCAGAATGTGATGCTGCCGTCGGCACCGTTCCCGACCTGCCAGCCCGCTGCGGCAAGACGAGCGCCAAAGGCGACTAATCCGGCATTAGGATGGGATTCAACAGCGATCTCCGGCGTGTTGCCGCGTTTTCCGGCTGCCCAAAACAGGATGCTGCCATCCGCACTGCGTTCGACCAGCCAGCCGGCCGCAGCAAGACGATCCCCGAGATCGGCCAAACCATCATTCAAACGCGCCTCGACAATGGTCTGCGTACTATTGCCCGGTTTGTCGGCCGCCCAGAACGTGATGCTGCCGTCCATACTGCGTTCTACCTGCCAACCCGCTGCACCAAGGCGTTCGGCCAGCGCATCGAGGTCTCTGTCATCACTTCGAGGCATCGAATCGGCGGCTTTATGTGCGGTTGTCTTTGGGAAAAGCAAAAGGTCGCCGTTTGCGTCTTTATTGACATGCCAGCCGCGTTTCTCGAGGGTATCGGCGAATGATTGGAAACCACCGGCGAAGGATGCGGAGGCACCGAGCATCAGAAAAAGTACCGAGGCAAACCGCCGAAAACCTGTCGATATCATAGGACTTAACACAATAGTTGCTCCCCTCCGGGTGATGCCGCCTACGCGATTCGCCCCGATTTTCTGGTCTGGCGGTCGGATCGATTTACTCGCTCGAGAATAGAATAAAAACGCAAAAAAGTCGAGGGGTTACAACTCTTATTTCATGTCGTTTTTTTCACGAATGGGTAATCTGACGGGCCATTCCGCGCGGATTATCGATTTGCGAACCGACCTCTGGTCAGCCGACGAACACTAACGTACCGGCTCAGTGCAGACGTCAGCATGACGAACAGGAACCGATTTCCACACCTCGGGATTGATCACCACCTGCAGAGGTACGGTTCAAGGTCGATCCTTGTTAAGGGAGCTGTCTTTAGCCGTCGTCAGTTCGTCGCCGTCTCTCACTCGGCCCGGTGAACGCCAGCAGCCAACACAAAGCGGTCTAGATCGTGATCCTCAGGAATGCGTACTTGTCCGCAAGGAGACGGACGAGCCGTAAAATTCCCGCGTGAACACTTTCTCGTAACGGACGCGCCAACATGCTGGCCCGCTGCTGTTCATGGTCGCGTCGCTCACCGCCCCTCCGCTGCCGGCGCGAAGCCGCTCAATCGACTGACGTGTTGCGATGCCGGATGTTCGGCGGGGTCGGCCGCAGTCGGCTATGCTGCAGACCATCCGAAGCGCGGAGACGCACCATGACTGCAGCGACACCGTCGCGCGACGACACACCGGCAGTGGACATCCGCGCCGGCCGCCTGTTCGACCGCGTACTCGGTTACGATTTCTTCATCTCCTACGCGCATGCCGACAGCCCAGGCTACGCCGAGCAGCTCGACAGTGCCCTTGGCCGGGCCGGTTTCAAGGCCTTCCTCGACAAGCAGGTGTACGTCGCCGGTGACGACCTAAACACGGCTACGCTGCGCCGCGTGCGCGCCAGCAGCAAGCTGGTCGTGATCGTCGGGCCGGCCGCGCTGCAGTCACACTGGGTGCTGCAGGA
>JBATKF010000350.1:0-6023 GCA_049669185.1 Sedimenticolaceae bacterium | reverse complement strand
CGCAGGATGATGATGAATCTCGCGTCCGGGAAGAGCGTCTTCAGCACCCGCGGCGTAGACGGGTTGGACAGGTAGACATGGGACGCCTCGCCAATCGCCGTCTGTGAAGAGACCTGGTCGAAGAGTTGGAAGTAGTGAACGGGGTTCTTGACGACCTGGAAGTCCTCGCAGAAAAACGAGGGTTCCTTCACCCGGGGCAGGAAGATCTGAGGGTGGCCTTTCATGTAGTGATAGATCGATGTGGATCCGGACTTTCCGGCGCCGAGGATGAAGAAGTTGGGTTTGGGGAGATCGGCCCGCTGCATGTCTGTCGTCAAAACAATATCATCGTTTATCAGGTTGAAAAGCCGCGTTCGGCGAGGCATGAACCCTGCGGCTTGCACATGATCTCACGGTTGTGACCGGCATCGCGTTTCTAGGCGTTGCATTCATTAGGGAAAACCCGCTAGACTTCGACTCAATTTCGTAGATCGATGCCGCCAGGCGTCGATTATGCAGCGACAGTCGCCGATATCTTCGCCGAGCCGATCACACCGCCATGAGACCAAAGCATCCTCTGTCTGTCGTGCTGGGAGCACTGTTGTTCTTGACGACGGTGGTGCCGGCCTCTGCAACAGAATCCCTTGCAATGAGCACGGAAAAGGGCTCCGCCGAGGATGCGGTGAGGCAGCGGGCGCTCGAGCGCTGGAATCTGCTGATGGAAGGGCGGGTGGAGAGTGCCTATGCCTATCTCTCGCCGGGCTATCGGCAGGCGCATTCGCTGGCGCGCTACAGCCGCACTATCCAAGGCGTCGGCCTCTGGAAAGGCGCTGAGGTGCGCGAGGTAGAGTGCGAAGAAAAACGCTGTGAGGTCAAGGTGATTCTGGATCTTGCGATCGGCGGGGCCGAGCCGGTGCCGGCGCCGGTGAAAGAGTCTTGGATACAGCTCGACGACGGGGGTGACTGGTGGCATGTGCCGACCCAATGAGCGCGAACGCCGGCAGTGCGGGCCCGCGCGCTAAAGATCCCGACGGGGTGGCCGAAACCGAGGTTCGGGGTTTTCCCGCGGTTTAGCGTTTTTGTTGTTTTTTCGCAACTGTGAGGCGGTTTTTACCTCTCGCTAACGGCGCAGCGGGCCAACTGTTGCGGCTTTAGGCGAAAAAAAAAGCTCAACTGACTGTTGTATCTGGACAAAACTATGTTACGATTTCATCGCACAGGTGAAGAACCAGCCCTTTTAGCGAGTGTGTCGAACGGCGACCAGATGAACGGTATTCCGATGCTGTTGCAAAAATGGGAGTCATTACCTCCTTGTCAGCGCGCGATGATTAGAGGTATCTTTCGCACACCGTCCGGGCTGCGTTGGTAGTTCAACCGGGCCCAATGTTTCACCATGCGTTTTAAGAAACAGTGTTAACACGTAAATTTAAGGAGAGTCTCTAGTGTTCAAACAGAGCAAACTGGCCGCAGCCGTCTTGGCGGCGGTTGCAACCACCGGTGTCCAGGCGGCCAACCTGGCCAACGAAGAAACGGGTCAGGTGTTGATCTTCCCCTATTACAACACCAACAACGGTTTCGTCACGCAGATATCGCTCACGAATACCACCAACTTGTCGAAGGCGGTGAAGATACGCTTCCGCGAGTCTAAAGAATCCAACGACACCCTCGACTTCAATCTGTACATGTCGCCGTTTGATTCCTGGACTGGCATCGTTCGCGAGAACCCGAACAACGGCAAGGCCAACATCATCACCACCGACGAGACCTGCACCTACCCGAATAAGGCGCTGTTGCAGGCCGGCGTGGACTTCATCGACCTCTACACCGCAGTGGATGCCGAAGACACCTCCGAAGGTTACTTCGAAGTGATTGAGATGGGCGTTATCGCGGATGGCCCAGGTCCTGCCGACGATGGCGGTCTCTATGCTGAGATCAACGAATCCGGTGCTCCCGGTGACGGCGATACCGCCAACGATGACCGCATCATCGTGGACGGCATCGAGCACGACAGCGACGGTGTGCCGGAAGACTGCAGCGTCGTCAACGACGCATGGGTGGCTGGTGATGGCCCCGAGAACAACGGTGGCTTCACGAAAGGCAATTTGGCTGGTGGAGTTGCAACCGACGAGGACCCCGCCAACCCTTACGGCGCGGGAGCACCGCTCAACCGCGGCCTAGTTGCGCCGACCGGCGGTCTGTCCGGTTACACCATCTTCCTGCAGGCCTCCACCGGCGCGGCCTATGTCGCCGATCCGGCAGTGATCGACAACTATTCGACGTTCCAGCAGCACTACCGGTCAGACGATCCGAACGACTATCTACTGCCCTCGTTGGCCTCTGGGGACGATCCAAATGCGCAGGTGCCTACCGCCGATGGTTCGACCGCTACGGTAGCTTGGCCGCCGTTGGCCGTGGATCCGGGCCTGTTTGACGACATCTCCCCTAACGAGCCGAAGCGCAGCGGTCAGAACCCGATGCCGATCGCACACCTGCTTAACGTCACGGGCCTGTCCAATGACTATTTCGTTGCCCCTGGTGCGGTCGACGGGGCCACCGACTGGGTAGTCACATTCCCGATGAAGAAGCACGGGATCTTTAATTCCGAGGTCATTTCGGACGAACAGGCGCTGTTCTGTGACACCGACGGTGACGGCACAGGTGACGAGCCCGCTGCCGCTGGCACCTACTTCTCCTGTCCGTACAATAATATCGTCGCTGGTGTCGTATTCGACGCGCTCAACGTCGACCCACCGGGCGTGTATGTCAACACGGTCGATGTAGAGTTTTCGCTCGAGTACTGGGATCGTGAAGAGGCCTTCTTCGTCCAGGAGCCGGACGCCCCGGGATTCTCTCCGGTCATCGACCCCGACCGGCCGACGCTGACCCTGGACCGCGAGGTCAACGTGCTGACCTGGTCTGAGACGGGCGGGACGACCAACTCCGTGTTGGGGACGCCGGCTGACAACGTCTTCAGCGTCGTACTGCAGCCGGGTTTCGAGGGTGGCTGGGCGAGAATTATGTTCGACAGCCGCTATAACCTCGGCAACGTCAACACGCCTTTGTACGACATCTCCGGACTAGCTGCATTGGGTGCACCCGGTTCGGTTGGCGTTCCCGCGATCGGCTTCGCCGCCATCCGCGGTACCGTCGGTCAGGCGGGTGCCTCGGGCGAGACCATCCCACACGTCCGGTATCGCTTCCAGCCGTAACAGGCATCACGATACCTCAGCCAGGGTTCGGACCATCCGGCCAGGGCCTCGGTTGAAAAAGTTGGAAAGGCGGGCCTTGGCCCGCCTTTTTTTTGCAATTGATTTAGAATATCCGGCCGTTCACGGCCAACCGTCGGTCTCGGCCTCTGCGTCCGCTGGCCTGGGTGAAGGATGATTTTTGGTGCTTCTCGGAGGTAACGCTCGATGCGCATGGCGCTGACCTTATTTTGTATTCTGTGGCTGGTCGCCGCTAAGGTTCAGGCAGCGGGTGAGGCTGCGCAGCCGCAGGAGCCGATCATCGGTTCTCCCGCAACCGCAGTGACGGTTCTCGATCTCGACGCGCTGTTAGAGGGTCTGACGGGGCCGCAGAAATACAAGTTGTTCACGTCGCGGGATGCGGTAAAGCGCGTGGCCCAGCAGCTGTATATCAACGAGACGCTGGCGCGCGAGGCGCGCGGCATGGGTCTGGACCGTGAGCCGCTGCAGCAGGCCATCCTGGCGCAGAAGGCCGACACCTACCTCGCCGCGCTGCGCATGCAGGCGCTCGACGCCGAGCCCGTCCCGGATATGACCGAGGCCGCGCGCGAGCGCTACCTGGCCGACCCGGAGACCTACTCCACGCCGACGCAGGTGCGCGCGGCGCATATCTTGATACGGTTCCGCAACCGCACCGGCGAGACGCGTCCCAAGGAGGAGGCCGAGGCGTTGATCACCCAGCTGCGCGAACGCGCGCTGGCCGGGGAGGACTTCGAGGCGCTGGCCATGGAATATTCCGAGGACCCGTCCGCCAAGAGCAACAAGGGCGACCTCGGCTTCTTCGGTCGGGGCAGGATGTCGGAGCCGTTCGAGGAGAAGGCATTTGCGCTGCGCGAGCCCGGGGAGATCAGCGAGGTCATCGAGACCGGCTTTGGTTTTCATGTACTCAAGCTGATCGAGCGCCAGGACGGCGAGCTGAAGCCCTTCGACGAGGTCAAGGACGGTATCATCGCCAGCATGGAGACCGAGTTCCGGCGCCAGCGCCGCATCGAGTATGTCGACCGGATCAAGGCCGATTCCGGCCTGGTGCTCTACGAGGACATCTTCGACGCCTATGTGAACGAGAAGCGTACCGAGATGGGGATAGGCACCGAGGGGACCGCGCCGGCTGAGTCGAAATAATCGGGGCAGGATTCGTATCCCGGCAACTGATCCGCTGCGGCCTGAGCCATGCAGCCTGCGCAGCGTCAGGACCGCGTGCCCATAGCTACGATCGGCCTATTGACTGCAAAACAGCATGACGCGCGACACCAGCAAACGGCCGATTCACCCTTGAACTCTCCGCATCCAGCATAGTGCAGCAGCGCTTTCTACCCAGCTCGGTCGTGTGGCTGTTGACGGCCCGCAACCTGCGTCAACGGACCACGGGGTCGATACTCGGTTGGGTCTGGCTGCTGGTGCAGCCGGCGTTCCTGCTCATCACCTATACCTTCGTGTTCGGTGTGGTGCTGCAGGTGCGCTTCGTGCCCGGCGCGGGCACCCTTAGCTTCGCGCTCTATCTTATGGCCGGACTCATGCCTTTTATCGCCTTTCGTGAGTCGGTCGAACGCGGTGGCAAGGCCCTGACCGCCAACCGCCAGCTGCTGCAGCGGGTGCTGACACCGCCTTACGTCTTCCCGATGGTGGTCGCGCTGAGCTCGGTCGCGACCGAGGCCATCGGGCTGGGCCTGCTGCTGCTGGCGGTGCCCTTCGTCGGCGAGGGCCTGACGCCCTGGGTGCTCCTGTTGCCGCTGGTGATGCTGGCGCGACTGCTGCTCAGTGTGGCGTTGGCCTGGCTGGTGAGCATCCTGTCGGTGTTCGTGCGCGACCTCAACCAGCTGGTGAGCCTGCTGCTGACCATGCTGTTTTTCGCCACGCCGATCCTCTACCCGGTAAGCCGCGTGCCCGAGCGCTTTCACTGGCTGTTCGAGTTCAATCCCTTCTATCATCTGGTGACGGCCTACCGTGCGGTGATCGTCGAGGGCGCGCCGCCGTCTGCAGGCTTCTATCTGGTATTGGCGTTCGGGCTGCTGCTGGCCTGGCTGGCGCGGCGCTTCTTCGACGCGACCGTCGAACGGGCAAAGGACCTGCTGTGATCGCGATCGATGCATACGACCTCGGCAAGGGCTATCGGCACTATGCCCGCCCGGTGGACAGCCTCAAGGAGCTGGTCCTGCGGCGCCCGCTGCACGAGACGAACTGGGCGCTGCGCGGTGCCAGCTTTCAGGTGCCGCGCGGCGGCACCCTCGGGGTGATCGGGGCGAACGGGGCCGGCAAGAGCACGCTGCTCAAGCTGCTCGCCGGCACCCTGCGGCCGAGCGAGGGGACGCTGCGGGTCGATGGTCGGGTGTCCGCGATCCTGGAGTTGGGCTCCGGGTTTCACCCGGAGTTCAGCGGCCTGGACAATGTGCGGATGGGTTGCGCGATGCTCGGCCTGAGCGCGGCCGAGACCCGCGAGCGTCTGCCGGAGATCCTCGACTTCTCGGAACTCGGCGAGGCGGTGCACCGGCCCGTCAAGACCTATTCCTCCGGCATGTATGTGCGCCTCGCCTTCGCGGTGGTGACCTCGGTGGACCCCGACGTGCTGATCGTCGACGAGGCCCTGTCGGTGGGCGACCAGCACTTTCAGAAGAAGAGCCTGAGCCGCATGCGGGGTTTCATCGAACAGGGCAAGACGGTGGTGTTCTGCTCGCACAATCTCTACCAGGTGAAGTCGTTGTGCGACCAGGCATTGTGGCTCGATCGCGGCGAGGTGCGTCTGCGCGGCAGCGCCGAGGACGCGGTCGAGGCCTATCAGGACTACAGTCGTGGGCTCGACAG
>JBATKF010000349.1:0-5089 GCA_049669185.1 Sedimenticolaceae bacterium | reverse complement strand
CCCCGAACCTGCACCGAGACCCGCTGCGGGGACACCCGAGCCGCTCAAGATGGTGCCGAGGGCGGTGGAGGCGGCGCCTAGTGCAGTGCCGAGGTTACCCGATGCGACGCCGATGTCGACCAGGGCGGTCCCCACGGTACCCAATGCACCGTCGACGTCACCCAGCGCGGTTCCGATGGCGCCCAACGCCCCGGCGTTGTCGCCCAGCGCGGTGCCGAGAATTCCGAGTGCATCGCCAGTGTCGCCCAAGGCGGTACCGACGGCGCCTCCCCCATCGGCAGCGATGGCGCGTCAACCGACGGCCCCGGCAGCGGCGCAGTTGCGCCCCCTACCGAAGGAGCAGATGGATCTGATCATCCAGGTCTTCGCACCGGAATTGCCGAACTAGCCTCATCCAACAAGATCACAAAGGTCTTGTTGGTATTGCTGTTCACGTGCGCAGTGCTGCAGTGTCTCGGCGGGTCAGCGGTGTTGCAGCCAGAAACGGTCCAGGGCCTGCACCGTCGCGGCGAGTTGCTCCCAGTGAGGCAGCCCGAGCGTGGGCGCAATCCGTTCCGCCTGCCAGTTGGGTCGCTGTGCCACCAGCTCGTCGAGCAGGTCGAACTTCACATTCGGGTCGCGATCGTAAAGCACCAGCACCGGCAGTTGCAGTGGTCGGTAGAGTTCCTCGATGGCACCCGGCGTAAAGAGCTTCATGGACAGAAACCGAAACGGCGCGTGCTTGGCGCCAGGCTGGTGCGATGTGGCATAGGCATAGTCGAGCAAGGCCTGCGGCGTCGGGCCAGTGAACGACAGCCCGAGAAAATATCGGATGCTGAGTCTCGAGGTCAGCAGCCGATACAGGCCGTCGCCCAGCACCGGCAACCGAAAGAAAGACAACAGACGATCGGTGATCTTGCCACTCGGGGCCTGTCGCCGGCTCAGGCCCGTGGGTGAGAGCAGGGCGAGTGTTGTGATGGCATCACCGGCTATCGGCACCGCGCGCGCCGCAAACTCGGCGCTCAACGAGAATGCGATGATGTCCGCCGGCTGTTTGACCACCTTCGAGAGGAATTCACACAATACGCCGGCGTACATTTCCGGACTGTAAGGCCGATCGCCGCGTTCTGATCGACCATAGCCGGGCAGATCGGGGGCATACACGGGGCGCCGCGAACGATAGTGCTCGAACAGCGGCTTCATCTCCATGGCGCTGGGCGCCGCATTGATGCTGTGCACCAGGACCAACGGTCGTCCTTCGACGTCGCTGTCCTCGTAGTAGCTCAGGCAGCCGGCCGACGCCATCTGGATGCGGTGGCAGGGGGCGTCGATGGCCGCTTGCAGCGTGTCGGGATCGAGGTCGGTTTCGCTGGGGAACGGAGAACCGGCGGTCATTGCGGTTGCCTCACTCTGGGATGACCCCTATCGTCATCGATGTTGAGAAGGGTGCGACTTCACAGCGTATCGTATCTTGCCGGGTCGCAAGATCGTCTATTCGTGGTCGTAGGGGCCGGGACCGGATGGTTGGCGAATCAGGCCAGACGCGCCTCGCGCGCGGTCCCTTGCTGCTGAAGTCCGATCTTGCGCCAATGGTAAAGGATGATGCCGAGTCCGGTGACCAGCGGGACCGCCCAGAGTGCAGGGTTCAGCGCCAGCTCCGGCATGATCCGAACGGCACCGAAGGCGAAAAATGCGGTGTACACCGAGATGCCGGCGCCCACCAGTCCCTTCAGATGTTCTTTCAACCAGTCCTGCGGCCCGCGTCTCGGTTTGTAGATGAACCATAGATTGGTGGCCGCGGTGGCGAATCCGACAAAGGAGATGCCGACCATGAGCAGCTGCCCCAGCGCGACGCCATGCCATGCGCAGTTGGCAGCGGTGATGGTCACCGCTGCCTGCAGCAGGAGATTGAAGGGTCTGCGGTTTCCGACGTGGTCGCGGCGGTTTTTGATACACATCCAGCCGTACCAGGCGAGGTTGATGGTCAGGATGGCCAGGTAGAGCATCATCCAGCCGAATATCCCCTGGATCAGCGCCGGGTCGAAGTCGAGATGGGGGTGGGTCCCGACCGGGTCGTTAATGGTCAGGCTGGCGATCCCGATCGCGATCGTCCCGGTCGACAGCATCGACCAGGTGAACACCTTGCCCCAGAGTCTGTGATTCGCGCCGCCTTTGCGTGCGAATATCGGTACCCAGAATGCCAGTAGCCCGACCGACCCGGTGACGATGTGTGCCGATACGACGGCATGAAAGGGCCAGATGAATTCATGGAACAGCCCCATGGCAAGTCCTCCCGAAAGGTCCGCGGCGTTGCTGTGTTGTCAAGTCAACTATACACTTAGATGCGTAAATTTGCTTAGACAAGGTCCCCGCCATCGATCGGCCATCGCGGGTGTGGTCACCATAAGCGTTACGGGCCCCGCGATCTGCCGACCCCAGGAGAACGCCTTGACGACCGCCGATGCCACCGCGCAATCCGACACGGACCGGCCCGCGCCGACAGCGGCTTATGTGCCGCCGCGTCCCGAACCGTTGTCACCGCTCGCCGCGCTGATACGCACCGCGGCGCAGGGTGAAGGCAATCTGTTGAGCCTGCTGCCGGCCGCCGCCTACCGCCTGCCGGTTACCCATCTCGGTTACTCGCGGCGCTCGATCCTGCTGGTCAACGAGCCGGAACTGTTGCGCGGGATTATGACCGATCCGACCAACATCTATCCGAAGAACGATCTTATGGTCGGGGCATTGGAGCCCCTGGTCGGCGATTCGATCTTCGTCTCCAGCGGTGCGAAGTGGCGCAGGCAGCGCGACATGATCGACCCCGCCTTTTCGCATATCCGTCTGACCCGCGCCTTCACCTCCATGAGCGCGGCGGTCGACGACTACGAAGTGCACCTGGACCAGCTGGCGTCACGCGGCGAGTCGTTCTCGCTCGATATGGCGATGAGCAACCTCACCGCCGACATCATCTGCAGGACGGTGTTCTCCACCTCGCTGCAGACGCAGATCGCCCGCGATGTCTTTGATGCCTTTGAGATCTTTGAACGCAGCGCGGCCCAGGTAGAGCTTAAGGCGCTGATATTCGATCCCCCGTTCAAGAAGATCCGCCAGCATCAGCCGGTGCTGGACGCCTGCGAGCGCATTCGCTATCACCTCGGTGAGCTGGTCGATTCGCATATGAATGCCGCCGCCGACGCGTTCAACGACATCGCCTCGGCCTGCATCGCGGCGCGTGACCAGGAATCGGGTTGTCCGTTTTCGCGCAAGGAGCTGGTCGACCAGCTGGGGGTGCTGTTTCTCGCCGGGCACGAGACCACGGCCAGTGCACTGACGTGGTTGTTCTTCATCCTGTCGGTCAGGCCGGAGGTTGTGGCGCGGATTCGTGCCGAGGTGGACGAGGTGGTCGGTGACGGCCCGGTCGAGTTCGAACACGTCAAGCAGCTGCGCTATGTGCGAAACGTTTTCCGCGAGACGCTGCGCCTGTACCCACCGATCACCTTTATCCCGCGTGTGGCGATGGAGGCAACGCGCATAGGCAAGTTCAAGGTCAAACGCGGGGCCATGATCATGATCTCGCCCTGGACCACGCATCGTCATCGCAAGCTGTGGAACGACCCCGAGGTCTTCGATCCGGACCGCTTTCTGCCGGAACGCGAGCACGAGCTGACGCCGGGCGCCTACCTGCCGTTCGGCATGGGCCCGCGCACCTGCGTCGGCGCCGGCTTCGCGCAGACGGAGGCCAGCCTGATCATCGCCCGGCTGGTACGGCGCTTCGATTTTTCCGCGCTCGAGCCGGACAAGGTAAGGCCGGTCGCGCGGCTCACCACGCGCCCGGTGCAGCAGATCCATTGCCGCGCCAAACCGCGTGTGAACTAACCAGGTTAATACCAGCCGATGTCGAAGGTGGCGGCCTCGCCGAACGACATCCCGGAAAAGATGGTTCGCCGCAGGATCTGGTAAGAGGTCAGCGGCAGCAGCAGAAAGGGCAGGGGATCACGCCAGTCCCAGCTCACGTCGCGGCAGCTGAACAGATACTGCATGTTCGGTCGCCAGGATCGACCCTTCAGCGCGGCGCCCTGGGTCTCGGTGAGCGCCGGGTAGAACTGCTGCAGTATCCGTTCTTCGCGCAGTCGAAAGGGGTTCTCGGCCGCCGGATCCAGCACCGCCGCGGCGAGGTCGTGCGGGTCGACGAAATGAACGCCGCTGGTGGTCCGCGGATTGCACTCGATGGGCAGGGCCTGGCCGTTTTCGTCGCGGCGAAAATCGAAAGAGATGAATCCGCTGAAGCCGGTGCGGCTGACGAAGCGCTCGATCCAGGCCAGCATGGCCGGGTCCGGATCCGGCAGCGATTCGAAACAGACCGCCACGCTCCCGGATACGATCAGGCCGCGGTAGATCACTGTGCCGATGACCCGGCCGGCATGCGCGATCGAGAACGAACTGAGCTCCTCGCCGGGCAGATAGGCCTGCACTATCGCCGGCGCAGTGGGTGTCGGCAGTGCCTCGCCGGCCGAACGCAGCGAGACGCCGTGCCCGGCGGACGACAGTGTCGGTTTGATGATGTGCGGCCGCGACGCAGCGAATGCCCGGGCCTCGTCGCTGTCCAGGGCAAAGCTCGCGGGTACCGGCAGGTCATGGGTCTGTGCGGTGCGGATGAACGACAGTTTGTCGTGCAGCCCGAGCAACACCGCCTGCGGCATGCAATACAGCGTGGTGCCTGCAGGAGGCCTGTCGGCGAGCGACGCGACATGCAGGGTCTCTTCGGACACCGGGACCACGAGGCGAACGTTCTCGCGGGCGATGATGTCGCAGAGATCGGCGTGATAGCCCGCGACGTCGGTATTCGGTGCCGTTACCACAAAGCTGCGACTCACCGCGCGCGAGACGCGACTCAGATGCCAGGCCCAGGGCTCTGCGATGATCACCCGGCAGCCGGCGTGCGCCAACGCGCTCGCCAGTTCCAGGCCCTTCGGCAGGCGTCCGAGGGTGATCAGCACGGTATCTTGCATGGTGTCGTCGGCGGCCCGGGGGTTCGAGGTCAACGGCGATGTCGCATCAGGCGGGGAGACGCTGCGCTGGGCTGTGGCGCTCTATAATACACGGCTTCGCCTGG
>JBATKF010000348.1:0-2834 GCA_049669185.1 Sedimenticolaceae bacterium | reverse complement strand
GCGCAGGTACGACTTCATCGGGGCTCGGGGTCCGGCGGCGGTCTCAATTCAACAGGCGGTAGTACAAATCGGCTACGGGTTCGCCAGTCGCGACAGCAGGACCGTCGGGCGAGTTGGCGCTCGGTGCGAATGACGGTATCAAGCGCTGGGGACCGGGCTCGGCAGTCACCCGACCAGCAACATCGAGCGCACGCTGCAGGTCCTGCTGACTGCCGCGCAGCTGCAGATCGAACCAGAAGGTATCGCCTTGGGCGTGGCGCAGCGCGCTGTGCATGACCGGCTCCAAGGCGTCGAGCGTGGCGATCAGCCGCCCGTAGGCGGCCAGGTCGTAGACACCCGAAAACCGCACCAGGGTGCCGCCTGCCCCTCCCGACCCCGGCATAGGTGCGTACCGTGCCGCGAGCAGGTTCTGCGTCTGATCGATCGCAAAGGCGATCGCCTGATCGAGGACCTGCGGAGGCGTCTCGAAGGTCTGACTGTCGCTGCTACCGAGCAACGACCAGACGCCGCGCCATTTGCCATTGCCCTGAGCGCGAAGGCGCCCGGTCAGGATGAGATCGTGCGGGTAGCGTGCCGAGGCAAGACGGATTGCGGTCTGATAATCCGACCATAGATCCGCTGGGGTCAGCTTCGCCTGGTCTTCCAGATCCAACAATGGCAGCTGCAGCGGCATCCCGCGCTGCTGCGCCTGCGAGATCGCCGCGCTGCGCAGCGATGCCTCGCTGTCGATGTTCAGCAGACTGCGCTGTCCGGCCTGTTCCGTCGCCACCCACAGCAACACCCTGGGACGCTGTGTCCACACCGGCAGGTTCGCTTCACGCATCCTGCGTTCGACACCCGCCGGGTCGAATCGGGCCCAGAGGTAACGCGTTACTTCGGCATCGTCGGCCGCCGTCCGGTAGCGGTACTGCTGCACCAGCGACGGCGCCTCGTCGAGAATCTCGCGCGCCGCCGGCTGACCGGCAACCGCACGGTTGCCGCTTACACGTCCCAGTACGACGGCCAAGAGTTCGGACAAGGCGGCGTTGCGCGTGTCGCCGCTCTCATCGGAGACCCGTGTCTCGGCCGCAAAAAGGTCTGCTGAATCGACCGCCAGCGCGCACGCAGACGAAAGCAACACGAAGATGCCGGAGATCAGCCTGATGAAACGACAACGCATGCCGCCCAGTGTACCAGCCCGGCCGCCGCGAGGTCCCGGCGTTCGCACAATGGGTCTCGCTGGCTTGGGGTCGGCGCCTGTTACTCCAATCGCTGTCGGCCGGCTGCTAAAATACCGGCTTTAGCGATTGCAGCGGAGTCAGCCTTGAGCGAGCAACCCCCGAAGCCTGCGGACGGCCTGAGCTATGCCCAGGCAGGTGTGAACATCGACGCCGGCAACGCACTGGTCGAACGCATCAAGCCGGTCGTCAAGAACACCTTTCGACCTGGCGTGCTGACCGGCCTGGGGGGCTTCGGTGCACTGTTCGAACTGCCGATCGGGCGCTACCGTGAACCCGTTTTGGTGTCCGGCACTGACGGCGTCGGCACCAAGCTCAAACTGGCGATACAGATGGGCCGGCACGACACCATCGGCATCGACCTGGTCGCCATGTGCGTCAACGATATCGTGGTGGCCGGCGCCGAACCGCTGTTCTTTCTCGACTATTACGCCACCGGCAGGCTCGACCTAGATACCGCGACCGCGGTGATCAGTGGGATCGCGCGCGGCTGTGAACTGGCCGGCTGCGCGCTGACCGGCGGCGAGACGGCCGAGATGCCCGGCATGTATGGGGGAGGCGATTATGACCTGGCCGGCTTCGCCGTCGGCATCGTTGAGAAGGCAGCCCTGTTGACCCCCGCGCGCGTCGCCGACGGCGACGTCCTGCTGGGGCTTGCCTCCTCAGGGCCGCACTCCAACGGCTATTCATTGATTCGCAAGGTGCTGGAGGTCAGTCAGGCGCCGCTCGACCAGGGCCTGGGGGAGACCACATTGGGTGAGGCGTTGCTCGCGCCGACCAGGATCTATGTCAAGGCATTGCTCGCGCTGCTCGCCGACACGGAGGTACACGCCCTGGCGCACATCACCGGTGGTGGGCTGACCGAAAACCTGCCGCGCGTTCTCCCGGCCTACAGCGACGCGGAGATCGCGCGCGACAGCTGGACTATGCCGACGGTCTTCGACTGGCTGCAGAGCGCGGGCAACATCGAGGACGCAGAGATGCTGCGCACCTTCAACTGCGGCATCGGCATGGTGGCCTGCGTCCCGGCCGTTGCAGCCGATCGCGCGACCACCCTGTTGCAGTCGGCGGGCGAGCAGGTCTACAGGATCGGGACGATCGTCCCAAGCGAGGATCCCACGCCAAGCGTTCGCTACCGATGACGCCGGCCGCCGCAAGGCTGCCGGTGGTCGTGCTGATCTCCGGCAGCGGCACGAATCTGCAGGCCCTTATCGACGCGGCCGCGACTGGGCAGCCGTTCGAGATCTGCGGTGTGATCAGTAATCGGCCGGATGCACCCGGGCTCGCGCGCGCAACCGCCGCAGGTATCCCGGTGCGCGTGGTCGACCACACCAGGTTCCCCGACCGCGCCCGCTTCGACGACGCCCTGGGCGACGCCATCGCGGCCTTCTCGCCCGAGCTGGTTGTACTGGCGGGTTTCATGCGTATCCTGAGCGATGCACTGCTCAGTCGCTTTGCCGGTCGGATGTTGAACATCCACCCCTCGCTGCTACCCCGCTTTCGGGGCCTGCATACCCATCGCCGGGCGCTCGAGGCCGGCGCCGCGGAACACGGCGCCAGCGTGCACCTCGTGACCACCGAGCTGGATGGCGGACCGGTGATCGCGCAGGCCCGTGT
>JBATKF010000347.1:0-2070 GCA_049669185.1 Sedimenticolaceae bacterium | reverse complement strand
GCCTGGCAGGGATATTCGATACCAACGCACGCAACGATATCGATCGCGGCCTGCTGGAACGCATGAACCAGGCGCAGCTGCATCGCGGACCGGATGAGTCGGGTATACACCGGGAGCCCGGAATCGGTCTGGCCCATCGCCGGCTTTCGATCATCGACCTGTCGAGCGGTCAGCAGCCGCTGTTCAATGAAGATCGTACGGTCGTGGTCGTCTACAACGGCGAGATCTACAATTTTGCCAGCCTCGCCGCAGAGTTGACGACTCTGGGGCATCAGTTTCGTACTCACTGTGACACGGAGGTCATCGTCCATGCCTGGGAGGAGTGGGGAGAGGCATGCGTAAACCGGTTTCGCGGAATGTTCGCGTTCGCCTTGTGGGACCGCAATCGTGAGACGCTATTTCTTGCGCGCGACCGCCTCGGGATAAAGCCGCTCTACTACAGTCTGCTGCAAAACGGGCAATTGATTTTCGGCTCTGAGTTAAAGGCACTGGCGCAGCATCCGAAATTGCAGCGGATCATCGACCAACGCGCCGTCGAAGACTACTTTGCCTTTGGTTATGTTCCGGATCCGCGCAGCATCTTCCGTAACACTAGCAAGCTGCGCCCTGGCCACACGCTGACAATGCGCCGTGGCCAGACTTCACTGATTCAGCGCCAGTACTGGGATGTGTCCTTTGATCTCCAGACGCCACCGCCCGACAGGGAAGACGCTGCGATGGAGCTGGTGGAGCGCCTGCGTGAAGCGGTACGCATCAGGCTGATCGCAGAGGTCCCGCTGGGCGCGTTCTTGTCCGGTGGAGTGGACTCCAGCAGTGTTGTCGCGATGATGGCTCAGATAAGCCATGAGCCGGTGAATACCTGCTCCATCGCATTCGGTGAGGCAGCGTACAACGAGGCCGATTATGCGGCTGCCGTCGCGCAGAAGTTCGGCTGCCGGCACAGCGTGGACACGGTCGATCCAGGCGATCATTCACTGCTCGACCTGATGGCCGGGATATACGATGAACCCTTTGCAGACAGCTCCTGCATGCCGACGTATCGCGTCTGCGAGTTGGCGAAACGCAAGGTCACGGTGGTGCTTTCCGGGGACGGCGGCGACGAGAACCTTGCAGGTTACCGGCGCTATGGGCAGCACTTAGATGACCTGGCGGTCAAGGCGCGTTTACCTGGAATGGTGCGTCGTTTGCTTGGGGCAATGGGGCGTCATTACCCGGATGCAGTAGGTCTTCCGCGTGCACTGCAACGTCGCCAGGGCCTGATATCCATGGCCCAGGATCCTGTCGAAAGCATCTGTGAGATCAACTCGGTGATGAAAAGGGACCTTAGGCAATCGCTCTACAGCCGCGGCTTCATGCGTCGGCTACAGGGTTACGAGGCGGTCGAGGTCTTTCGCACCCATGCAGCCCTGGCGCCCACCGACGAGGCGCTCTCCCTGGCGCAGTATCTGGATCTCAAGACTTATCTGCCTGGAGATATCCTGACCAAAGTGGATCGCGCAAGCATGGCCCATTCGCTCGAGGTACGGGTCCCGCTTCTCGATCATGAGCTGGTCGAGTGGATTTCCACACTGCCGGAAGCCTTCAAACGGCGCGGTGATGAAGGAAAGTATCTATTGAAGAAGGCGATGGAGCCATGGCTGCCCAATGATATTCTCTACCGCCCGAAACAGGGGTTCGCAGTCCCGCTTGCCAACTGGTTCCGTGGGCCCTTGCGCGAGCGATTGCGGGACGCCCTGGACAGCGAGGTCCTGGCCGACGCCGATGTGTTCGATCGCGGACGGCTGTTGCGACTGTTCGATCAACACGATAAAGGTCAGCGTGACTGGAGTGCGCCGCTGTGGTCCATCTTCATGTTCGACGCTTTTCTGCAACGCGAGCGAAGCTCGGGTTAGCCTGCAAATCTCAGTGCGAGTTCCTGCTACGGGAGCCTGACACCCTCGTTCGTCAGTAGATCGACCAGCAGGATCAGCGGAAGGCCTATCAGGGTGTTGGGGTCTCGCCCTTCGAGCGAGGAAAACAGCGTTATGCCGTAGCCTTCGGACTTGAAACTGCCGGCGCAGTCGTATGGCT
>JBATKF010000346.1:0-16371 GCA_049669185.1 Sedimenticolaceae bacterium | reverse complement strand
CTCAAACGCAAAGGCTTCTCCGACCAGCGCATCGCCGCGCTGCTCGGCGTGCCGGAGGCGCAAATCCGCGAGCAGCGCTACGCGCTGGGCGTGCGTCCGGTGTTCAAGCGCGTCGACACCTGCGCGGCCGAGTTTGCGTCGAGTACCGCCTACATGTACTCCACCTATGAGGAGGAGTGCGAGGCCGCGCCGACCGACCGGCGGAAGATCATGGTCCTGGGTGGCGGGCCGAACCGGATCGGTCAGGGGATCGAGTTCGACTACTGTTGCGTGCATGCCGCGTTCGCGATGCGCGAAGACGGCTACGAGACCATCATGGTCAACTGCAACCCGGAGACGGTATCGACCGACTATGACACCTCCGACCGGCTGTACTTCGAGCCGCTGACGCTCGAGGACGTGCTGGAGATCGTGCACAAGGAAGACCCCGCCGGGATCATTGTGCAATACGGTGGCCAGACGCCGTTGAAGCTGGCCGAGGATCTCGCGGCCGCCGGGGCGCCCATCATCGGGACATCACCGGATTCCATCGACCTAGCGGAAGATCGTGAGCGCTTCCAGCAGCTGGTGGAGCGCGAGGGACTGATGCAGCCGCCCAATCGCACCGC
Source organism: Sedimenticolaceae bacterium (assembly GCA_049669185.1). Lineage (GTDB taxonomy): Bacteria > Pseudomonadota > Gammaproteobacteria > Chromatiales > Chromatiaceae > Thiosocius. Next base: position 15,763 of record JBATKF010000346.1, on the reverse strand, counting down.
GGTCGAGGCGGAGCAGGCCGTGCAGCTGGCTGCAGAGATCGGCTACCCGCTGGTGGTACGCCCGTCTTACGTGCTCGGTGGAAGGGCCATGGAGATCGTGCACGACGAGGATGATCTGCGCCGCTACATGCGCGAGGCGGTCAAGGTGTCGAACGAGTCGCCGGTGCTGCTAGATCGTTTCCTCGACGACGCCATCGAGGTCGACATCGATGCGATCTGCGACGGCGAAGAAGTCCTGATCGGCGGCATCATGGAACACATCGAGCAGGCGGGCGTGCATTCTGGCGACTCGGCCTGTTCGCTGCCGCCCTATACCCTGAGCGCAGCGGTCCAGGATCGCATGCGCGAACAGATGCGGCGCCTCGCCCATGCGCTCAAGGTCGTCGGACTCATGAACACCCAGTTCGCGATCAAGGGCGACGACATCTTTCTGCTCGAGGTCAATCCGCGCGCCTCGCGCACCGTACCCTTTGTCTCTAAGGCGACCGGGCAGCCGCTCGCCAAGATCGCCGCACGCTGTATGGTGGGCCGCTCCCTGCGCGACCAGGGCATCACCGGCGAGATTGTGCCCAGACACTATTATGTAAAAGAGGCCGTGTTTCCGTTTGTGAAATTCCCCGGCGTCGACTCCCTGCTCGGGCCGGAGATGAAGTCGACCGGCGAAGTCATGGGCGTCGGCCGTACCTTCGGCGAGGCGTTCGCCAAGTCGATGGAGGGCGGCAGCGTCAGACTGCCGCGCGGCGGTCGGGCGCTGCTATCGGTACGCGAGGCCGATCTGCAGCGTGCGGTGGCCGTCGCCCGGCAACTCGCCGCGCTCGGGTTCGAGATATTCTGCACCCGCGGCACCTGCCGCTCGATCGCGGAGGCAGGCATTGACTGCAGCATCGTGAATAAGGTCAAAGAGGGCCGGCCGCACATCGTCGACATGATCAAGAATGACGACTTCACGCTGATCATCAATACCACGGAGGGGAAGCAGGCGATCGTCGACTCGGCCTCCATTCGAAGTTCCGCGCTGCAGCACAAGGTGAGCTATACGACCACCATCGCGGGTGCAGAGGCGACCGTGCTCGCGTTGCAGCAGCCCGATGAACTGACCGTAAACAGCCTGCGCGAGCTACACGGCTGAGTGCCGCTGATACAGGATTCGATCATGCAAAAGCATCCAATGACATCGCAGGGCGCCGAGAGACTGCGCGCCGAACTGAACGAACTAAAGACCGTGAAGCGTCCGGCAGTGATCGCTGCGATCGCCGAGGCGCGTGCGCACGGCGACCTCAAGGAGAATGCCGAATACCATGCTGCGCGTGAACAGCAGGGCTTCATCGAGGGGCGCATCAAGGACATCGAATCCAAGCTGTCACATGCCCAGGTGATCGATGTGAAGACGCTGAACGCCGGCGGCAAGGTCGTGTTCGGTGCGACGGTGGTGCTGCTGGATCTAAACACCAACGAAGAGAAGACCTACCAGATCGTTGGTGTCGACGAGGCCGACCTCAAGCACGGCAAGATATCTGTTACCTCCCCGGTCGCGCGCGCGCTGATCGGCAAGATCGAAGGTGACGAGGTCGCGCTCGAGGCCCCTGGCGGAACGCACGAGTTCGAGGTGCTCGAGGTTCGTTACGAATAAATCACGGCCGCGTTTCGCGGGGGTGGGCCGGGGGCTCACGGCGGGATGCGAATCCCGTGCTGAGTCAATCAGAGGGCAGCGCAATCTTTGGACTTTCCTGATTGCGCCTGAACAAAACGATCATCTGGCCGATGCGATGAACCGCCTCGGCGCCGGTCTTTGCGCAGATCTGCGCCTCCATATCGCTGCGCGTTTCACGTTCCGCCGCCAGCTTCACCTTGATCAGCTCGTGGGCATCCAGTGCCTGATCGATCTCCGCCAGCACACTGTCCCGGAGACCGTGTTGGCCCACCCAAACAACGGGCTTCAGGTGATGTCCAAGGGCGCGCAGATGGCTTTTTTGCGGTTTCGACAGCGGCATGGCGACAGGCTCGCGAACGGGGCGGTAACTATAACCGCAGGGGATGGCCGCTGCATGGCTCAGGCGCCGGCCAGGTGGCAGACCCCTGCAGATGGCATAATCGGCGTACAGATCCGCACCCAAAAACGAAAACCCATCTTCATGGCCCGTTCCAAGAGCAGTCATCGCTGGATGCAGCGGCACGTCAACGACGAGTTCGTTAAGCGCTCCCGGCGTGAGGGCTATCGTTCGCGTGCGGCTTACAAGTTGTTGGAAATACAAGAGAAAGACCGTCCTCTGAAGTCTGGCTTGGTGGTGGTGGACCTGGGGGCGGCCCCGGGCGGTTGGTCGCAGGTGGCCGCGGAGCGGGTCGGCGACAAGGGCGAAGTGATTGCGTTGGATATCCTGCCCATGGACTCGCTGCCCGGTGTCCGCGTCATCCAGGGCGACTTTCGCGAGGACGACGCGCTGCGCACGCTCGAAGAAGTCCTGGACGGGCGTCCGGTAGACCTTGTGATTTCGGACATGGCCCCCAATATCACCGGGGTGTCGGGGGTGGACCAGCCGCGCGCGATGCACCTCTGCGAACTGGCGCTGGACTTTTGCCTACAGCACCTGCGGCCGGGCGGCGGATTCGTGTGCAAAGTGTTCCATGGCGAAGGCTTCGATGACTGGATGCGCGAGGTGAAAACGCGTTTCGGTCGCGCAGTGACGAGAAAGCCCAAGGCCTCTCGGACCAATAGCCGTGAGGTTTATCTGGTAGCCGGGAACTATCATTCGTAGTAGTTTTCGAAAATAACGCAATTAACATGGCCCCCTCGGGGTGCCGAAGAGCTGATGTCGGTTGATGGCACAGCGCAGCAACGCCGATCAGGCATGAGGAAACTGCCGTGAACGACATGGCCAAAAACATTGTTCTTTGGGTGATCATCGCCGTCGTGCTCATGACGGTGTTCAACAGCTTCACTGCGCCGAAGACGGGCGCACCGCAAATCTCTTATTCGAAGTTTCTGGAGGAGGTCGACCGGAAGAACGTCGCCAGCGTCACGATATTCAAAGACGGGCGCATCGACGGCGCCATGACCTCCGGGAGCCGATTCGCGACCGAGTCACCGAACGACCCAGGTCTTGTGGGTGATCTGCTCAAGGCAGGCGTAGAGATCCGTGCCAAGCCGCCGGAGCAGCCGTCGATACTCTGGCAGATACTTATCAATTGGTTCCCGCTGTTCATCTTGATCGGACTGTGGATCTTCTTCATGCGCCAGATGCAGGGCGGCGGTGCAGGGCGTGGCGCCATGTCGTTCGGCAAGAGCAAGGCGCGGATGCTGACCGAAGATCAGGTCAAAGTAACCTTTTCCGACGTGGCCGGTTGCGAGGAGGCCAAAGAAGAGGTCAAAGAACTGGTCGACTTCCTGAAAGATCCATCGAAGTTCCAGAAGCTCGGCGGCAAGATTCCGAGCGGTGTTTTGATGGTCGGCCCTCCGGGTACCGGTAAAACCCTGCTGGCGCGCGCCATCGCCGGCGAGGCCAAGGTGCCGTTCTTTACGATCTCGGGTTCGGATTTCGTCGAGATGTTCGTGGGCGTCGGCGCGTCGCGGGTCCGCGACATGTTTGAGCAGGCGAAAAAGCACGCGCCCTGCATCATCTTCATCGACGAGATCGACGCCGTTGGGAGGCATCGCGGTGCCGGGCTCGGCGGCGGCCACGACGAGCGCGAACAGACGCTCAACCAGCTGCTGGTCGAGATGGATGGCTTCGAAGGCAATGAGGGCGTGATCGTAATTGCCGCGACCAACCGCCCAGACGTCCTCGATCCTGCGCTGTTGCGGCCGGGGCGTTTCGACCGCCAGGTGGTCGTCGGCCTGCCCGACATCCTGGGTCGAGAGCAGATACTCAAAGTCCATATGCGCAAGGTGCCGTTGGATGACGATGTCAAGCCGTCGATCATAGCGCGCGGTACGCCGGGCTTTTCCGGGGCTGATCTCGCCAACCTGGTCAACGAAGCCGCATTGTTTGCAGCACGGGCCAATAAGCGCCTGGTCGACATGGACGACATGGAGAAGGCCAAGGACAAGATCATGATGGGCGCCGAGCGCAAGTCGATGGTCATGAAGGAGGAAGAGAAGCGCTTGACTGCCTATCACGAGGCCGGGCACGCGATCGTCGGTCTGAAGGTGCCGTCCCACGACCCGGTGTACAAGGTGTCCATCATCCCGCGCGGGCGAGCACTGGGCGTGACCATGTTCCTCCCCGAAGAGGATCGTTACAGCCATAGCAAGGAGCACCTGGAGAGTCAGATCTCCAGTCTGTTCGGCGGCCGTATCGCAGAGGAGATGATCTTTGGCCCGCAGTCCGTGACGACGGGTGCCTCTAACGACATCTTGCGTGCGACGGAAATCGCACGAAATATGGTGACGAAGTGGGGGCTGTCAGACCGCATGGGGCCGCTGGCCTACGGTGAGGACGAGGGCGAGGTATTCCTCGGACGCTCGGTCACGCAGCACAAGGCGCTATCCGATGACACGGCGCACGCGATCGACGAGGAGGTGCGGGCGTTCATCGACCGCAACTACGAGCGGGCGGCAGGGATCTTGAACGAAAACGTCGACAGGCTGCATGCGATGGCGGCGGCGCTGATCAAGTTCGAGACCATCGACAGCGATCAGATCCGTGACATCATGGAGGGACGCGATCCGCGTCCGCCGGCGGGATGGCACGACGACTCCGAGCCGGGGCGGCCCAGCGGCGGCGCACCGGCCGATGAAGGCAAGGCCAGCGGCGGTGAAGCGCCGATCGGCGGGCCTGCCGGTCAGCACTGATCGCCGTTTAGTGGCGATGGCGCAACAAGGGCCGGGGGCAATCCCCGGCCTTTCTCGCTGCAGGCGGTGGCCTCTCCGAGTTGTAGAAAACTGCCCGTTAGATTAGATTCGCCACCGCAACGCTCACCACTCAGGGTGCCTAGCGTGTTCGTATCCGGTCTCCCCTTCGATCTCTCTTCGCCACGAGTGATGGGCGTGCTCAATGTCACCCCCGACTCCTTTTCCGACGGCGGTCACTTTCTGCACATCGACGATGCGCTCAGGCAGGCAGAAGAAATGGTTGCGGAGGGCGCCGCCATTATCGATATCGGCGGTGAATCGACCCGTCCCGGCGCAGCGGCCGTCCCGCTGGAGCAGGAGTTGGCCCGGGTGCTGCCGGTTATCGAAGGCCTCGCCGCGGCATTCGACGTGCCGATTTCAATCGATACCAGCAAGCCGGAGGTGATGCGCGCGGCCGTCAAAGCCGGCGCCCGCATGATCAACGATGTGACCGCGCTTAGCGCGCCGGGGGCGATCGCTGCGGCCGTCGAGTCTGCGGTCCCTGTGTGTCTGATGCACATGCAGGGGAAACCTCGCACAATGCAACGGGCTCCTCAATATGACGACGTAGTGGCCGATATCATGCGTTACTTGAGCGAGCGGGTTGCGGCTTGCGAGGCGGGTGGAATAGCCCGTAACCGCCTGCTGGTGGACCCGGGCTTCGGTTTCGGCAAGACAAAGGCGCATAATCTCGCGCTGTTGAAGGGCCTGGCGACGTTTCAACGACTCGGTTTGCCGCTCCTGGTTGGCCTGTCGCGCAAATCTATGCTCGGTGCGGTTACCGGTCGGACAGTAGAAGAGCGTCTCGCAGCAAGCGTGGCGGCGGCCTTGATGGCGGTCGAACGCGGCGCCCGGATCGTGCGCGTGCACGATGTTGCCGCGACCGTCGATGCGCTGGCGTTGTGGCAAGCGGTGACCGACATCGAGTCATGAGTTTCGAGCGAGCAGGATTTGAGTCTATGGCGCGCAAATATTTTGGAACCGACGGCATTCGTGGGCGGGTAGGCGAAGGCCCTATCAATCCCGAGTTTGTCCTCAAACTCGGCTGGGCCGCCGGCCGGGTGCTCGGCAATCAACCGGGGGGCAAGGTCCTTATCGGCAAAGACACCCGGATCTCCGGTTACATGTTCGAGGCCGCGCTCGAGGCCGGGCTGGCCGCCGCGGGGGTAGGTATCCGGATGCTGGGTCCCATGCCGACCCCGGGCATCGCCTATCTCACCCGGACGTTGCACGCGAGCGCCGGGATAGTCATCAGCGCATCACATAATTCCCACGAAGACAATGGGATCAAGTTCTTTTCCGCCAGTGGCGCCAAGCTTGCCGAGGCCGTCGAGGAACAGATCGAGCGAGAGCTGGAAAAACCGATGGTTACCGTCGATTCCAGCCGGTTGGGCAAGGCCGAGCGGCTCGATGACGCGCGCGGCCGATATATCGAGTTCTGCAAGAGCACCATCCCCTCGCGACTGGATTTTCGTGGCCTGAAAGTGGTCGTGGACTGCGCCCATGGCGCCACGTACCACATTGCCCCTGCCGTGCTCGACGAGATCGGGGCGGAGGTGATTGCCATCGGCACAGAACCCAACGGACTTAACATCAACGACGGCTTCGGTGCGACCAAGCCGCGCGCGCTGGCCAGTTCGGTACGCGTCAATGGGGCGGATCTTGGCATTGCGCTGGACGGCGACGGCGATCGCGTCATCATGGTGGACGAAAACGGCCAGATCGTCGACGGCGATGAGATCCTCTTCATTATTGCCCGTTCGCGCCAGACGAATGGCGGCATCAATGGCGCCGTTGTCGGCACGCAGATGAGCAACCTCGGGCTCGAGGTCGCGCTGCGCGGCCTCGGTATCGGTTTGGAGCGCGTCGCCGTCGGCGACCGCTATATCCTGGAGCGTCTGATCGAGAATGATTGGACACTCGGCGGCGAGCCGTCCGGCCACGTTATCTGCCGTGACCGGACCACCACCGGCGACGGTATCGTGTCCGCATTGCAGGTGCTCGCAGAGATCAACAAGACGGGCAAGACACTCGGCGAGTTGCGCGCCGGCATGCGCAAGTACCCGCAGGAACTGATCAATGTGCCGCTCGGTCGCGCGCGTGCCGCGGACATCATGACCTGCAAACCCGTCACGGACGCCGTTCACGCGGTGCAGGCGGCGATGGGTAACGACGGCCGCGTATTGCTGCGCCCTTCCGGCACTGAGCCATTGATCCGGGTGATGGTAGAGGGCCGCGAGGCCGACGCCGTAGTCGCCAGGGCCGTCGCCATCGCCGATGCCGTTCGCTCGCAGCTCATCGCCTGACAGCGTTATCCCAGCCTGCCTGTCTCACCGTTTTTAGTAGCGAGGACGTCGAGACGCCGCTATGGCGGGTTGCACGCAGTGGAAGGCGGTGAAGGCGAAGTCGACACTACGTCGAATCGCCCGCAGCTAATGCGCCGCGTCAGGGCGAGGGTATCGGGGGCCGCAGCAGGAAATCGGTGAGATATGCGGTCTAGACCTCTGGCCACCCTCCGCGGCATTGATCTGAGGCCCTGCGGCCGTTAAGCTACGCCGCCTGATTTGAAGGGGAGCGAGCAATGCGTCAGCCACTGGTGGCCGGTAACTGGAAAATGAACGGATCGCGCGCCAGCATTGCCGAGCTGCTCGGTGGGCTTAAGGCGGGGATCGGCGACATCCAGACCGCCGAGGTTGCGGTATGTGCGCCGGCGATCTATATCCCGGACGCGCAGGCGCAGCTCGATGGTTCGGTCATCAAGTGGGGCGGCCAGGACGTCTCGGTGCATGCCGCCGGCGCCTATACCGGCGAGATTGCCGCGGCAATGCTGACGGACTTCGGCTGTCACTTTGTAATCATCGGCCACTCGGAGCGGCGCGCCTACCATGGTGAAAGCGATGCACAGGTGGCTGAGAAGTTCGCGGCTGCCCGTGCTGCCGGTCTGGTGCCCATCCTATGCGTCGGCGAGACCCTGGAAGAGCGCGAGCAAGGCGTCACCGAGCAGGTGGTCGCGCGTCAGTTGGACGCGGTGATCGAGCACTGCGGCATCGACACCGTCGGCGAGGGCGTGGTCGCCTATGAGCCGGTCTGGGCAATCGGTACCGGCAAGACCGCGACGCCGGAGCAGGCGCAGGAGGTGCATGCGTTCATCCGCGGCCGCCTCGCTGCGAACAGCCAGACCGTCGCCGAGGGTCTGCGCATCCTCTATGGTGGCAGCATGAATCCGAAGAACGCCGCCGAGCTGATGGCGCAAGTGGATATCGACGGCGGCCTGATCGGTGGCGCCTCATTGAAGGCCGCAGACTTCCTGGCGGTCTGCGCAGCGGCAAATCGTTGAAACGCGAGGTTTTGTGATGGAATCCATCTTGGTCATTGTGCATCTGTTTCTGGCCATCGGCCTGGTTGGACTAATCCTGATCCAGCACGGCAAAGGTGCCGACATGGGCGCTGCATTTGGTTCCGGCGCCTCGGCGACGGTGTTCGGTTCGCGTGGCGCCTCTAATTTCCTCAGTCGCACGACCGGGATACTTGCTGCGGTGTTCTTCGCCACCAGCCTCACGCTGGCCTACTTTGCTATGCAGACCAGCGAGCCGGAGACGCTGATGCAGGATCTGCCGCCGGCTGCGGTGGAAGAGCGTGTTGCACCACTGCCACCGAGCGATCTGCCAGCGGTGCCCGAAGTGCCTGAGCAGATCGAGGTGCTGGAGGTGCCGGTCCCGGCGCCGGACGATGTGCCTCAGGTAAGCGAGTGACGCGTTTTTGGAGTTGCAGCCGAAGTGGTGAAATTGGTAGACACGCTATCTTGAGGGGGTAGTGGCGAAAGCCGTGCCGGTTCGAGTCCGGCCTTCGGCACCACACAAACGGTATTGCGAGCGTGCTGGCGATACCGTTTTTTCATGCCCGGGGAAAACAATAATTGCGTTTAAAAAACAAGGACATACTCGGGCGTCCCTATTTGACACTGGGAGTGGGCGATCGCTATGCTTCGCGTTCGTCCGAGACCGGCGACTATAAGACCGGGCACTAGGACCTCCTTGCGCGAGAAAGACTTCCAATGCTCGAGACTTACCTGCCCGTTCTGATCTTTATTGTCGTCGGTGCCGTCGTCGGTGCGGCGATGATAGGACTCGGGTTCGCGCTGTCGCCCAACCGGCCTGACAGCGAGAAGAACTCACCCTACGAATGCGGATTCGAGGCGTTCGAGGATTCGCGCATGAAGTTCGACGTTCGCTACTACCTGGTCGCGATTCTTTTCATCATTTTCGATCTGGAGATCGCCTTTTTATTTCCATGGGCGGTAGTGCTCGATCAGATTGGGATGGTAGGTTTTTGGGCGATGATGATCTTCCTCAGCATCCTGGTGGTCGGTTTCATTTACGAGTGGAAGAAAGGGGCGCTGGAATGGGAATAGAGGGCGTCCTCGATAAAGGTTTCTTTACCACCTCGCTCGACGGCGTCATCAACTGGGCGCGGACCGGTTCGATGTGGCCGATGACCTTCGGGCTGGCCTGCTGCGCGGTGGAGATGATGCACTCGGCGGCCGCGCGTTACGACATCGATCGGTTCGGCATGGTATTCAGACCGAGTCCACGTCAGTCGGACGTGATGATCGTCGCAGGTACGCTGGTGAACAAAATGGCGCCGGCGCTGCGCAAGGTCTATGACCAGATGGCTGAACCGCGTTGGGTGGTGTCCATGGGGTCCTGTGCCAACGGGGGCGGCTATTACCATTACTCCTATGCGGTCGTGCGCGGCTGCGACCGCATCGTGCCGGTCGACGTCTATGTGCCCGGCTGCCCACCTACCGCCGAGGCGCTGCTGTGGGGGATCTTGCAGCTGCAAAACAAGATACGCCGGACCAACACGATCGCCCGTTAACCCCTCTGGATTAAAGTCGATGACGCCAGAAGAACGCCTGGAAAAACTCGAGGAAGCGCTAGAGGAGCACCTCGAGGACTTCGACGACTGCCGCCGCGAGCGCGCGCCCGGTGAATTGACCTTGATCTTGCCGCGCGAGCAGCTGATCCCGGTGATGCGGGTGCTGCGGGAGACGCGTGCCCTCGCATTCGAACAGTGCATCGACGTATGCGGTGTCGATTACGCCACCTACGGCGACTCCGAATGGGTCACGACCTCCGCGCCGAATGCCGGCTTCGGCCGTGGCGCAGTGCGCCACACCCCCGAACTGGATCCACAGAACCGCTTCGCCGCGGTCTACCATCTGTTGTCGATGAGCCACAACGTTCGCCTGCGGGTCAAGACCTTTCTCGATGCCGACCGGCCGATCGTCGATTCAGTGGTCGACATCTGGGCCAGCGCACTCTGGTACGAGCGCGAGGCCTTCGATCTGTTTGGCATTATGTTCCAGGGGCACCCGGATCTGCGTCGAATCCTCACCGACTACGGTTTCATCGGTCACCCCTTCCGCAAAGACTTCCCGCTGATCGGCCAGGTTGAGATGCGCTACGATCCCGAGCAGCAGCGGGTGATCTATGAGCCGGTCAGCATCGAGCCACGCACCCTGGTGCCGCGTGTGATAAGAGAGGACAGCCGCTACGAAGCGGGCTGGAAGCCGCAGGCCTCGACCGAAGAGGCCGAATAAGCGCATGGCGGAAATCAGAAACTACACGCTGAACTTCGGCCCGCAGCACCCTGCGGCACATGGCGTATTGCGCCTGGTGCTGGAGATGGACGGCGAGGTAATCGAGCGCGCCGACCCACATATCGGTCTGTTGCACCGCGGCACAGAAAAACTCGCCGAGAGCAAGCCCTATAACCAGTCGATCGGCTATATGGATCGCCTCGACTACGTCTCGATGATGTGCAATGAGCACGGGTATGTACGTGCCATCGAGAAGCTGCTGGGCATCGAGGCGCCGCCGCGTGCGCAGTACATCCGTACGATGTTCGACGAAATCACGCGCATCCTGAACCACCTGATGTGGCTGGGCACGCACGCACTGGATGTCGGTGCCATGACCGTGTTCCTGTACTGCTTCCGCGAGCGCGAAGACCTGATGGACTGCTATGAAGCGGTATCGGGCACGCGCATGCACGCCACCTACTACCGGCCCGGCGGCGTCTATCGTGATCTGCCGGACCAGATGCCGCGCTACGAGGAGAGTCAATTCGGCAGTTCGGCCGAGGCCAGGCGGCGCAACGCGTCGCGCGAAGGGTCGCTGCTGGATTTCATCGAGGACTTCATCGACCGTTTTCCCGGGCTGGTCGACGAATACGAAACCTTGTTGACAGACAATCGGATCTGGAAGCAGCGCACGGTCGGGATCGGTGTCGTGACGCCCGAGCGTGCCCGGCAGCTGGGTTTCACCGGTCCGATGCTGCGAGGGTCCGGGGTCGCCTGGGATCTGCGCAAAAAACAGACCTATGCGGCCTATGACCAGGTCGACTTCGATATACCCATCGGAACCAACGGCGACTGCTACGATCGATATCTGGTGCGCGTCGAGGAGTTTCGCCAGTCTGCAAGGATCGTCAAGCAATGCGTGCAGTGGCTGCGTGACAATCCGGGACCGGTGATGATCGACGATCACAAGATTGCGCCGCCGATGCGGGCTGCCATGAAAGACGACATGGAGGCCTTGATCCATCACTTCAAATTGTTCACGGAAGGCTATTGTCCGCCGCCCGGCGAGGTCTATGCGGCGGTCGAGGCGCCGAAGGGCGAGTTTGGCTGTTACATCGTCTCTGATGGCGCCAACAAGCCCTACCGGTTAAAAGTGCGGGCGCCGGGTTTCCCGCATCTGGCGGCGATGGATGAGATGGCGCGCGGCCACATGCTGGCGGACGCGGTGGCGATTATCGGTACCATGGACATCGTATTCGGAGAGATTGACCGATGAGCATGCGCAGTCAGCCCATGGTGCGGGTCGAGAAATGCGAACATAAGGAGACGCTCTTCACGCCCGAAGTGCGCGCGGAGATCGATGCCTGGGTAGCGAAATATCCCGAGGGCTGGCAGCAGTCCGCGTGCATGCCGGCATTGACGATCGTGCAGGACATGAATGGAGGTCACCTGACCCGTGAGCTGATGGATCAGGTGGCAGATTATCTGGATATGCCCCCGATTGCGGTTTATGAAGTGGCGACCTTCTACTCGATGTACGAACACAAGCCGGTGGGTCGCCACAAGATCTGCCTGTGCACAAATGTCTCGTGCATGATCAATGGCTCGGACGCGATCCTCGAGCACCTGAGCAACCGTCTGCGTATCGGTTTCGGGCAGGTGACCAGTGACGGCAAGTTCAGTCTCAAAGAGGTGGAATGTCTCGCCGCCTGCGGCGGTGCGCCAATGATGCAGATCGGTCACAACTACTACGAGAATCTGACCCCGGAACTGGTCGACCAGATCCTGGATGGCCTGGAGTAACGCGATGGCGAACGAAGTCTGCTTCCGGACCCTGCACAACGACCGCCCCTGGCGGCTGGAGACCTACCAGTCCGAGGGCGGCTATGCGGCGCTGAAGAAGATCCTCAGCGAAAAGATGCCGCAGGAAGAGATTATCGAGATGGTGAAGCAGTCGGGGCTGCGCGGCCGCGGCGGCGCCGGATTTCCGACGGGGCTGAAGTGGAGCTTCATCAATCGTACCGCGCCGGGCGAGAAGTACGTCGTGGTGAACTCCGACGAAGGCGAGCCGGGCACCTTCAAGGATCGCGACATCCTGCGGTACAACCCGCATGCGCTGATCGAGGGGATGCTGATATGCGGTTACGCCATTGGCGCGGCCGCGGGCTACAACTATATCCGCGGTGAATTCTGGGAGCCCTACGAACGCTTCGAGGAAGCGCTGGCGGAGGCCCGCGAGGCGGGCCTGCTCGGCGACAACATCCTAGGGTCCGGCTTCGATTTTGAGATCCACACCCACCTGGGCGCCGGTGCCTACATCTGTGGCGAGGAGACGGCGCTGCTCGAATCTCTCGAGGGCAAGAAGGGTCAGCCGCGTTTCAAGCCGCCCTTTCCGGCGGTGTTCGGGCTGTATGGCCGGCCGACGGTGATCAACAACACCGAGACCCTGGCCTCGGTGCCCGATATTATCCGCCGAGGGGCCGACTGGTTCCGTGAGATCGGCGTGGCAAACAGCGGCGGTCCCAAGTTGTTCTCCGTCTCCGGGAACGTGGCGCGTCCGGGCAATTATGAAGTGCCCTTGGGCACACCCTTTGCCGAGTTGCTGGAGATGGCGGGCGGTATGCGGAATGGCCGGCCATGCAAGGCGGTGATCCCCGGCGGTTCATCGGCACCGGTATTGCCCGGCGAGGTCATGATGGATTTGACCATGGACTACGACGCGATCGCGCAGGCTGGCTCGATGTTGGGTTCGGGGGCGGTGATCGTGATGGATGACACGGTCTGTATGGTCAAGGTGCTGGACCGCATATCGTACTTCTACTACGAGGAGTCTTGCGGGCAGTGCACGCCCTGTCGCGAAGGCACCGGCTGGATGCACCGGGTGGTCCACCGGATAGAGACCGGCAAGGGTGCTACAGAGGACCTCGACCTGCTCGACGACGTCGCGAAGAAGATCATGGGGCGAACCATCTGCGCGCTCGGCGATGCCGCCGCGATGCCGGTGGCAGGATTTATCAAGCACTTTCGCGACGAGTTCCAGTATCACATCGATCACAAGAAGTGCATGGTGTGATATCGGCCGTCAGTGAAACGGCGAGGCAGATCGCCCAAAAAATGCCAGCCGCGGCATGACGACCTGTCTGGTAAACAAGGCCTCGGCCCCGGTGTGCACCGTGTCGTTGCAACGCTGAACTGAATAGAGCACATGACAGAAGATCAGACCCTCACGATTGAAGTCGACGGTCAACAGCTCGAGGCCAGACCCGGGCAGATGTTGATCGAGGTGACAGACGCCGCGGGCATCAATGTGCCGCGTTTCTGTTATCACAAGCACTTATCCGTAGCGGCCAACTGCCGGATGTGTCTGGTCGAGGTCGAGAAGGCGCCCAAGCCGTTGCCGGCCTGCGCCACGCCGGTGATGAACGGCATGAAGGTCTTTACCAGATCGCCGCTGGCGCGCGAGGCGCAAAAGGGCACCATGGAGTTTCTGCTCATCAATCACCCGCTGGACTGTCCGATCTGTGATCAGGGTGGCGAGTGCGAGCTGCAGGATGTGGCCATGGGTTATGGCGGCGACATCTCGCGCTTCACCGAGCGCAAACGGGTAGTGCGCGACGAAGACATCGGATCGCTGATCGCCACCGACATGACGCGCTGCATCCACTGCACGCGCTGCGTGCGCTTCGGCGGCGAGATCGCCGGCTTGCGCGAGCTCGGCGCAACCGGGCGCGGTGAACACATGCGCATCGGCCTGTACATCGAGCACGCTGTGGCATCCGAGCTGTCGGGCAATGTCATCGATCTGTGTCCGGTCGGGGCATTAACCGCCAAGCCGTCGGCCTATCAGGCGCGCTCATGGGAGCTCAGCGAGTATGACGGTGTCGCGCCGCATGACGGGCTGGGCAGTAACCTGCATCTCCATGTGCGGCGCAACCGGCTGATGCGCGTGGTGCCGCGAGAGAACGAGGACGTCAATCAGACCTGGATCTCGGACCGGGATCGCTTTAGCTACCAGGGGCTATACAGTAACGACCGGCTACAGCGCCCGATGCTTCGTGAAAACGGCAAGCTGCGCGAGGCGGATTGGCAGGAGGCCCTGATGGCCGCGGCCAGGGCAATGAAGGATGTCGCGGGCACCCGCATCGGGGCGCTGATCTCGCCGAGCGCGACGCTGGAAGAACATTATCTGGCCACGCGCCTGCTGCGCGGGCTGGGCAGCAACAACATCGATCACCGATTGCGCCAGGGCGATTTTCGTGGCGATGCCGCCGACCCGGCGCTGCCCTGGCTGGGGCAGAGAATCGCCGATCTGAGCACCAACCAGGCCACGCTGCTGGTAGGGTCGTGGTTGCGCAAGGATCAGCCGATGCTCAACCATCGCGTCCGCCAGTCGCAGATCGACGGCGCGCAGGCGATGGCCATCAATCCAGTCGCCTACGACTTCAACTACGAGCTCGATGTCGACATCGTGTGTGTTCCGTCGGCGATGACCACGGAACTGGCGGGAGTGGCGGCCGCGCTGGGGGCCGATACCCTGGGTATCCCGGTCGCGCCCGACCAGGCGCATCGTGCGATCGCCGACTCTCTCAAGAATGCCGAGCAGGGCAGCCTGCTGCTCGGCACTGCCGCGATGATGCACCCCGACTTCTCCCTGCTACGGGCACTGGGCTCGGCCATCGCGGCGGCGGCTGGTGTCACGCTGGGCTTCGTCGGCTGCGGCAGTAATGACTGCGGCGCCTGGATGGCCGGAGCGGTGCCGCATCGCGACACCGGCGGCAAGGTCATCGCGCCGCCGGGGCTGAACGCCGCTGCGATGCTCGAGCAGCCTCTCGATCTCTACCTGACTTTTGGCGTTGAGCCGGAAATGGACATGGCCGATCCGGCACGCACGGCGGCAGCGCTGGGCGCAGCACAGCTGCTGGCGATCGGTAGTCATGCGTCGCCCTGGCTGCTCGAACACGCCGATATCCTGCTGCCTGCGGCCGCCTACGCGGAGACCTCGGGTACCTTCGTCAATATCGAGGGTAATGCGCAGAGTTTTCGCGGCGCCACCGCACCACCGGGAGAGACGCGACCGGGTTGGAAGATCCTTCGCGTGCTGGGCAATCTGGTGGGCCTTGACGGCTTCGACTACGCGGAATCGACCGAGGTGCGGGACGAAGTGATGGCCGCCTGTGCCGATCTGGCGCCGGATAACCGGACAGGCGATCTGCAGGACCGCAGACCGCGGTCGGCGCCGGGCGAATGGGAGCGGGTCGGCGGTGTACCCATCTATGCAGTCGATGCGCTGAGCCGACGCGCGCACGCATTGCAGCTCACCCCGGACGCCTGGGGCGGCGAGCTGCGCCTGA
>JBATKF010000345.1:0-1517 GCA_049669185.1 Sedimenticolaceae bacterium | reverse complement strand
TTCACACGGCAGGGGTCGCTGGTTCGAACCCAGCCGCGCCCACCAATCAAATCAATCACTTGGGAACCACGACACCCCTCGATCGGGTTCCCAAACGATTATTTGCCACAGCGTTGCCACACTCGTTCGCGAACGAGCGGAGTGTGGCGATGGCCTCCTTCAGAAAACGGGGCCCCTACCAGTGGCAGGCCCAGGTCTGAAAGAAGGCCGCTCCCGCCCATCCCTGGGCTTCGCGGCATTGGGACTTCCTGTCCGGCAGGCCACCCGCTGCAGACCAAGACCTTCGAGACCCGTGCCGAGGCCGAGCAGTGGGCGCGCGCGATCGAGGTCGAGATGGACAAGGGCGCGTTCGTCTCCCGCGCCGAGGCCGAATCGACCACCCTCAAGGAACTCCTCGAACGCTACCTGGAAGAGGTCACACCGCTGAAGAAAGCCGCGGAGCCCGAGACCAACCGCTTGAGACTGATGATGCGTCATCCCCTCGCCCGCCGGTTTGTCGCCGGTGTCCGTGGCGTCGACATAGCCCTTTGGCGCGACGAGCGCCTGCGCAAGGTGACTCCAGCAACCGTCAAACGGGATCTTGTCCTGCTCGGCCATGTCTTCGAAGTAGCACGCAAGGAATGGGGCATCTTTGTCCATAACCCAGTGCGTGACATCAAGCTGCCACCTGGCGGACGTCCGCGCGACCGGCGTCTGCAACCTGGCGAAGAGACCCGACTGTTCACGTCCTGCCGCGAGGCGCGCAATCGCTGGTTACTGCCAATGGTGCAGCTGGCGTTGGAAACCGCGATGCGCCAGGGTGAACTGCGACGTCTGCGCTGGGAGCACATCGACCTGCACCGTCGTACCGCACACCTGCCGGATACCAAGAACGGCGAGGCGCGAACCGTTCCACTGTCGACGACCGCCGTCGCCGTGCTGCGCGCCCTGCCCCGTGCCCTGCACGGTGACCTCTTCCCAGGCGTCACCACCGAGGCGGTGAAGCGCTCCTACATGCGCGCAATACGCCGGGCCGGCATTGAAGACCTCCGCTTCCACGACCTGCGCCACGAGGCAACGACGCGCCTTTTTGAGAAAGGGTTGAACATCATGGAGGTCGCGAGTATCACCGGACACAAGGATCTGCGCATGCTGCGCCGGTATACGCATCTGAAGGCCGAGGATCTGGCGCAGAAGCTGGGGTGAATCGAGCAAGTGTCCACGTGCAACGTTTACGAAAATTTACAGCCGTTGCGACTCACTTCGCTCGGCATTATCGAGTCGCGATCAGACCTCCACCCACAATTGCGAATGGCGGGTTACTGATCACCGGCGAGCCGTAGCGTCTCCGGTCCGCGGTCGCGGATTCGACCTTCAGACACCACGCCGTTCGAGCTGAAAATGCCTGTCTGCAAGCCATGTCGTTGCTCCCTGTTGCGAGCCGAATCGGCGCAAACGAGCATGCCCCGGGAGGGGCGTTCTTGACGATGGTGTTGTTCACTTCCTTTGCATTCCTGCGGCAGCGCCGCAAGCGATTG
>JBATKF010000344.1:0-1555 GCA_049669185.1 Sedimenticolaceae bacterium | reverse complement strand
CCTGGCGGTTTCTCGCTCGCCCTGGCTTGGGCTTCACTCAAGTGGTAGCTACGGCTACCATTTTCGCTCCAGCCCTGCGCCAGGCCGGCTGCGAATCCCGCCAGTCGCCGCGATGCCGGTGAGATTTTCAGGCTAGAATGCGACAGCTTCTTGTCAACTCGAGGACGGGGGTGCCGCCGCTGCGATTCGCCCCTGCGGCCCTGATGATGCGCAATGAAAAAAGCTGTCTATCCAGGTACCTTTGATCCCATCACTAACGGCCATAGCGATCTGGTGTCGCGTGCAGCGCGGTTGTTCGACCAGATCGTGGTCGCGGTGGCAAAAGACACCGGCAAGGCCCCGGTCTGCGACGTCGCGGCACGTGTAAACCTGGCGCGAGTGGCGTTGGCCGATGTCCCCAATGTCCAGGTCGTGCCCTTCGAAGGTTTGTTGGTCGATTTTTGCCGCAGCCATGGCGCAGGTATCGTAATCCGTGGCCTGCGGGCGGTCTCAGACTTCGAGTACGAGTTTCAGTTGGCCAGTATGAACCGTCGCCTGGCGCCGGAGATTGAGACAGTCTTTCTGACGCCGGCCGAGCAGTACGCCTTTATCTCCTCGACCTTGGTAAGGGAAATCGCCCGACTGGGTGGGGATGTGTCAGAATTCGTGCACCCCGAGGTGCAGCGACTGTTCGATAGCAAGCGCTGCGTTTAGGGCTCGATTCTCCGAACAGTGTTAGGGAGTAGCCGGCATGGCCCTGATGATCACCGACGAATGCATCAACTGTGATGTTTGCGAGCCTGAGTGCCCAAATGGCGCAATCTCTCAGGGAGACGAGATCTACGAGATCGATCCGGCCTTATGCACCGAGTGTGTCGGGCATTACGAGACCTCGCAGTGCGTCGAAGTCTGCCCCGTCGACTGCATCCCGCACGATCCGGATAAGGTCGAGACCCAGGAAGAGCTGATGGCCAAGTACGAGCGCATAACCGCCGCCAGTGCCTGACCGACAGCGCATCCGTCGCTTGGGAAAGGCTCCTCTGCGGAGCCTTTTCGTTTTTTATCTGATTCTTGTTGCGGCCGCCGCCGGCGCGACCGGCAGACCGGCGTCCGACGCCGTTGCGACTGCCCACCCGCTCGCAACCGAGGCCGGGCGCTTGATCCTGCAGGCCGGGGGTAACGCCTTCGATGCCGCAGTTGCGATCAGCGCCGCGCTGGCGGTCGTAGAGCCCTATGGGTCGGGACTCGGTGGCGGTGGGTTTTGGCTGCTCCACCGAGGACGCGACGGCCGTCAGGTCATGATCGACGGACGCGAACGTGCGCCGCTGGCGGCCCGTGCCGACATGTACCTCGATGCGCAGGGCGATGTGGTCCCGGGTGCGTCGATCGATGGGCCACTGGCTGCCGGTATCCCGGGCACCCCGGCGGCGCTGGCGCATATCGCGCGGCACTATGGCCGTCTGCCGCTGGAGGTCAGCCTTTCGCCGGCCATCGGTCTGGCGCGCGAGGGATTCCCGATCGATGCCGTCTATCGCCGGATGGCCGGTTTTCGCCTGGAGGCCCTGCGCCGCTTCCC